>NZ_JAATJA010000001.1:105018-436527 GCF_011927665.1 Desulfobaculum xiamenense
GCGGTTGGATCTCGCTTATCCTTGGATGTTGGTCAGCGTTGCCACTGTTACGGTCACCGCCTCTGTCGTTGGCGGGAGGTTGAAGGCCGTGAGGCGTGGTGTGGCGCGTGTCGTGTCGATGATGGTCATGTGGCAGTGGAGCGGTGTTAGGGCGAAGATCTTCGCGAGGGGCATGCCGAGCGTCTGCGCGAGGATGACCCGGATGACTCCCGCGTGCGTCACGGCGAGCGTTGTTCCCGGCATGGCGCATAGTGCCTCGAATTCCGGCATGACGCGCCGTGCGAGGTCCGTGAAGCTCTCGCCGCCGGGTGGGCGATAGCCCGCGATGTCTCGCCCGCGCGCCGCGAATTCCGCTGGGCGTGTGTTGCGGATATCCTCGAACCGCATGCCGTCCCACTCGCCGAGGTCGATTTCAGCGAGGGCCGGGCGCAGCAGCGGTTCAAGGCCACACACCCCGCCGATAACGTCCGCCGTGCGTCGCGTGCGCGAGAGGGGGCTTGTGACGATGGTGCTGATTTCCACGTCGCGAAGCGCCTCTGCGGCTCGCAGTGCCTGCTCCTCGCCGCGTGGCGAAAGCGGCGGGTCCGTTCTGCCGATGGCACGCCCGGCGGCGTTTTCCGCCTCTCCATGTCTGACCAGGATGATCATCCTTCCAACTCCGGTATCGCCTCGATGAGCAAGTCCGGCATGTGGACACGTGCCTCGGTCTCGAAGCGGGTACACAGGGCGCGCGCACGCGAGAGGCGCTCGCGGATGGCGCGGCTCGCCGCCGGATCGCGCAGCCATTGCCGCAGGCGCTCGCCGTAGCGCTCGTTGATGGTGACGATGCGCGTGCCGCTGACGAACTTGTCCGCGAGAAAGACGATTTCCCGTTCCGTGATCGGCGCGTCTTCTGGGAGTGAAATGTCGCGGTGCGCCCCGACAATTTCCGCGATGGCGTCGAATCCCCATGTCTTCAAGAGTTCCGCTCCGGCCGCTTCGTGATGGTGCCGCCCCTTGGCGAGATCGTGCAGCAGCGCTGCGGCGTGGGCCATTTCCGTGTCCAGCGGTGGAGCGTCCCGTCGGGTTCTGTTCAGCGCTTCGGCCATGATGCGCGCCGCCTGCGCCACCACACGACAGTGCTCGCGGGTGTCGGGCGCGGTGTCGGCCATGTCCCATAGTGCGAGGCATTCGTCAGTGGTGGGCGTTGCGCGGTGCTGGGCGAGGTTGCGCGCCGCCACGTAGTCTGCGGGCGTGTCGAGGTCGAGGAGAATGCCGCTGTCCGGCACGGCGATGTCATTGGCCTGCGCGTCGAAGCGTTCGAGAGCGCCGCGCAGGCCGTTTGCGCCGTCATGCGCGAGGATGGCATCGCGCAGATCGGCACGGATGAGCGGCGGATGCCCTCGCTCGCCTCGAAACGTCGGATAGGTCACCGGGGCATGGGCGCGGTCGAAGTCCTCAAGCAGAGCACGGATGCTTTCGCTGCGCACCAGCGGAATATCCACCGGCAGGACGAGGAATCCGTCCACATCGGTGGGCAGAGCGTCCATGCCTGCCGTGATGGAGCTGAACATGCCATGCGCGTGGTCCGGGTTGTGGGCCGTGTGGGCATGGACGCCCCACGCCGCTTGCTCGATGTCTTCGGCGGCGTGCCCGGTGACCACGATGATGTCGATGACGCCAGCCGTGCGTAGCGCTTCGACCACGCAGGACAGGACGCTGCCGTGTCCGAGGGGCATGAGCGCCTTGAGCCGTCCCATGCGCGAGGATTGCCCGGCAGCGGGCACGATGGCCGTTATGTTCACTTTCGCGCCTCCGCGCGTTTCATGATGAGTTCGGAGATGATACTCACGGCGATTTCCTCCGGCGTCTGCGCTCCGATGGAGAGTCCGATGGGGCAGTGGCAGCGGTCGATATCCGCCTGCGTGAAGCCTTCCGCGCGCAGGGCGTCGTAGATGGCGTCGCGCTTGCGGATACTGCCGATCATGCCGACGTAGCGGGCGGGGGTCCGCAGGGCCTGCGCTAGCACGGTCTTGTCGTGCATGTGCCCGCGCGTGACGATGACGATGAAGGAATCCTCGCCGAGGCCAAGCTGCTTGAACTGGTCATGAAAGTCCGGCAGGACGCGGATTTCGTCGGCGTTCGGGAAGCGTTCGTCGCAGGCGAATTCCGCGCGGTCGTCGAGGACGATGGTCCGGAATCCCACCGACGCGGCAAGGCTCGCCGTGGGGCGGGAGACGTGCCCCGCGCCGAAGATGTACAGACTTGGCAGGGGGAGGAAGGATTCGGCCATGTAGCACTGGCCGTTTCGCATGCTCAGCACCGGCTTGCCTGCGGTGAGGGATGCGTTGCGCAGCGTGGTGGCTTCGTCGGCGGGGAGTTCCGGCCAGTCGGGCACGGGCTGGCTGTCGGACAGAACTGTGCGCCCGGAGATGCGCGACGTGTCGCCTTTGTCTATGCGGGTGAAGAGGACGGCGCGCTGGCCGTGGCGTAGCCTGTCGTCCAGCGCCGTGTAGGCCGCGCTGGCCCAGCTGCTGGATGGAAGATGCTCCAGCAGCACGGATATCCTGCCGCCGCAGATCATGTCCGAACGCGCGGCCAACTCGTTGGAGAGGTCGAACTCCCGGAACGCCGCGGCGCAGTCGCCCTGCGTGAAGAGTTCGGCCGCGGCGCGCTGGACCATGGCTTCCACGATGCCGCCGCCAACAGAGCCGTCGATGCAGCCGTCGCGGAAGACGAGCATCTTACTGCCCGATGTGCGCGGTGTGGAGCCGGAGTTGTCGATGATGGTGGCGATGACGAGGTCTTCGCCCGCTTCGAGATGCTGGCGAATGTTGCGGATGAGCTGTTTCATGTGGTTGCAACCTCCGGTGTGGAAGAGGTGATGGCGCGTTTTTCGAAGCCCGAGCCGATGCGTCCGTCGCTGTGGCGAACGCATGTCTCGATGGTGAGGCCGCATGTTTGGCGGGCGTGGACGATCTTCGGGATGAGCGCGGCGGCGTTTCGTACCGTGCGCGAGGGGTCTGCCCCGGGCAGTGTGTCTATCTCCAGTGTCAGCACGGGGCGGGCCGGGTTGAGGCTGGCCTGTAGGTCGAGTACGTCGGGAATGCGCAGGAGCAGTTCGTCCAGTTCCGCCTGATGAAGCGGTGTGTTGTCCGGTAGGATGGTAGCGTGGCCGATGCGGCCGGGGACATCGGCCAGTCGCCGCAGGGGCGAGCCGCAGGCGCAGGTTCCGGGGACGAGGCGGCCCATGTCGCCCGTGCGGTAACGGATGAGGGGCATGGCTCGTCGCGAGAGCGTGGTGATGACGATTTCGCCGTAGACGCCGTCGGGGACGGGAAGCCCGGTATCCTGGTCCGTAATTTCCATGAGAAAGTCCGGTTCGCGAAGATGCATGCCGGAGCCGGCGGCGCAGTCCACCGCCCCGCCGAGGCAGGTTTCCGTCATGCCCCAGTGGGTGAATATGTCACAGCCGAAGGCGCGGGCGATGGTGGTCGCCGCCGCGCCGGACAGGGTGTCCCAGCACATGAGCGCGGAACGGATGATGCCCCGCTCCAGCCCGAGATGCCGCCAGAGCTTGGCCACTGCCTGCACGTGGACGGGGGACCCGATGATGCACGAGGCCCGCGATGTCCACAGCAGGTCGAGTACGTCGGGGATGTTCGACGCATCGTCCGCGAAGACGGCCGTCGCCCCACGCCGTGCCACGGCCTCCGCGAAGAGCTTGCCCACGCCGCCGGGACGGTTTCCGGGCAGAAGCGCGAGGACCGTTTCGTCGGGCGGGACAATGGACTCCATGCCGTGGCGGAAGAATTCGATGGTGCGTTCGAGGTCTCCGGACGTGAAGAAGAAGCGCTTGGGCGCGCCGCTTGAGCCGGAACTGGACAGCGTGACCACACGGGCCACGTCGTCCTGCGAGACGCACAGGAAATCTTCGGGGCGGGTGCGCAGGTCATCGGCGGAGGTTCGCGGAAGCATGGCGAGGGCCTGTGGTGTGCGCACCGCGTCGGGATCGACCCGCGCAAGACGGCGAGCATAGAAGGGGCTGGCGCATCGGGCGTGGGCGATGGTTCGACGCAGTTGACGGAACTGCCATTCGCGAAGGGTGTCGCGGTCCGGCGTTGGGGCGTCGGGCGGCAGCCCCATGCGCGAGACGAGCCAGCGGTCAAGTGGTGGACGCGGCATGCTGCGTGCTCCTGTACAGCGCGGTCCCGTCCGCGGCCGTGAGGTTGTAGGCGCAGAAGGGGACGAGCCTGCCGTCCGGTGCCGCCACATGGATGCAGCAGCCCTTCAGGCGTTCGAGGTCGAGAGTCCATGCGTCCTGAAAGGCCATGCCCGACACGGCGAGGATGTGCGTGCGCGCACGGGCGATGAAGCGGTCCAGATCGTCGGCGGGTTCCGGCGCGGTGGCGGTTGGTGGCGCGTCGGGCGCGGCCCACTGGCGGCGGACGAAGGCGCGTGACTGCTCGGCTCCCTCGGCGGCGGGGTGAGGCGTGCAGCAGCAGGCCGAGCGCCCGCCGGAGAGCCGTTCGAGGCGTCCGTCCTCCATGACGAGATAGTTGCCGTGGAACGAGCAGTGCGCGTGCTCGCAGGCCGGGGGCTGGAAGTCCGTGGCGCGGATGGCTCCGTCGGTCTGGCGTTCCAGTGCGGTCATGATTTCTGGAAGCGTGATGCGTAGGCTGTCCGCCGGGGCCTGCGGATAGCGCCCGAAGTAGCTGATGGGCTGGAAGTGCACGCCGCGCACCCCCGGTGACAGCGACGCCGCGAGGCGCAGGATGTCGCCGAGGTTGTCGTCGTTGACGCCGGGGATGACCGTGGGCACAAGGACCACGCCGATGCCCGCCGCAGTGAGGTTTTCGATGGCGGCGAGTTTGATGTCCAGCAGTTCGCGGCCCCGGATGGCGCGGTGGATGTCGTCGCGGGTGCCGTCGAATTGCAGAAATGCCGAATCCACGCCGCCCTCGGCCCAGCGTGCGGCGAGGTCGCGTTCGCGCCCGACGCGAAGGCCGTTGGTGTTGACCTGCACGAAGGGAAACCCGTGAGCCTTGGCCATGGCGGCGATGCGGGGCAGGTCGTCGCGCACGGCGGGTTCGCCGCCGGAGAGCTGGATGTTGCAGGCCCCGGCGCTGGGGCGGATCGTTTCCAGCAGATGGTCGAGTTCGTCTGGCGTGGGGTCTGGCCGGGCAGTACCCCCGGCGCTGGCAAAGCAGACCTCGCAGCCGAGGTCGCAGCGCCATGTGATTTCGATGAGCGCGGTGCAGGTGTGCTGGCCGTGGTCCGGGCACAGGCCGCAGTCGAAGGGACAGCCGCGTTCGATGGCCGTCGCCGTGGCAGGCGGGGCCGAGGGTGTCTTGGGGCGCGACCATTCGCCAAGGGACGGGCTGTCACGCCAGACCGGGGTGCTGAAGCGTCCGTGCTCCGGGCAGTCCTTGACGAGGCGGGTCTCGCCGCCAGCCGTGACGCGCCGGGCCGGGATGCGGCGCAGGCAGATTGGGCAGACGCTGGCCGTGGGCACGCTGTCGAAGCAGAAATCAGAAGGCGTCATCGTCCCCCCGCCCTGTGGTGATGTCGAAGCCAGCGTTGGCAAGGATGCCGCACAGCGCGGCGTGGGCATCGGCGAGGAGCACTCCGCAGCGCGAGGGATTGGGCGCGGAGCAGTCGCCACCCGTGATGTCGCCGCAGGTGATGCCGCCGTGGCGGGCCGTGGCCGTGGCCCTGAACCATTCCACATAGGATTCGAGGAGCAGCGGTAGGCGCTCGTCGGTGAGTTCGCCGTCCGTGCCGCGTCCGGCGTACAGGCCAAGTGCGCAGGCACCGCCGGTGAGGATGCCGCAGGTTCCGGAACATTCGCCAAGGCCGTGGCACAGGCCCTGCGCGGCGCGCACGAGGTCCGGGTTGTCGCGGCCCAGATCGTCGAGGAAGAGTTTCACGATGATCTGGCTACAGCAGTATCCGGCACCGGCCAGTTGCAGAATGCGCAGACCGGGATCATCCATCATCATGGTGGGCCTCCGTGGGAATGCCGTCGGTGACGGCGATGAGCAGAAGATAGCCGGGGCGCTTGCTCGGGCATTCGGGGAGGATGTCGGACGCCCCGACGAGGATCATCCGTGCGGCGAGCTCGGCCAGCAGGCGTGTGTGGTCTTCGAGGAGAACGACGCGCATGCCTGCATCGGCGAGGTCGCGGCGCAGGGTGTCGATGTTCAGAGCATGGGTGACGCAGGATTTTGCGGCGCTGTGTGCGGTCGTGGTCGCGGTGCAGGCGGTTGTCGAGATGCTGCGGTGATAGAGATCGGCGAGGATGAGGCGTCCGCCCGGCATGAGGACTCGGCGGCATTCGTGGAGCGCCGCGCGCTGGTCCGGCAGGAGCGAGAGCACGCATTCGCAGATGACGGCACCGAGGCTGGCGTCACGAAACGGCAGGGATTGCGCGTCGGCCTGCGCGAAGGGCAGACCCTTTTTTGCCCCTTGCGGGATGGCGAGGTCTACGCCTACGGCCGCCAATGCGTGATGGCTACGCAGATGTTCCACCGTTGCGCCCGTGCCGCAGCCGAGGTCCAGCACTCGCGAATCCCCGGGGATGTGGGCGAGGTGCACGGCCTGATCCGTGAAGTCGAGTCCGCCGGGGCGCAAGGTCTGCCCCGCCACGGCGCGAAGGACCGGATGCCGCCAGAGCGGTTGGGCGCAGCCGTCGGCCGTCATGTCTACTTGTCCTCCAGCAGGCGCTCCACCTCGGCCATTTTCCCCAGAGCGAGCGATTCGGGCACCAGCACCAGCCCGCAGCGTGGGCAGGCGGGCAACTCCACGCGGAAGCGGCTTTCCAGATAGTCGAGCGTCACGGGCCGGGGGACGAGCGTTTCGCCGCAGGCTTCGCATGTCCAGTTGGAGAAATCCTCACTCAACACCTTCAGCGTACTCATGATTCCACCCCCGAGACGCGCATGCGGTGGCTCCATGCGTTGTGGACGACGTAGCCGCCCGCCGCGTCGCACTCAAACTCCACCCAGTAGGTCACCGTGGATGGCCGGTGCGTGGCCAGACGGCGCGGCGACCCCGCGCGGGCCAGAATGTGCCCGTCGCGCTTCGCGGCGAAGAGCGTGCGTGCCACGTCGCTTTCGAGGATGCGCCGCTTTTCCATGATTTCCTTCGCCGCAGGGGTGTAGGCGATGGCGAGGGATTCGTGCTCCGGCCGTGGGGCGTTCGCTTCGCGCCAGAGGGTGTCCATGAGGCGTTCGCGCAGGCGCACGCGGTTTTCGCGACGTTTGGAAATGCCCGGCGCGGGGCGCGGCGTGGGCGGCGTGTCGTCCGCCGGAAAGAGCAGGTCGAGGAGGTGCAGGCAGGGCTTGCCAGCCTGCGCCAGCAGGTCGCGGCACATGGCGCAGTAGGTGAGGCCCGTCCCGTCGAGCTTTTCCGCCCGCCGCGCGGCCACGGTGGCTGCCAGCGGGGCGTTGGCGTCGGCAAGCAGTCCGCCGAACCCGCAGCACTCGGTGAGGCGACCGGAGAGGCTCGGCTCCGTTGGAGTAATGCCGAGCGCGGCGCACAGGGTGCGGACCTGTGCGCGCAGCGCGTCGTCATGACGCGTGGTGCACGGGTCGTGCAGGCAGAGCGGTCCGGCCGGGACGGCTGGCGACGGCGGCATGCCGTATTGTCCGAGGACCGCCCACAGAGATGCAGTATTCGCTTCGGGCAGGTGCTCGCGAAGCATCTGGGCGCAGGTGGGGCAGGCGGTGACGAGTGTCGGTGTGCCGAGGGCCTCCCAGTCCGCGCGCAGTGCGTCCACGCTCGCGGCGAAGAGGTCCTGCCGCCCGGACCAGTGTGCCGGTGCGCCGCAGCAGCGCAGAAGGAGCGCCGTGCCGCCGGGTAGCGTCTCGCGCAGGTGTGCGTAGGTCCGCTCCACGGCGTCCGGGGCCGAGGCCGGGAGCTGGCAGCCCGGAAAGAAGACCCAGCGATTGGTCGTGGTTCCGGGCTGGAGCTTGGCGACCGCGCAGGATTCGCCGTTGGCGAAGGTCATGTCCCGCAGGGCGAATTCGTGCGCCGAGGGCGGCATCTTTCCGCGCTGGACCATGTCGCGCCGGGCGTCGAGGCACAGGGCGACCATGGGGAAGTGCTCGGGGCAGAGCTCCTCGCACAGTCCGCATAGCATACAGGAGTTGATAAGCGTGTTGGCCTGCCTTGTGCCCATGACGATGGACGCGTTGTTGTATATCTGGCGGGCGTAGGTCTTGGGGTAGCCCTTGAAGTGTTCGAGGTAGGCGCAGTGGCGCACGCATTCCATGCATTCGCAGCGCAGGCAGCGCCGGGCTTCCTCGCGGGCCGAGGTGTCGTCGTATCCTGTTGGGGGGACGGGCACGGGCGCGAGGGGCGCGACGTCCGAAATGTTTGTGTACAGTCGCGATGCGAAGGGGGCTTCACGTTCGCGACCAGCGGTGAGGGATGCGCCCTGCATCAGACGCTCGATGGACAGCGCCGCCTTGCGCCCGAGGGCGGCCAGTGCAGCGGGCGAAGTGCCCGGCGCGGGGCTGGGGGCGGCGAAGAGTCCGGGGCGCGTGGTTTCGAGTGTGGTGGGATCGGGCGCGGGAATGCCGAGTGCCTCGGCTGGACACGCGCGGGGATCGACGAACACGGCGTCCGTGGCGGCGAGGAGCGCCTCGACCAATTTGGGGGCGGGTTCCGCATCCTCCACGAAGGTGACCCCGAGTGTGCGCAGGCGCTCCAGCTCGCGCTCCACGATGTCTGTCGGGCAGTCCTCCAGATATGCGCTGGCGGGGATGTCTGCCATGGCGCGGCAGTGGATGCGCACGGCGAAGCCCTTTCTGGCGAGGTCCCATGCGGCGGCGAGGGCGGGCAGGCCGCAGCCGATGATCGCGGCGTTTTTTCCGCGCGATGGCAGGGGATGCAGGGGTGGCGTTTTGCGGGCCGATGTGGCGCAGAAGCGTTCGAGGGCCGCCATGTCGATGCCGCCACCGCACTGCGAACGCAGGCACGCTGCACGACAGGGAGCGTCGCAGATGCGGGCGAGGATGCCGGGCAGGGGCAGGGTGCGGCAGAGCACGGCCCATGCGGCGTCGATTCGTCCGGCGGCGAGCAGGGTGCAGAATTCGCGGGCGTCCACGTGCAGCGGACAGGCCGCGCGGCAGCGGGGAGGTTCCTCCTGAATGCAGCGGGCTTCGATGCGGTGCAGTTCCGCCTGATCCATGTCGTTTCCGTTCCCGGATGAAGGTTCGATGGTGAGGCCCGGCCAGAGCCGTGGAACTGGCGGCTCCGGCCGGGCGTTGTCAGTAGGACCGTGGTTCTACGCCTTGAGACCCGCGAGCACCTTTTCCGGCAGGGCCGGGAGCTTGGTGATGCGCACGCCGCAGGCGTTGTGGATGGCGTTGATGATGGCCGCATGCGGGCAGGTTAGCGGCAGCTCGCCCACGCCGGACGCGCCGAACGGGCCTTCCGGACGGTCGGTCTCGACGTAGACGATCTCCATGTCGTCGGGGATCTGCTTGATGTAGGGGAATCCCGCGCCGACCATGGTCGAGTGCTTCTTGATGTCCTCGTAGTCCTCGGTGAGGGCGAGGCCGATGCCCTGTGCCAGTCCGCCGTAGATCTGCCCGTCCACGACGAGTTTGTTGTTGATGCTGCCGATGTCGGCAACGAGGGTCATCTTCTCCACGGAGGTCTTGCCGGTGGACAGCTCCACCGCCACCTCGGCGAGGAACAGGCCGTACATGTAGCAGGCGAAGGGGCTGCCCTGTCCGTTCTCGTCGCACGCCGTGGCCGGGGCGGTCCACTTGCCGCTGTAGCGCACGGCGATATTCTCGGCGACCATTTCGTCGTAGGTGCGGAAGCCGCTGCCCTTGCGCATGCCGCCAAGGAGTAGCTCGCACGCGGCCTTGATGGAACGGCCCACCACCACCTGCGAGCGGCTGCCGCCGGCGGGGCCGCCGTTGGGGCAGGTGCGGGTGTCGTTCATGACCAGCTTGATCCGCTCGGGCGCGAGGCGAAGCGGACGAAGCGCCTCGTGCGCGGTGCCGAGGACGCCCATGTCCGCGCCCTGTCCGTGGTCGTGCCAGCAGGCGTAGATGGTCACGGAGCCGTCGGCGTTCAGTTCGGCTTCGGATTCCGCCGAGTCCGGACCGTCGAGGCCGGAGCCGTACACGCCGAGGGAGATGCCCACGCCGCGCTTGACCTCTGCGGTGGATTTCGCGGCGGCACGTTTCTTCGCTTCCTCGTAGCGCGGGCGCATGGCTTCGAATATCTGGGGCAGGCTCAGTACCTCGGGCACCTGGCCGGTGGGCGTGGTTGAGCCTTCGCGGTAGAGGTTTCTGAATCGCAGTTCGAAGGGGTCCATGCCGAGTTTTTCGGCCAGTTCGTCCATGAGCACTTCCGAGGCGAATTCGCTTTGTGGCGAGCCGTAGCCACGGAAGGCCGAACCCCATGCGTGGTTGGTGCATACGGTGCGGCCCTCGCCACGGATGGCCGGGATGTCGTAGCCCGCGCCGATGAACTGTGCGCCGCGCAGGGTGAGCAGGTCGCCGAATTCGGAGTAGGGGCCGTGGTCCACGGTCCAGTCCGTCTCCATGCCGAGGAGCTTGCCGTCGGAGTCGGCGGCCATGCGCACGTTCATGAAGAAGGGCGAGCGTTTTCCGGTGTAGGTCTGCTGCTGGTACCAGGTGTAGTTCAGGAACACCGGGCGACCGGTGGCGATGCAGGCCACGCCCACCAGCGCTTCCATGGTGGGGCTGAACTTGTAGCCGAAGGTGCCGCCGGTGGGGTTCTGGACCATGATCAGGCGCTCCGGCTCTATGCCGATGCCGGGGGCGATCATCGCGCCGTGCAGGTGCAGACCGATGGATTTGGAGTGGATGCACAGCTTGCCTTCGTCGTCGAGGTAGGCGAAGCCCACATCCGGCTCAATGGGCATGTGCGGCTGACGGCCGACGTAGAAATCGTCCTCGACGATGACCTTGGCCTTGTCGAAGATGGGGGCCGTCTCGCCGCCCTTGGCGATCTTCTGGATGAAGTAGACGTTGGGCGTGCCGGGGTGGATTTCCATGGCGTCGTCGGCCATGGCCGCGTAGGCGTTCATGTACTCGGGGAGCTGTTCGAGTTCCACACGGACCTTGGCGGCGGCCGCCTTAGCGTTCTTTTCCGAGTCCGCGCAGACGATGGCGATGGCGTCGCCGTACTGGAAGACCTTGTCATCGCAGAGGATGGGGCGGTCCCAGCCGTCGCCCTTGTTGGTGGGGAAGGTGATGAGACCGGTGATGCGGTTCTTGCCCTTCACGTCCTTGTGGGTGACCACCTTGAACACGCCGGGCATCTTCTCGGCCTCGGAGGTGTCGATGGATACGATCTTCGCGTGGGAGACGTCCGCCTGTACCAGCGCGCAGCGAAGTGTGTCGTCGGGCATGCGCAGGCCGAGGTCCGCGCCGTAGTCGAGCGTTCCGGTGACCTTGGCCACGGCCGTGGGCCGGGGATATTTGGACCCCCAGATGCGGCCGTCCTCGGGCACGCGGAAGAGCAGGTCGTCGAGTTTCATGTCGCCGCGCATGACGGCCGCCGCGTCCATGACGGCGTCCACGAGCTGCTTGTAACCCGTGCAGCGGCAGGCGTTGCGGTGTTTCTGGAACCAGTCGCGGATGTCCTCGCGCGAGGGCGAGGGGTTCTCAAGCAGGAGCGCGTAGGTGGAGACGATGAAGCCCGGCGTGCAGAAGCCGCACTGGGCCGCGCCGTGGGCCATCCACGACACCTGGATGGGATGGAGCTGGTTCGGGGTGCCGATGCCCTCCACGGTGATGACCTTGGCGTAGTCGGGCACCTTGGACATCTTGAGGGAGCAGGAGCGTTTGAGCTTGCCGTCCACGATCACGGAACAGCTGCCGCACTGACCCGTGCCGCAGCCGATCTTGACGCTGGTCAGCCCGAGGGTCTCGCGCAGGACCGTCGCCAGCGCGTCATCCCCGTCGGCCATGACCATGCGGTCCACGCCGTTCACGTTGATGGTCCGTTTGATCATCGAATGATCCTCCTTCTGATTTCTGCGTTGCCTCGTATGGGAAGGGCGCCACTTAGGCGCCGGACCGTCGGGACACTATTTGCCGAAGGGACAGATGGGGAAACGGCAGGTCTCGCACCCGGCGCAGAAGCCGCCGTGGCCGAGTTCCGCGATGTCCGCGCGGGTTGGGCGTTCGCCCGCCACGATGCGCGGGACCACGAGGTCGAAGATGCTCGCCCCGTAGTACATGACGCAGCCGGGCAGGCCCACGATGGGAATCTCGCCGAGGTAGGCCAGCATGAACATCACGCCGGGGAAGGTGGGCGAGCCGTAGGTGGCGACCTCGGCTCCCGTGGCGCGGATGCTGGCGGGGGTCTGGTCGTCGGGGTCCACGCTCATGCCGCCGGTGACCACGACCATCTGCGCGCCTGCGTTGACGAAATTCATGATGGCGTCGCGGGTGGTCAGGGGATCGTCGCCGACGAGGCTCTGGCCCATGACCTCGCAGCCGAGCGCCTTGAATTTTTTGCGGATGACGGGGCCGAACTTGTCCGTGATGCGGCCGTGAAGGACTTCGCTGCCCGTGGTCACCACGCCCACGCGCAGGTGGCGGAAGGGCTTCACGCTGACCACGGGGCCGCATTCGGCGCAGATGGCCTCCACCTGTTCGATCTTGCCTTCGTCGATGACTAGCGGCACCACGCGCGTTCCGGCCACGGGGCGCGGCTTCGACACGTGCAGGCCGTCGTGCATGGTGGCCAGCACGACCTCGTCGATGGAATTGATGCGGCGCAGGGCCTCGACGTTGACGCTCAGCATGCCGGGCGCGGCCGTCATGTTGATGCGGCCCTCGCAGACGTCGGACAGGGTGATGCCGGGGCCGGCCGTGGCGGCGGCGATGCGCCGGGCGGCGTCGTCCTCGTGGAGCTGGCGGTCGTCGAGGGAGAGCACGTAGACGTGCTCCTTGCCGATTTCGAGAAGGGCGGGGATGTCCTCGCGGCGGATGATGTGACCCTTTCTGAAGGCGGGGCCCTTGAATTCGCCGGGGACGATGCGGGTCATGTCATGGCAGAGGATACTGCCAATGGAATCTTCGACTGGAACTGCTTTCATCATTGCGTATCGGCTCCGTATGGTCCTCGCGGCGTTCTGTCGCGCGGGTTGGCTGTCGATATTCGTCGGGAAAGGTTCGTATTCGTCTGTAATTCCGTTTGATTTTGATTTTTATATGTCCCGCGAAACATAACAAGTCAATGCCAATCGCCGGATTTTCCGGAAATATTCGCGGGGTTGCGGCTGGAAGGCCGTGGCGACGGATGCTATGCAGCGGTAGGCGGCATGGCCGCGCATCATGAGAAAAGCGAGGAGAGGTGCCGTGGAACGTCCGAAGATGCGGATGCGGATGAAGGTGTGGCTGGAAGACGCCGATGGAACGGCCTTCGGCATGGGCGGGGCCGCCCTGCTGCGGGAAGTGGAGCGTACAGGATCGCTGGCCGGTGCGGCGCGTGAACTCGGCATGTCCTATCGCGCCGCGTGGGGCAGGCTCAAGAAGACCGAGGCCGGGCTTGGCGTCGCGCTGGTGGAGAAGAAGGGCGGCAACAAGGCCGGGTATCGGCTGTCCGTCTTCGGGCGGGAGCTTCTGGAGGCCTTCGAGGCGTGGGACGCCCGCGTGCGGGCCGAGGCCGAACGCGGCGCGCGCGAACTGCTTCCGCTTGATTTTGACTGAAGGGATATGCGGGGCGACGTTGCGGGGGCGGAGGGATGATTGAACATCCTTTCGCCCCCGCGCGTTTTTCGAAATCAGAATGTGCCGGTGGCTCGCAGCGCCGGGCCGTCGTCCGCAGGCGCCACGGACCGTGCCCCGCCGTTTGAACGCGGGCGTCCCATGCCCTGCCGCTCCAGCCACTCGGGAGAGGCGTGACCGGCTTCCACGGCGAGGATGTCGTCCGCGAGCTGGTAGGCCTCTTCGAGGTCGTGGGTGACGTGGACCATGGGGATGCCGAGGTCGTCCTTGAGCCGTAACAGTTCGACGCGCAGGGCGTTTCGCGTGGCGACGTCGAGCGCGGAGAAGGGTTCGTCGAGCAGGAGCATGACCGGGCAGCGCGCCAGAGCCTGACAGAATGCCGCCCGCTGTCGTTCGCCGCCGGAGATGGACGAGGGGCGGCGCGAGGCGAGGTGCGTGATGCCGAAGCGTTCGAGCAGGTCCGGCACGCAGGCCCTGTCGCGCGCGGCAAAGGCGACGTTGCCTGCCACGGTGAGGTGCGGGAAGAGCGTGTAGTCCTGAAAGACCATGCCCAGCCCGCGCTTCTGCGGCGGCACGAACAGGCCCTGCCCGCTGTCGTTCCATGTGGCGTCGCCAAGGGTGATGCGCCCGGAGTCGGGCCGTTCGAGCCCCGCGATGGTGCGGATGAGCGTGCTCTTGCCTGCGCCGGAAGGGCCGACCACGGCGGTGAGCGTGCCGGGGGCGCATTCGAAGGCGATGTCGAGTGTGAAGTTGGCGAGCTTTTTCGTGATGTCCACGCGCAGGGTCATGGGCGTCTCCGGTTGATGCAGTTGATGGCCACCAGCGCGAGGAAGCTGACCGGGACGAGCGCGGCGGACATCCACAGCGCGTCGTCGTAGCGCAGGGCTTCCACTGCCTCGTAGATGGCGATGGAGGCGACCTTGGTCGTGCCGGGAATGCTGCCGCCGACCATGAGAATCACGCCGAATTCGCCAAGGCTGTGCGCGAAGACGAGCACCGCCGCGGCGGCGAGGCCGGGCAGACTGTTGGGCAGCACCACGCGGAAGAATGTGGCCAGTGGCGACACGCCGAGCACTGCGGCGTTTTCGAGCAGCCGGATGTCCAGCTTCTCGAAGGCGGCGCGCATGGGTTGCACGGCGAAGGGCAGGTTGTAGACCAGCGAGGCGATGAGGATGCCCGTGAAGCTGAACACCAGCCGTTGCCCGGTGGCGTCCTCCCACAGACCGCCGAGGGGGCCTCGCGGACCCATGGCCACCAGCAGCCCGAAGCCGAGAACCGTGGGCGGCAGGACCATGGGTAGCGAGACCACCGCATCGACGAGGCTTTTGCCCCGAAAGCGGCAGAACGCCAGCAGATATGCCGCTGGCGCCGCCGCAATCGGGATGAGAAGCGTTGTCGCCAGCGCGAGCTTGGCGGACAGGAAGAGCGGGGAGAGATCCATGTTATTCGTAGCCGTACTTCGCCTTGATGGACTGCACCTCGGGGGTGGCGAGGAACTTCACGAAGGCCAGTGCCGCGTCGCGGTGCTCGGCGTTCTTGAGCACGCAGGCGGACTGGATGATGGCCGGGGCCTCATCAATCATCACGAAGCCGCCCTTGCGACCGGCGTCCGTGAAGGTGGACGAGTAGGCGCAGAAGCCCGCGTCGGCCGCGCCGGTCTGCGCGTACTGGAAGGCCTGCGCGATGGACTGGGCGTGCGCGAGGCGGGGCTGAACGGCGTCCCACAGGCCCACGGCCTTGAGCGCGACCATGGCCGAGGTGCCGTAGGGCGCGGTCTCGGTATTGGCGATGGCGATGCGCGCGAGCTTCTGGTCCTTGACGGACTCGACCCACGGGCGGGAGGCGATGGCGGGGTCGGAGGACCACAGCACCACGCGGCCCTTGGCGTAGACGAAGGGCGCGTCGGCCTGCCCGGCCTCGTGGAGCATGGCCGGGCGACGTTCGTCGGCGGAGAGGAACACGTCGAAGGGCGCGCCGTTGGTGATCTGGCCGTAGAGCTTGCCGGTGGAGGTGTAGGTGGCCTGCGCTTCGAGACCCGTGGCGGCCTTGAAGGCGGGGATGATTTCCTGCATGGCGGGCATGAAGTTGGCCGCCTGCGCGATCAGAAGGTCCGCCGCGCGCGCCGTTGCGGGCAGAACGAGGCATGCGGCCAGCACGAGGGCGAAAATGCGTTTCATTGCTGCGACTCCATAGAGTTGAGATTGCGGCTGGTTGCCGATAGGGTGCGATTCGCACCCTAGGATTCCGGCGAGCCGGGGACAACCGTGTCACGGGGATTATGGGAAGCGTGACCATGACGGGGTATGAGGGAGAAATCATGACGAGTGACGAGATGACACACGCGCGGCTGTCGGAAGGCGGCGGGGGGCGGCTTGCGCCCTGTGATGTCTTCGAGGTGCCGCAGGATGTGCGGTATCTGGATGCCGAGGCGCTGGAGCGGCTGGAGCGGTCCTTTCGCCGCTGGTGCGCACAGGCCGGGCGGCCCGACCGCGAGCGTTCGCGTCTGCGGGTGTTGTGTCTGTTCCTGATGCTTCGCCACAGCGGGGCGAAACTTGGCGAAGTGCTCGGAATGGACGAGGGCGAAGCGCTCGATCCGCAGCGTGCAGTCGTGCTCCTCGGGCGTGAGCCGCACGTGCGCGAGGTGCCGCTGCCTCGCGCCGTGTGCCGCGAGTTGACGGGCTTCCTCGCCAGTCCACTTGGCGCTGGCCTGCGCGGCAGTCTGTTCTCGTTGGACCCCGGATACGTGCGGCGCATGTTCTACGCCCGCGCCGAGGACTGCGGCCTGCCCCGCGAGCTTGGTGCGCCCAACGTGCTGCGGCGCTCGCGGGCGGTGGAGATGCTGCGTAGCGGCGTGCCCCTCGGCGTGGTGCGCGAGGTGCTCGGTCAGTCCTCGGCGGACCTCGTGGCCGTGTTCCAGCGTTGGTCCGAGGGCGACGTGCAGGGCATCGTGCGGCGGCTGGCCGTACAGGATGCTCCGGTGCGTTCCAGCGCGCGCAACACCTTCCGGGGCCGCGTGACGTGGGTCCGCAAGGATGGTGTCATGGCCGAGGTGGCGCTGGAGACGGCGGCCGGGCTGTGCGTCCGGTCGGTCATCACGCTGGAGAGCTTTGAGACGCTGGGTATCGCTGTGGGCGTATCCGTGGTCGCGACGGTCAAGGCTCCCTATGTGGACGTGCTGCGCGGGACGCAGGGCGGCTGCAACCGGATTGCCGTCACCGTGAGCGGCGTACGCGGCAACGGTGTGCTGTCCGAGGTGTCGGCCGTTGGTGTGGACGGGACGAATCTGTGCGCCCTCGTCTGCGAGTCCGAACTGGAGGGAATGCCCATTGCGCCCGGCGACAGGGTGATTTTCGCGTTCAAGGCGCTATCTGTGGTGTTGCATACGCTCTGAATGAGCGGGGCGTGATTTTTTCGAGGCGGGCGGCATGGGCTGTCCGCCTTTTTTCTTTGGGTGGGAGGCTACAGGCCGTACTGGTATTTGACCGTGATGCTCGTGTGCAATTCGGATGTGCCGGTGGCTACGGGGCGGGGGATGCGTGCGCTGGCGCTGCACACGGCGGCCAAAGCCGTATCGTCGAGCCGCGTGTCGCCGGAGGAACGCGCCAGATGCACATCGCAAAAGCTCCCGTCCGCGCGGATGGCAAGGGCGATGCGGGCGTTGCCGATCATGCGTCGGAAGTCGCCCTGGGCGGACTGGAACTTCATGCGTTCCACCTCGCGGCGAATCTGGCCGAGATAATGGGTGAGGATGCGCTTGCGCCGGGCCTCGGGGGATTCGTGGTCGCCCTCGCCGTTTTCAGCTCCCGGTTCCGAGGCGGCGGCGTGCAGGCTCATGCCTGCGGCCGGCGTATCCGCGACGGGCACTGAGAGATTCATGGGGATGGCGATGACCTTGCCCGTATGCGCTGTCCTGTGCCGGAAGTCCGCCCCGAGAATGGCGATGTGGATGACGAGCGAGGCGGCGAGGCAGGCGGTCCAGACGCCCTTGGACATCATTGCGCCCTGTCTCCTACGCCTGCCGGTTCGCGGGTGGCGATGACCAGATTCTCGAATCCGTTCAGGCGCACGAGGTCCATTACGGAGACGAAAAGCCCTGTGTGCGCGTCCGGTGCCGCGCGCAACAGGATGCGCGCGGGGCGTGGATTGGTGCGATCTTCGGCCATGGTACGCAGCGTGTAGCCCAGTTCGCGAAGCGTGGTGGACTCCCCGGCGCAGCGGATGCCGCCGTCGGCGGCGAGGTCGATTTCGAGGCTGCGGCCCGAGACGGGGCGTGAGCTTTCGGCCTCGGGCAGGTCCACGTTCATGCCGCGCGCCGTGAACACCGCCGACACGACGAAGAAGATGAGCAGGATGAAGACCACGTCGAGCAGCGGGGTGAGGTCCGGCCGGGCCTGCTGGGGCAGGCGGCGCGTCAGCTCAACCATTGTCGTCCTCCAGCGCGTCGATGAGGGAATTGGCGGCGCTCTGCAAGGCGAAGGCGCGCTTTTCGAGCTGGCGGCGGAACCACGAGTGGGCCAGGAGCGCGGGGATGGCTACGGTCAGTCCTGCGGCGGTGGTCAACAGAGCCTGCCAGATGCCGCCCGCCAGCGTGGTGATGTCCACGCCGCTTCCTGCCGAGGCGAGGCGCGAGAAGGCGTCGATCATGCCGAGCACGGTGCCGAGCAGACCCATGAGCGGTGCGGCGGTCGCCGTGGCGGAGAGGAAATCGAGCCGTCTGCCGAGGCGGAAGAGGATTGCCTCCCCCGCCGCCGTGGCCGCGCGCTCGCGGGCGGTGCGGCCACTGGTGGCGAGGATGGATTCGAACATGTCCGCACATCCGGGGCACTGGGTGCGCGCCGTGGACAGCGCGGCGTTGGCGTCCCCGCGCAGCGCGGAGCCGATGATGCGTTCCAGCGCGTCACCGGCGGGGCTACCCGTGGTGGTGAAGGCCACGAAACGCTCGGCGATGATGGCCAGCGCGGGGACGGATAGCGCCATGATGGGCCAGATCATGATGCCGCCCTGCGCGAGGATGTTCATCATGCCGCGTCTCCCTCGCATGTGTCGGACAGGGCCGAGAGGACGGAAAGGTCGCATGGTCTGCCGATGGCCACGAGGAACGGCTCGTCATCGAACGCTCCGCCGAGGCGCGACAACTCGAAGCGCCCGCCGACGTATTGCAGCACTTCCGGCTCCTCGCTGTCCGCAAAGCGCAGGATGCCCTTGATGCGAAAGACTTCCGGCGGGCAGGACACGAGTGCCTCGACGAGTCGTGCGCGGTTAAGCGGCGCGGCGAAGCCGAAGCGCGTGGAGATGAAGCCCTCGTCCGCGTGCGAGCCGTGGTGCTGTTCCGGCATGTTCGGAAGCAGGCCGGACGGCGCGATCTGAACGGGGTCCGTGTCGTAGAGCAGGGCGGGGTTGACCTGCGCGTGGGAGGTCTCCACGAGGGGGGCGCGGGCGTTGAGTTCCCTGATGCGGCGGATGATGGCCGCGCGGGTCGCGTCGTCCACGAGGTCGCACTTGTTGAGGACGAGGATGTCCGCCGCGCGGACCTGATTGCGCGCGATGTCGCAGTCGTCGAGGATACGCGCCGCATTGTCGGCATCGACGAGGGTGGTCACGGAATCGAAGCGCACGAGGTGACGCAGGGCACCGATTTCGTCGAGCAGGTTGAACGGGTTGGCCAATCCGGTCGCTTCGAGGACGATGACCTCGGGGTGGAAGCTGGCCGTCAGCCGCTCGATGCCACGGGCGAGGCTTCCGGCCAGCGTGCAGCACACGCAGCCCTCGTCGAGCTCCACGATGGAGTCGTCGCCTTCGAGCAGCTTGCCGTCCACGCCGGTCTGGCCGATCTCGTTTTGGATGATGGCGACCATTTCGTCGCGGCTGGCGTGGTATTCGAGAAGTTGGTTGAGAAATGTCGTCTTGCCCGCGCCGAGAAAGCCGCTCAAGACCACGAGGCGCGGGCGCATGTCGAAGGCGGCCGCGTGCTCGCCCGCGCGTTCGAGGGCCGCGAGGTCGTGCGTGGTCCACCACAGGGCCTTGTGGACGTCCTCGGGCAGCTCGCCATCCGGACCGCCATGGGCGATGGAGCGTGCGTCCGCGCAGAGGTCTTCGGCCGGGAGGCGCGTTGCGTCGCCCCAGACGATGCTGTCCGTGACGATGGTCGCGTCCATGGTCCTGAAGCGGCGTCCGTCGGGGGTCATGGTTTCGCGCCCCGGCTCCATCCTTTCTGTGCGCGTGAAGAGCGTCGGGCGTTCGCCGAGGCTCAGTGACAGCGCGGCGGCCAGCGTTTCGAAGAGCGGCATGGCGAGCTCACGCTCTGCGAGGTCAACCTCCGCATCCCCCGGCGCGACGAGCCAGCCGTCGCCGTCGGGAAGGGGAACGCCGTCCTCGGCGATGACGCGGGAGTGTTCCACGGCCATGAGGCTCAGGCCCAGCGCGGCGTCGTTGTCGGCGAGGGCGAGGTTGACGGAGGCGATGGCGAAGCACTGCGCCCCATCGGGCCACGATGCGAATTCGCGCACCGCTGCTGGGTATTCGGGCTGCGTCGCGGCGAGCACGGCGGCCAGCGGCATGCGTTCGAGGATGTCCTCGTCCGGGGTGGGGAAATAGTGCAGCGTCAGGCGGGCCGTGGGGCCGGTCGCGGTGTCCTGCGCGTCGGTCACGCTGACGCCGTATATGCCGGGGTGCGCGGCAAGGCGGCAGGTCCAGCCTCTACCCCCGATGCAGGGGGCCATGCCCCGCCAGCCCGTGAGGCGCTTGAAGGGGCGCTCCTGACAGGCCACGAGGAGACTGTTGGCAAGCGTGCGCGGCAGGGCGCGGGCTTCGGTCCGGGTGCGGGAAGGGGGCAGAATGGCGGAAAGATTCATGACGATGGCTCGTGCTGACGGTGAAAGTTGTCCCGGCCCGGAGGGGCGTCCGGGCCGGGGGCGAGGTGCGGGGGCGGTGGGCCGCCCCCGCATGAGGCGCTAGCAGCCGAAGGCGATCTTGTCGCCGTTGCCGAGGTAGTCCTTGGAGGCGGAGCGGAAGCGCGCGGTTCCGCGCACCACCGGGTATCCGGCTTCGATGAACTTCTTGGCGGTGAGGTGACCGGTGCAGTGGTTGCAGCCGATGCGTTCGAATCCCCACTTGCCGAGGGAGATGACGAGGTCGTCGTACTTGGGGTCCCAGTCCTCGAAGGGCGAGATGTGCAGGCCGCCGTAGATGCCGTAGAACCTGTCGTTGTCGTACTTCAGGTTGGTGTAGGCGAAGTCGGCGAACTGCAGAATGCCCTGATGGCAGCAGCCCGAGATCAGCACGAGGCCCTTGCCCTGGACGTTGAAGGCCAGCGAGGTCTCGCCGAACACGCGGTTGATGATCGGCACGTCGAACTTGAGCAGCGCCATGCCCGACTCGATCCGCGTCACCGGGTCCTTGATGACCTTGAGGTCGCCGGTGTGCTTGCAGTCCTTGATGTACTGCAGTCCTTCCTTGTAGAAGCCATCATGGACGTACAGGGGGATTCTGGGGTCGTACTTGGTGGTGACGGGCAGTCCCCAGAAGTGGTCCCAGTGCTCGTGCGAGATGAACAGGGCCTCGATCTCGTGGGCCTTGAGCATCTCGTCGATGCCTTCGCGCTTGAAGGAGGCGTCCATCCACTCGTAGGACCAGCCGGTGTCCAGCAGGTACTTGGTGATGGTGCCGTCGAGGGCTTCCACCTCGATGAGGCAGGAGTAGCCGCCCGGATTCTCGGGATGCAGGGACAGGCCCTTCTGGATCTCCCACGCCTTTTCGAGGTCGTGCGGGATGAGATCCTTGATGGTGGCCATGGCCTCGTCGTACGAGCCCTTGGCCGAACCCTTGCCGTTGGCGAAGGGTGCCCAGTTGAGGGTGTACTGGTTCACCAGCAGGCCGCCAGCCTCGTGGATGTCGCCGATGAGGTGGGCGTTGTTGAACCAGCTGGTCTCGGAGATGTTGGTCACGCGGACGCTACGGCATGCGCCGAAGTCTTCCAGCTTGCGCTGGACCTTGGGCAGGCGGCTGTAGGCCCACGGGCTGTAGGAATAGAGTCCCATGCCCGCGAAGGCGCCCACGCACAGGCCGGTGGCCGCGCCCTTCATGAAGTCGCGTCTGCTGACTTTCTTGTCGTTGCTCATGATGTGCTCCTTTCTTCCCTGCGCCTACTCGATGATGGTGAGGTTCGCGCCGATCCAGGGCAGGACGTTGATGATGAGGGCGTACAGGGCGATGCCTGCGGCAAGGCCCACGGCCAGACCCTTGGCGAGGGTGGAACTCCACTTCACGTCGGTCGCGACGACCTCGGCGTGAACGTGTTCAAGCTCGGCCTCGGTCTTGGGCACGGCCTTCCAGCCCGGCCAGCCATCCATGAACCAGACGTTGATCAGGAAGATGTTGATGAGCCAGATCATGGGAATCATGGGGAACTGCTGCGGATGGGAGAAGCCCTTCTGCGTGCCGAGGAACAGGTGCGAGGTCTTGTAGTAGATCACGTAGACCACGACGGCCATCACGGCGGTCAGCAGCGTACGCAGGCACACGTTCACGGGGCGGCTGAACTTGTTGGGCCAGTTGCCGCAGTAGAAGTTGAGGTACAGGGTGGGCACCAGCCAGAAGATGGCCATTTCACCCACGTGCAGCCAGCGCCAGTCCGGAGCCATGAGACGGCGGGTGCCGCGGATGGTCGAACCCCACACGAGATCCTGCGCGTAGTAGAGGAAGTAGCACAGGGCGAGGGCGATGGCGATGATGCCGAAGAACGACGCCGTGCGGCGCAGCCAGTCGGTCTTGATCAGGTTGAAGGGATAGCGCTCCCAGATGGTCTCGTAGAGCCACACCACCACCGTGCAGCACATGATCCACGCGATGTGGAAGTTGCCGGAGACGGTGTTGGCGAAGTCTTCCCAGTAGGGCGGGCAGATGGCCGTGTACTTCTGCCAGGGGTAGAAGAGAATGGCCATGTGCGAGTGCATGGTCAGGAAGTAGACGATCATGCTGAAGAAGAAGGTCACCAGCACGATGGTGATACCGCGCGCGGGCTGGCGGAGCTTGGCCCACGGAGCGTTCTCGCAGGCCACCACCCAGCTGGGCGACAGCCACGACGCGATGGCCGCGAACATCATGATGGCCTCGGCCGCGTACTCGATGGAGTAGAAGTCCGTGATGCCCATCTCGATGAGACGGTCCGGGTTGAAGTAGGCGATGCCGAAGTTGCCGAGGATGTCCACGAAGAATCCCTTGATGAGCAGCACCATGGCCGCCACGCTAAACAGCGTGAGCACGGTGCCCTTCACCAATGGATGCGTCCGCGTCAGCCACGAGCGCTTGAAGGGCCAGAAGTCGAAGATGTAGGCAACCCAGATGAACAGGATGAGAAGCCAACGGCAGACCATGTAGCCCACATAGGGGGTGTACATGCGCATCATGCCGCGCGGATCCTGGAAAATCCACCAGGTCAGGTAGAAGAACGCCGCGATGAGCAGCGTGTTCACCAGGGCCGGAATTGGCCCGTTCCAGCGTTTCACCAGCTTGCGACTTTCGAGATAGCTGAAGCTGCTGCTGTCCATGTCTTTTTGCTCCTTGGCAGGTGTGTGGACGGGGGGCTTGCTCAGTCCCCGTTTTCGTCCGTGTGCCCCTTGACTCTCGTTGATGGTGGCTCCGCGTCCGGAACCAGTTCACGCAAACGCCCGGGCGTGATAGTAGCCGGATCTATTCCCATGGCCATCGCGCGCATGAAAAGCTCCCTCTCGTCGAGGGGCCTTCGTTCCGGTTGCTCCGGTGCGCCGTGGCCGGTGAAGATTCGGCTGAAAAACTCTCTTCGTCTCATGATTCGTGCTTGCGCCTGCCGGTTGGGATCCGGCTTCGCGATTTCCTAGTCCGCCGCGACAAGGCGGGCGAAGGTCTCGATGCAGTTTTCGGCCAGCGTGGCCGCCGCGCTCTGATCGCCGCGCTTCAGGGCATTGATGAATTCCACATGGCAGGCGAACAGCGCGTCGATGATCACCTCGGACATGCCCGTGCCGCCCGGTTCCAGTCCGTCGGCGGCGGTGACGAGTTCGCGCATGAGCAGGGTGAGGAAGTCGTTGCCCGATGTTTCGGCCAGCGTCAGGAAAAAGCGCACGTACTGCCTGCCGACCTCGGCGGGCTGCCGGTTGACGATGGCTCGCCCGAGGCGGGCGGTGGCCCGTTCGAGTACGTCGATGTCCGCCGCGCCATGCATGGCCGCCATGCGCCGGGACAGGCCCGGAACCGTGAGGGACAGCGCCTCGACCATCTGGGCGGCGGTGCGGCTCGATGCGCGCGAGCGCAGAGCCTCCCACTCCAGTCGGCCCTGGGTGCTTTTGATGTAGCATCCGCTTCGACGGCGGATTTCCACATATCCCATGGTTTCGAGATTGCAGAGCGCCTCGCGGATGGTGTTCCTGCTGCTGCCGAACATTTCGGCGAGCCGACGTTCGCCGGGCAGGCGGTCGCCAACGGAGAACCTTCCGCGCTGGATCATGCTCGCGATCTTTTCGCAAACGGTATTCTTTTGAGCGAGAGACATATCTGGTCCAACCAGTTTTACGTGTTGTTTCCTTTGTCGTGGACTCGTCGCCATTCGATATAAAGTGGTTGCGGGTTGGGCAAGGGGTTTGTGAATTTTTGTTCGAAAACTGGTTGGGCCAGATTGGACCAGAAAAGAGAGCATAGGGGCGGAGGGCTGCGGAAAGCGAGAACTGGCGGGGAATTGTGAGCCATTCCTTTTGTATCGCCGGGGATTGGAAAAAGGAACAGGCCCTTCCTTATGACCGTTTTGAGACGGTGAAGGAAGGGCCTTTTGTGTTCTGGTTGGTCCAGATAGGTGGCTAGCGCGAGAGCACTCGCCGCAGATTCTCGGCGAAGCTTGGCAACAGTGCGTCGAGGGTGGCCGTGGCGTCCTCGCTGTAGCCTTCCGGGTGGGTGGAACAGAAGATGAGCACGTTGCGCAGGACGCCGTTCTCAAAGAAGGGGCGCGCGTAGTAGGAGCGGATGCCGCGCGGGATGAACAGCGCCCAGTCGATGGGCTTGATGCTCTTGGACGTGTCCTCGACCATGAGCGAGTCCAGACCGAACTGGACGATGTTTTCGGCGATGGAGCCTGCGTAGAGGTGGGTATCGTTCTCCGCCACGCTGACGAAGGGAGTGCCCACGCCGGTGACCTGCACCTTGTTCTGATCGATGAAGATGCGCGAGAGCATGATGGCGTCCGTGGCCTGTCCTTCCGGTAGGCCAGTGAGCATGGCTTCCAGCAGTTGTTTGAGCGTGCGGCTGGCGGACATGGCTTTTAGGACATCCTCAGGGATATCGGCGCTGATGCGTAGCGGACGTTCCGAGGTGGCGGCGGGCTGGTGGATGTGGTTCAGCGAGAGCCACAGCAGATTTTCGCCCTCGCGGGAAATGGCGCGTACGCGGGCGTCGCAGCAGTGTCGATTGCCGCTACGGTCCGTCACCGTAAGCTCGCCGTTCCAGCTATCCGCGAAGATGAGGTTTTCGTAGACGGCGTGGAGTGTGCAGGGCGGCGTTTCGCGCAGCAGGCGGCCGATGTTCAGACGGCGGATATCCGACTCGTCGTAGCCGAGGAGTCGGCAGGCGGCCTGATTGGCCATGGCCACACTGCGGTCATGGAAGCGCACCAGCAGCACCGGCGTGTCGAAGAGGTCTATCTTGTCCGACAGGCCGGGGAGCCCGGCCAGCGTGTGGAGCGCGTTCATCTGCGAGGTGAAGTCCATGAGGAAGCCGATGGAGCAGGAGGACAGCACGGGGTCCGGCATGCCTGCAATCTTGAGCCAGATGATGGTGCCGTCGGCGTTCTTGACGCGAAACACGCCGGTGAAGGGTCTGCGTCTGCGGGCGAGCTCGAAACATTCCTCGAAACGTTCCCAGTCCTTGTCGAGGATCACTTCGCGGGCGAACTGCGTGTTGCGCAGCAGCAGGCTCGCCTTGCTGTCCAGTCCGCGTATGGTGTGGGTGTTGAGGAAGATGATTTCGTTGCGCACGATGTCTATGCGCCAGAACAGGGCGGGGGTGGCATTGAGATAGCACGAGAGAAACTCCTGAATGGGCAGGAGCGCGTCCTCGTGCGGTGCACCGGGTGTGACCATTGGAAATCCTTTAGCGTCGGAATTTGCGGATGCGGAGATGGCCGCGCCGCAGGTTCGGTGGTAGCCCGCCGACGCGAGCGGCGCAACTTTGGGGGAGGGTGGTCCCACCACATCTGTGCCGTTTGTCGCCCTGCGGCAGGGATACGCCATGCCGTCCATGCTGTCCAGAACGGGGGCGGGTTTGCAGCCTCCTCCGCATGCGCCGGGCAGGGGGAATGCGGAGCGTTCGCCCGCCGTACGGCTCCTTCCGCTTGACGCGCCCCACAGTGCTTTGCGAGACTCCGCCCATGCATCTGGCGGACGTGAATCTCAATCTCCTCGTGGCGCTGAAGGCCCTGCTCGACGAGCGGCACGTGAGCCGCGCCGCCGTGCGCTGTCACGTGACCCAGTCGGCCATGAGTAAGAACCTTGCCCGACTGCGTGACATGCTGGGCGATAGGATTCTGGTGCGCAGCGGCAACGCGTTGGTGCGTACGCCCTTGGCCGAGAGCCTCGTGCCCCGGGTGGACGCCATCCTGCGCGACGTTACCGGAGTTCTCGAATCCGGCGGGTTCGACCCCGCCGTCAGCAGACGCGAGTTCGCGGTGTCCGTCACAGACTATCTCGCACAGTATGTGCTTCCGGCGGCGCTGGCACCCGCCTATGCCGAGGCCCCTTACGTCTCGGTGGACATCCGGATATGGAACGTGGACGTGGAGCAGGCTTTGCGCGATGGTCGCGTGGATGTGGCCTCGTGCATCCTGTACGGCCCGGTTGCGCCGGACATGCTCTACAGCGTCACCGGCGAGGACGGCTTCAGTTGCCTTATGCGGGCCGATCATCCGCTGGCGGGCGGGGAGCTGACCCTTGCCGACTATGTCGCCCATTCCCATGTGGTCATCACCTCCGGCACGGACAAGCAGCGCGTCATCGACACGGCCCTCGCCCGCGAGGGCGAACGGCGCAGGGTCGCGCTACGCGTGCCGCTGTATGCCTCCGCCATGGAGATCGTGTCCCGTTCGGACCTTCTGCTTACCGTGCCCGCGCACATCGGCCGCAACCTCGGCCCGCGTTACGGGCTTTTCGCCCGCCCCCTTCCGTTCGACGCGCCCCGTTTCTCGTTCGGCATCATGTGGCATCGCCGCACGGACGCCGACCCCGGCAACATCTGGCTGCGCGGCCATCTGCTGCGCGAGTTGTTCGCCTCGCCATTCGGGCATTAGCTATTCCTTTCAGGCATGAGAATCGTGCCGACTATTCATTTCCAATCATGATTCAAGACGGGTATCCCTTGCCCCTGCGACCCAACGTCGCGATTTCAGGAGAAAGAAGGGATACATGGTCGAAACTCTCGCTACACTGGTCGGAATCGGATTCGTCGGGCAGATGAGTCCGGGACCGGACATGATGATGCTGGTGCGACACAGTATGGGGCGTACGCGCGTTCCCGCGCTGGCCTGCGTGCTCGGCGTCAGCACCGGATTCTGCGTGCACGTGTGTCTGTCCGTGTTCGGACTGGCCGTCCTGCTGCGGCAGAACGTCGAACTGTTCAACGCGGTCCGCTACGCCGGGGCCTGCTATCTGCTGTGGATCGGCGCGCAGTGCCTGCGCTCGCGTTCCGGGCTGAATTTCTCCGACGGTGCGGCCTGCGCGGCGGGCGGCTGGTTCGAAGGCTTTCGTAACGGCCTGTTCTGCAACCTGCTCAATCCCAAGGTCACGCTTTTCGTGTTGAGCGTCTTCACGCAGTTGGTGCGTCCCGAAACGCCGCTTCCGGAAAAGCTGGTCTACGCTTCGGCTCTGGTCGTCGAGACCGTGGCCGTGTGGATGGCCTTCGTGCTTCTTCTATACACTCCCGCCCTGCGGCACGTGCTCGAACGCAGGCAAAACGTCCTGAACGCCTGCGCCGGACTCGTGTTCTGCGTGCTGGGCGGCGCGATATTCGTCATGTGACGATTACCCACGGTCATGCGACACCCACCGCATGGCACCCCAAAAAAAGGAGGCTCCCCCCAAGGAAGGCCTCCTTTTTTTGTGTCTGGAATTCTGGCGGTTGCGTTCAGCCGTGTAGAAAGACCAGCGACGATGTCGGAATGGCAATGCGGACCGGGCCGGATGCGGGCGGCGGTGGGCTGAGCGGCAAAAGGAAGCGCAGGGCGGTTTTTCCCGCGCAGGAGATGCCGAGTTGCACGCCGTGGCCGAGGAAGGTCCGCGTGGTGACGTGGCCCTCGATGACGATGGTGTCTGCGGCGGACTCGCGCGCATCGGCGAGGCGTGCGCCCTCTGGTCGGATGAGCAGCGAGAGCGGGCGCTGGTGCAGGCGGCTTGCGTCGATTTGCGGGTGTCCGGGAACGGTCGCGGCCATCGCGGCGGGGGTGACGCCCACGGGCGTCTGCACGCTGCCGTCTGCCAGCGGATGGGCGGGCAGGATGTTCCGGAAGCCGAGGAAGGCGGCAACGGTGGCGTTGGCCGGGCAGGTGTAGACGGCTTCCGGCGTGTCGAGCTGCAACAGTCGCCCGTCGTCGAATACGGCGATTCTGTCGGCAATGGCGAAGGCCTCGGACTGGTCGTGGGTGACGAAGATGGCCGTTACGCCCACGGTCTTGAGAATGCTTCGCAGGTCGTTGGCGAGGCGTTCGCGCAGGGCGCGGTCCAGCGCGGCCAGCGGTTCGTCGAGCATGAGCAGCCGGGGCTGGGGCGCGAGGCTGCGGGCCAGCGCCACGCGTTGGCGTTCGCCGCCGGAGAGGTCGTCCACGTTGCGCGGACCGAATCCGGTCAGCCCGACGAGTTCGAGTATCTCGTCAGTGCGGCTGCGTATGCGCGCATCGGACATCTTGAGCATGCGCAGGCCGAAGGCCACGTTGGCGGCCACGGACAGATGCGGGAATAGCGCGTACTCCTGAAACATCATGCCGAAACCGCGCCTGTGCGGGGGAATGCCCGCCAGCGGGCGGCCATCGAAGAACACTTCGCCGGAATCCGCCGCTTCGAGCCCCGCGATGATGCGCAGGAGGGTGGTCTTGCCGCAGCCCGAGGGGCCGAGGAAGCACAGCACCTCGCCGCGCGTAAGCTCGAAGCCGATGTCGTGGAGGGAATAGCGCTCGTCGAAGCGCTTGCGGATGTTGCGTACGTCGAGGATGGGCATGTCAGAATTCTCCCCATTCGCGGGGTGTGAAGGTCTCCAGCACGAGGAATCCTGCCGCAGTGACGAGCATGAGCAGAGAACTCATGGCCATGGCCTGACCGTAGTTGAGCACCCCCGGTTGGCCGAGGAAGCGATAGATGGCCAGCGGCATGGTTGGCGTCTGCGGGCGGGCCACGAAGACCGTGGCTCCGAATTCGCCGAGGCTGACGGTGAAGGCAAACACCGCCGCAGCGGCCACGGCGCGCCCGAGGATGGGCAGATCCACCAGCCGCCACACGCGCCATGGCGACGCGCCGAGCATGGCCGCCGCCTCGCGCAGGTTGGCGGGGATGGAGCGCATGACCGGAAGGATGGTGCGCACCACGAAGGGAAAGGCCACCAGCGCGTGCGCCAGCGGCACCAGCGCCAGCGAGGAGCGCAGGTCCAGCGGCGGTTCGTCCAGCGCGATGATGAAGCCGAAGCCGAGAGTCACGGCCGAGGTCGACAGCGGCAGCATGAAGAGCGGATCGAGCAGCGCCCCGATGCGGCCCGAGGACTTGTCCAGCGCCTGTGCGGCGCATAGGCCGAGGATCAGCGCCAGTGCCAGCGCTGCCGTGGCGAAGGCCACGGAGTTGCCGATGGCGGCCATGGGCGGCACGAAGAACAGTGAACTCTCGCTCGTGGTGAACAGCGTTTCGTAGAAGTCCGCGCCCATGCCGTGCGGCGTGCGCAGGGATTGCAGCACCAGTGCCGCCAGCGGCAGGCCCGCCAGCACGCAGACCACCGCGACCTGCGAGACCACGGCCAGTCGTTCGCGCAGGCAGGCGCAGGGCCGCGCCACGGGCCGCGCCGATTGACGCAGGCGGTGCCCCGTGCGGCGTTGCAGCCACGTGTAGGCCCACATGAGGCAGAAGGTGAACAGGATTTGCACCAGCGAGAGGGCGGCGGCCATGGGCAGGTTGAAGATGTGCACGGCCTGTCTGTAGATGGCGACCTCCAGCGTGGCGAAGCGCGATCCGCCAAGCACGAGAATCACGCCGAAGGAACAGAAGCAGAAGATGAACACCAGAAGGCCCGAGGTGATGAGCGCTGGCGCGAGAAGCGGCAACGTCACTTCGCGGAAGGCCCGCAGGCGTGACGCGCCGAGCATCCGTGCGGCCTCGACCAGCGAGGGATCGAGTTTGCTCCAGAAGCCGCCCACAATGCGCAGCACCACCGTGAAGTTGTAGAACACATGGGCCAGCAGGATGATCCAGATGGTGTTGTCCAGCCGGATTGGCGGCGCATCCAGGGTGAAGAGCGCCATGAGCGTTTCATTGACGAGGCCCTTGGGGCCGAGCAGGGCGCGGAACGCCGCCGCCACCACAATGGTCGGCAGCACGAAGGGGATGCCGGTCAGCGTGCGCAGAATCCGTCGCCCGGGAAATTCATAATGCGAGAAGACATAGGCCGCCGGGGTGGCCAGCGCGAGTGTCAGCGCCGTGCTTGCCGCCGCCTGCCATGTGGTGAACCACAGGGTGCGCAGGTAGTAGTCCGAGGCGACCAGCCCGCGCAACCTGTCCGTATCGAAGGTGCCGTCGGGGAAGAGGCCGAGACCGAAGATGGACAGCAGCGGATGGAAATAGAAGACCGCCAGAAACAGAAGCGGCGGCAGGGCCGGAAGAAGTGCGGGCTTGAGGCGGATGGCCTGTTCCTCCGTGGCGGAAGGCCCGACCATGGCCGGGACGCTGGGTTGCGGAGTCGTTTCCGGGCCTTTCCCACGGTGGGAAAGGCCCGGTGAAGTGCGTCAGTCGTGCGCCGCTAGCGGAGCACGGTGGTGGTCCAGGCCTCGATCCAGCGCTCGCGGCCTTCGGCGATGGCCTTGGGATCAAGGCTGGCCGGGACGTCGAGCGCCTTGGCGTGCAACTGGAACACTTCCGGCAACTCGGCGTGCACGTTGGCGGGGTAGACCCACATCTGCAGCGGAATGTCTTCCTGGAAGCTGCGCGAGAGCAGGAAGTCGATGAACTTCCGGGCCAGTTCGGGCTTGCCGGTTCCGCTCAACACGCCCGCGAATTCGATCTGTCGGAAGCCGGTCAGCGGGCCGAGGACGGCGGCGGTGGGCGCTTCGGCGGGCTTCTTCTCCGCGTAGAAAACTTCCGCCGCAGGGCTGGACGCGTAGCTGACCACGATGGGCCGCGTGCCGTCGGACGCTGCGGTGAAATCGCCCCAGTAGGCGCTCTTCCAGCTATCGGCGATCTTCACGCCGTTGGCGGCCAGTGCCTTCCAGTAGTCGAGGTAGCCGTCCTCGCCGAAGGCGGACACGGTGGCCAGCAGGAAGGCGAGGCCGGGCGAGGAGGTGGCCGGGTTCTCGACCACGGTCAGGTCGCGATATTCGGGCTTCGTGAGGTCTTCGAGCGTGGCCGGGGGCGTGAGGCCCTTATCTGCGAACCACTTCTTGTCGTAGTTCAGGCACACGTCGCCGAAGGAGACAGGTGTGAGGCGGTTTTCGGGGTCGAGGCGCAGGGAGTCCGGAATGTCGGCCAGCGCCGGGGAGGCGTAGGGGTCGAAGATGCCGGATTCCACGGCGCGGCTGAAGAAGGTGGAATCCACGCCGACGAACACGTCCGCGAGGGGATTGCCCTTGGCGAGGATGGCCTGATTGAGCCCCGCGCCGGAACCGCTGGTGCGCAGGAACTTCACGGCGGCGTTGTTGGCCTTTTCGAATTCCGCGATGACCTCAGCGCTGACGCTGAAGCTGTCGTGGGTCATCACGGTGAGCACGGTGGGCTCGGCCTGTGCTTCGGGAGCCGCAGGCTTCGCCTTTTCCGCCGGTTCGCTGCCGCAGCCGCTCAGGGCGAGTCCGAGAAGAATCGCCGTCACGGCGAGGAATCTTTTCATGAAAAGCCTCCTTGGCGCTGGTGCGCCGATGTGTCGGAAATATCGTAGCGTGCTGGAACAAGAATAGCAAAATGCGAGTGATGTCAATGGCCGTTGGGGGCGTCTGCCCAAGTGCATATCATTATAATATGGAGCTTGTGCAAGGCGTGACGAGAAGGGCTTGATCATCGGCGGCAAAGTGCGTACCCGACCGGCAGGGAGAGTGACGCTCCCGACAGCCCGACGCCCGGAGGAGAAACCATGGCGGACAATACACTCGTTCTCGGCCTTGCGGCCGGGTATCACTACGGCGACGTGCGGCCCTTTGCCGTGTCCCTCGAATGCAGCGGCTTCAGCGGCCAGTGCGTCTTGTTTGCCTCGCCCACCACTCGCGATGTCGAGCGCATTGAGGCCCACGGGGTTCGCGTCATGCGCTTCGAGCGGTCCGAGTCCTTGGCAGATCTGCCGTACAATGCCCTGCGTTATCATCTCTACCGTGATTTCCTGCGCTCCGCGACCTGCCGCTATTCGCGCATTCTTCTTGCCGATGTGCGGGACGTGGTCTTCCAGTCCGACCCCATGGGCTACCCGTGGGCGGACGGCCTGAACGTCACGCTTGAGGACAGGCATGGCACCATCGGCGCGTGCCCGTACATGACGCGTTGGCTCTGCGGGCACCTTGGCGAGGACGCATGGCGCGCCATCGGCGACCGTCATATTTCCTGCTCCGGCACCACAGTGGGCGATCACGAGGCCGTGCTGGACTACCTCGACCGCATGATCGACCTCATGAACGGCTTCGTTCCGGGGCGGAACATGGCGGGGTTCGATCAAGGCGTGCACAATCACCTGCTGCATAACGACCTGCTGCCACGCGTGAGCGTTCACGATAATTCCGGCCCCATCCTTACCCTCGCGACGCGCCGGGCCGAACCCGTGTGCGACGAGCGTGGCGACGTGCTGGGCGACGGCGGTCGGCCCGCCGTCATCGTTCATCAGTACGACCGCGTTCCCCATCTCTTCTCGCGCATTCGCGCCCGCTTTTCCTGATTGCCTCGGCGCGTTTCGCGCGCCGAGGTTTCTCTCGACATCCTCCTTCCTTATCTCCTCGTTTGTGAAAAGCTGACCTTTTTCGCGTGCGCGTAGGTCCCTTGCGTGCTCCACCTTCCGCCATATGCGACGTCATTGCCGCCACGACGGTGCGCGAAGCTTCGCCTTGCGTGAAAAAATGGACGTTGTCCGCAATTTTTATTCACGCCTCAACATCCCGAATTCATACAGCAATTTCGTTTGAATCAACTGTGCGCGCAGTATTTTCTGCTGCGCATTTCTTCGTGCGCGTGCTCGTCTGCCCTTTGACGACGAAAGAGACATCAAATGCGACGAATATGTCGCTATACAAAAAATTCAAGTAAAACAAGCAATTGGCTACATAAAACGACAGCGGCGACAAATGTGTCGTTTTTCACAAGCGTTTTATGCGGGTCATGGTAGGGGTGATGAGGAGGGTTTTCGTAATAAATACATTGAAATCAGTATGTTATCCATAATGGCCCGTATCTTGATTTAGGAGGGGCGTTCGGCTGGCGCGGCTGGAAGTGTTTGGGCAAATGCGCACAAACGACGGAATGGGCTGTTCCGCGAAAGTCCGCAGGCCGGTCGAACGTGTCCAAGGGATGCTCCCGCACAGGGAGTCCGGGGGATTCTGGCACCCCCCGCTGGATCGAAAACAAGGAGGTAACATGGCTGATACTCGGACACCTAACGGCATGGCTGATCTGCGGCCGGATATGAGGATTCTCGTTCCCGCCGCCATCGTGCTGCTCGTGATCATCGGTTCGTCTGTGCTCTTCCCCGAGAGGAGTCAGGCCATACTGAGCTCGATGTACGGTGCCTTCGTCAATGCAACCGGAACCTGGTACCTGTGGGTGACTTTCGCAATGATCTGTCTCTCCGCGTTCTTCGCCATGAGCAAGTATGGCGACATCAAGTTCGGAGCGCCGGACGAGAAGCCCGAGTTCAATACCTACTCGTGGCTGGCCATGATGTTCTGTTCCGGCGTTGCCGGTGCGGTGATGTTCTGGTCCATTGTTGAACCCCTGTGGGACCTGATTTCCCTGCCGCAGTATGCAGAACCCATGAGCCGCGAGGCCTTCGAGTGGTCGCTGGCCTACGTCATGCTGCACTGGGGACCGGTGACTTGGCCCTGGTACGTCATCGTCGCGCTGCCCATCTGCTACATGTTCCACACGCAGAAGAAACCCGTGCTGCGCATCAGTTCCGCCGCTGAACCGTTTCTCGGCAAGAGCCGTGTTGACGGCTGGCTCGGCAAGTTCATCGAGGTCTTCTTCATTATTGGCCTCATGTTCTCCAACGCCGCCGTCATGGGTGTCTCGCTGCCCATCGTGAACCACGCCCTTGCCAGCACCTTCGGCTTCGAGCCGAGCTTCGGCATGGAGCTTGTGATTCTCGGTGTGTCGGCCGTCATCTTCACCACTTCGGTCTGTGCAGGTCTCAAGAAGGGCATCAAGATCCTTTCCGACGTGAACGTGCTCATCGCATTGTCCATGGTGGCGTTCACCTTCATCGTTGGTCCCACCACGTTCATCGTGGACAACTTCACCAACGCCTTCGGAAAGATGACTGGCAACTTCTTCGAGATGCTGTTCTGGACCGCGCCCTTCGAGGCGAACAGCTTCCCCAAGGACTGGACGGTCTTCTACGCGCTGTGGATGGCATCGTACGGTCCGTTCATGGGGCTTTTCATCGCCCGCATCTCGCGTGGCCGCACCGTGCGTGAGGTCATCATGATGGGCATTTTCGGTGGCATTGCCGGCTCCTTCCTGATCCATGGCGTGTTCGGCGGCTTTACCCTGCATCAGCAGTGGACCGGTGCCGTTGATGCCGTGGGCGTGCTCAAGGCCTCCGGCGGTCCCGCCGCCCTCGTTGCCGTGCTGAATTCCCTGCCCGGCAGCGTGATCGTACTCATTGGATACTGCGTTTTCTCCACCATCTTCCTCGCAACCAGCGTGGACTCCTGCGCCTACGTCATCTCCTGCGCCGCCACCACGAAGCTGGTGCCCGGCACGGAGCCGACCCGAGGTCATCGCTTCTTCTGGGCAGCCATGCAGGCCGGTCTGGCCCTTGCGGCCATCACCCTTGGAGGCCTTGGACCGGTGAAGATCTTCGCGAACTTCGCGGGCGCACTGATGCTCATCCCCATCACGTTCGTCGTGATCAGTTGGTTCAAGATGATCAAGGGCTACAAGGCCCCCGCTGAGCGCAGGGAAGAGCGCGTGGAAAGCGTCGCACAGACTGTAACCGCACAGGCCGGAGCGGGCGAGTAGGGCTGAACGTCCCCCCCCGTCCGGTCGATTTATCGAGAACAATCAGGAGGATCAAATGGCTAGAGTAGCAAAGCGTGCCGCGCTTCTGGGCTTCGACTGCATGATTCCCAAGCGCCTTCAGGCTCTGGTTGACGAGGGCGCACTGCCCAACTTCCAGAAGTTCATCGAGGGCGGCAGTTACATGACCGAGGGCTTCAACATGCCCACCGTTACCCCGCCGTCTTGGGCCAGCATCTGCACCGGTGCCTACCCCCGTACCCACGGCGTGGAAGACTACTACTACTATCTCGAAGGCAGCAGCCTCGAACACCACAAGACCTGCCAGGCCTTCGGTTCCGAGCCGCTGACCGCCCAGACCATCTGGGACGCGTGGGACAAGCAGGGCAAGCAGTGCCTCGTGGTCAACTACCCCATGTCCTGGCCGTCTCACATGAAGAACGGCGTGATGGTGCAGGGTCAGGGTCTGTCCCCGGCCGAGTCCCGCTGGAAGGAGCTTGGCAACGGCCATAAGGAATGGCTCGCCTCCGAAGGCGTCATTGCCACGGATTTCTACCCCATGGGTGAGCAGGTTCGCTTCGACGACGCCAAGGGCTGGAAGAATCTGCCCGAGAACGCCGAGGAGCCCCTCGAATTCGCCGTGCGCATGCACTTTAAGGAATCCATGGATCCTCTTGAGGATCAGGTCTGGTACGGCCTGACCTGGGAGTCCGAGGACGACGGCTACGACATCTTCGCCCTGTGCCCCGAAAAGGACTTCGAGAAGGCCTTCTTCGTCCTGCGCCAGGGTGAATGGTCCGACGTGGTGAAGCACGACTTCGTCATCAAGTCCGACGGCCGCACCGAGCCCGGCACCTTCCGCGCCAAGCTGCTCCAGCTCTCCGACGACGCCGAGGACTTCACCCTCTACGTCACCGGCATCTCCGGCCGCCACGGCTTCATCGCCCCGGCCGACGGCGTGAAGGGCGTGGACTGGGATCAGCACATCATCTGCAACGACATGGGCTTCGTCGCCTTCGTCCACGGCATCATCGACATGCAGACCGTGGTCGAGGTGGCCGAGTTCCACTCCCAGTGGGTGACCGAGCTGTGCCTGAAGACCATGGAGTCCAATCCCAACTGGGATCTGTTCTACATGCACACCCACCTGATCGACTGGTTCTATCACGGCTGGCTGTCCGAGATGGAGAGCACCGATCCCGAGGTCGCCAAGAAGGCCCTCGACATGGAGCGCGCCATCTACCAGATCGAGGACCGTTTCCTCGGCCGCATGATGGAAGCCATGGATGACGGCGAGACCCTCGTGTGCTGCGTGTCCGACCACGGCGCAACCCGCCTCGGTCCGATCCTCAACACCGCCGAGGCCCTGAAGGCCAAGGGTCTGACCTCCTACGAGCCCAAGAAGACCGAGAACTACTGGGAGATCTACGAGGAGTCCGAGGGCTTCAACTACGAGCTGGACGTGACCAAGTCCAAGGCCGTGCCCCAGCGCTACATGTTCGTCTACGTCAACCTCGCCTCCAAGTACCCCGGTGGCATCGTGGCCGACGAGGATTACGAAAAGGTGCGCGGTGAGATCATCGACGCCCTCTACGACTACAAGCACCCCGAGACCGGCGAACGCCCGGTGCTGCTCGCGGTGCGTAAGGAAGACGCCGCCGTCTTCGGCATGGGCGGAGCCCAGGCCGGTGACGTCGTCTACGTCCTCAAGCCCGAGTACATGGCCGAGCACGGCTACGGCCTGCCCACCGGCGAATGCGGCCTCGGCACCCTGAAGAACTGCATGTTCTTCAAGGGCCCCGGCATCCGCAAGAACTACCGCTACGAGCGCCCCCGTTGGCTCGTCGATGTGGTTCCGACCTTCTGCTACGCCACCGGCAACCCCGTTCCGGCTGACGTAGAGGGTGCTCCGATCTATCAGATCTTCGAGAACCCGAACCTGGTCGACTAGTCGACCTGAACAGGCCCCAACCGCGGGCTGGGCACCGGCGCATCAGCCGGTGCCCGCCCCGTCCAACACAGGCAATCGTCTCTGCGCGTCGCGCGGTGGACGGCCCAGACCGCAGCGGATTTTCCCGAGGCGTCGAAGGGCAGGCCTGACATCCTGTTCGAAACCGGGGCGGTCCGGCACATGCCGTGGACCGCGAGTGGCGACGATGGTTGTGGGTGAATGCTGACTCTGGTGCACGAGATGAAGCCCCGGCATTGCGGGTCCGGATGGCCCGGAAACGGACGGGGCGTGAACCTTAAAGTCATATACGGACGCATTGAGATGCTTTTTTTCATGAACAAGCCCGATGTGAAGATGCTTGACCGCGTCAGGATGATCGGTGGCGACGAGGAGAAGCTCTTGCTTCTGGTCGGCGACGCCGTGACCTTCGCCACGCCGTTCTTCGAGGAACGCCTTGAGGAACTGGACGTGGACGAGGTCTTTGCCGCCAAGGACGCCGTCGAGGCCCGCAACCTTGAACTGAGCGACGAATGCTCGGTTGTCGACTACGACGAAATGGTGGACCTGCTGCTTACCGGCGGCGAAAAGGTCATTTCGTTATAAGGAGATCAGCGATGGCTAACCTGACCATGATTCTGCTTTCGGGTGCTGCGGAGAACGAGGATTCCGTTTTCGCCACCCGTTTGACCGAGGCCGCACTGGCCAAGGGTCACAAGGTGCAGATCTATCTCTTCGGCAACGGCGTGAACCTTTCCAAGAAGGAATTCCCCATCGAGGGCGACCTGCACATCGCGGGCAGGCTGCTGGAGCACATCGAGCCGACCAAGGTCATCGACGCGCTCGGCGCGCTCACCGAGAAGGGAGCCGACATCTCCACCTGCCACACCAACGAGCACGCCCGCGGCATCGAGTCGCGCGAGTATGCCGGTGGCATCAAGTGGGGCGATGTGGGCGGCACGTTCAGCAAGTATCTCATGACCACGGACGTTCTGCTGACCGTGGGTCACTAGGGGAGACTGACATGATTGGATCCGCATGCTGGGTCGTGAGCAAGCCCCTTGGCGTTGAGGCTTCCGCACTGGGAATCCGCACCGCCTGGGCCACCCACCAGAACGGTTTCGAAACCAAGCTGCTTTTTGCCGAGGATGGCGTGTGGTGCCTCATTGGCAACCCCGGGTACCACACCTCCATGCTGGAGGACTTTCTCGGGCAGGACGGCGAGGTGTACTGCATCCGCCAGTCCCTTGAGCTGCGCGGCATTGATGAGGATGCCCTGATCGACGGCGTCGAGGTTATCGACGAGTCCGATGTGCGGGAACTGTGTGATGAATGCGAAACCGTGAGCTACTTCTAGCCCGATTTCAGGAGAGAAAAATGGCCGTTAACGTAACCTACGAACGACTCGACGAGAATAACGATCTGTTCACCCTCGGAGCGCAGGCGCTGCCCGAAATTCGTGTGGACTACGCCGCCCTCAGCGCTGAAGACCGCAATCAGGAGCACATGGGCGCCCGGCTGCTGTGCATGGCCGCACTGGCCTGCTACACCAACACCTTCGCCAACAGCCTCAAGCGCAAGGGCGCGGAGATCAAGTTCATGCGCGCCAACGCAACCACGTCCAAGGACAAGGACGAAGTGATGCGCACCAAGTACTGCACGCTGGACATCACCGTCGAGGTCGGCCTCGACGAGCAGTACCGCGAGGCCTTCGAGGAAGTGAAGGACAACATGCTCAACGGTTCGCTTCTGACCTACTCCCTCGAAGAGGCCATGGACGTGGACTACAAGCTGAGCATGGTCACCGCGTAAACGAAACTGTCTTTCGTCTTTCGTAACGAATTGAGCAACAGGCCGCGCAGCACGAGATGCGCGCGGCATACATGAAGGAGATCCACAATGGCTGACAAGAAAGTTATCCTGCTGACCGCAGCAACCGCCGACCTCGCCGCTGGCGACGCCGTGAAGAAGTTCGCCAAGAAGGCCGTTTCCCTGAACACCTACGCCGCTGGCGACGTCCTCGCCGAGGCTTCGCAGGTTGCCGGTGCCGTGAAGGTTGCCCCCGAGGGCCTTGCCGCCGCCTTCGAAGGCGACGCCGCATTCGCCATCGTCGAGGCTGGCGCGGACCTGAACGCCACCATGGACGCCGTGCTCGAAGCCGCCGACCGCCGCACCCTCGTTGTGCTTGCCGCCGACAACGGCCTGTTCTTCTACGGCCTTGGCGTGAAGAAGAAGGAAGAGATCGCCCGTGCTGCCGCTGCCTGCGACGTGGTGCCCACCATCTGCTACGTGGCCGACCTCGAAGTGCCTGCCGAAACCACCGGCGCGGTGCTCTATCAGGTCCTCAAGGACCCCAACCTCAAGATGAACGAGATCAACAAGCTGAAGGAAGCCCTGTCTCGCATGGAGGCTGCCCTCCAGCGTGACAATCGCGAGCCCTGGGACAAGCACGACTGCGCCTAGTCTGCTTCCCTGACGGGAGTATCTGCCGGGACCGGGTGGTCCGGTCCCGGTTATTGGCATGGGTATGAAGTTTCCTCTTCGGGGTGGTTTTACGGTCTTGGGGCCGTGGAACCACCCCGATTTGCGTTTTTCGGCCGTGTTCGCGGGCGGTGTGGTGGCGGGAAATGTCGGGTTCGGTACATTTTTTTCTTGAAAGGTTCGACGCGCGAATGTATTGCCGCTAGCTTGCGTCGCGACGTGTCGGCGATGGCGACAGGTATGTCGCCTGCGACAAGAGTGTCGCCAGCGCAAAAGCGCAATGATTTCGGTGGATTGCTGGTGTTGGTCCGCGCATTGCGACAGAAATGTCCGCAGCGGCGTCGAAAATGTCATCAACCCTTCGGGATAAAGTCCATGAAATCAGCGCATTAGCGTTGAATGAGTGGCTGGCACGAAGCATGCTAATGCCGTGTCGGATGTGCGTCGAGATGATGCACGAATTGTTCGGCAGCACCAGTCGGACGCGGTGAATCCCGCCGCGGACGTGGCCCCAAGGGGCCGCTGCATGCCCGTAGTACCTCCAGCGGGCCGGACGCGTCTTCAGGATGCAGGGAAAGGGCGGTCATCATGCCAGAGCGACTGCCCGATCATGCGGGAGCTAGCCTGAAGCGCCGAAGGAACGCACGGGAATGCGCGGCGTTGTCGAAGGAACATGCCGGTGGATGGAACAGGACTCAGCCCAATTCGTCCTGCCCGCCGCCGAAAGCTTTGCACATGCACACCCGCGGGAGTCGAGCGAATGCACAGCTCCTCTCCGCGATCGTAGGCCTAGCCAAAACGGCCTGCGGCACGGGGCGCGTTCCGCCGCCCCGCGGATGCCTCCTCCCCGTCTCCGGACCGCGTAACGCGCCGTCCGGGGACGAGGCGGGGTGGGGGCGGTGCGATATTACTCTTGCCCGCGGCCTTGCCGCGGTTTTTCAGTTTCTGGCGCAGGGCAGGGATGTCCGGGCCGGGAGCGAGCGGGACAGCCCCCGCTCCAAGGAGTATCCAATGCGTCGTTTTGGCACCTTTTTCTCGTCCCTGGCCTTCGGCTATGTTCTCGTGGCCCTGTCCATCGTGAACTGGTCTGGCAATTTCGTTGCCGCGCGGGCCATGGCGGACATTCTTCCCCCCGCCACCCTCAACCTGATCCGCTGGGCCATTGCGACGCTGGTCTTTCTGCCCTTTGGCATCCGCCCCATGTGGCGCGAGCGCAAGGCCGTCATGTCCGCGCTGCCCGAGCTGTGCCTCATCGCCCTGTTCGGCATTTCGCTGTTCGATGTGTTGACCTTTGTGGCGGGAAGCACTACCGCAGCGCTGAACATGTCGCTCATTTCCACGCTGTCGCCCGTGTTCACCTTCGTGTTGGCCCATTTCTTCCTCGGCGAGGAGATGAGCCCGCGCACCGCCCTTGGCGTGTTCGTGAGTATGTGCGGCGTGGTTGTCCTCGTCACCGGCGGCGACGTGGCCAGCATCTGTCACCTCACCTTTTCGGTGGGTGATCTGCTGATGCTTATCGTCGCGTGCATGTCCTCGGGGTATAACATCTTCGTGAAGAGGGTCTCCGGCCGCCTCAGCCAGTCGGCCATGCTTATGAGTACCTTTATTCTCGGCGTGGTCTTCATCGTGCCCATGTTCGCGTGGGAGGTCTGGCGCGGAGCCGAGATTCCGGAGATCACCGCCCGCACGTGGGGCGTGCTGGTCTATCTCGGCGTGTTCGCGTCGGTCCTGTGCTACCTGTTCTGGAATATGGCCGTGGCCATCATCGGAGCGGGCCGTACGACGCTGTTCTACTACACCATTCCCTTCTGCAGCGGGCTGCTCGCGTGGTTCATGCTCGGGGAGGAAGTGAATGCGGCCCAGTTGTACAGCGGCGTATTCATCTTTGGCGGAATCATCATCTGTCTGACCCGGCGGCAGACGCCACGCCGTAACGGTGTGGTCGGCGTCGTGGTCGGGGAGGGAGGCGTTTCGTGAATAGACACAAGCTTGCAGCGTCACTGCCGTGGAACGTGTTCCTGCTGACGGCGGGATCCTTCGTCTTCATCCTCGGGTTCAACGGCATCGCCGTACACCACTCCTTCGTGCCGTCTGGACTGTACGGTTTCGCCGTCTTCAGTTCGTATGTGATGCCCAACATCGACACCAGCGTGTGGTATCTGCTCTTTAATGGGCCGATCTTTCTGCTGGCATGGAAGGGCGTGGGGCGGCGGTTCTTCTGGTTGAACCTGTTCTGCATGGGTGTGGTCACCCTGCTGACGGCAACGCTGCATCTTGATTTCGGCATCAGGGACCGCATGTGCGCGGCCATTGCCTCGGGCGCCCTCATGGGCGCCGGCGCGGGCATCATCCTGCGTTCCTACGGCGCTGGCGGCGGACTCGACATCGTGGCCGTGATGCTCCACCACCGTTACAACATCCGTTTCGGTGTGTTCTATTTTCTTATCAACGCCTGCCTGATGACGCTCGTTGCCTCGCGCTTCGAGCCTGATCTGGTGGTGGCGTCGCTGGTGGTGCTGTTCATCAACTCCGTGGCCACTGAGTATGCGCTGTCCCTGTTCAACCAGCGCAAGTCCGTGGTGGTGATGTCCGCCCGCTTCCGCGAGATTGCCGACAAGCTGACCGAGCGTGGCATGCGGGCCACCATCATCCGCGCCGAGGGGGCCTACTCCGGGCGCGAGGCGAACATGCTGTACTGCATCACGGACAATCTGCGTCTGAAGACCCTCGAAGGCCTTGTCTTCGACGAGGACCCGGACGCCATCTTCATCGTCGAGAACACGTTCAACGTCTTTGGTGCGGACTTCAGCCCGCGCAAGGTGTATGAATAGAGATTAGGCATAGTGGATCCTCCCTGCCGGATTCGTGATGGGGATCCGAACCGGCAGGGAGCCCACACTTTCCCTTTCTTGCCAACGAGCTTTCCGCTCGTCTGGTCCCTTCCTCTTCCCTCTTTCCTTTCGATTATCGGAATCCGTCAGAGCGCATCGTGTGGTGCGCCCACTTCGTTCGTCGCGTGCTCTGCGCCCGTGTTGTCACCGGCCGCGTTCTGCGTCGCCTTGACGAGCACGTCATGCATCGTGAACCAGTTCGTGAAGCCCAGTGCGGTGGGACAGAGGCGTGGCCCGTAATCCGGATGGTAGACCCAGCGCACCCAGAAGATGGTAATGCACACGATCCAGAACAATGCATCGTTTCGTAGAGATTTGTAGGCTTGGCGAAGGTGGGTGGCATTGGCTTCACCGTTGGAGAGGGGCCGTGCGGCCAGGCGGGCTTGGCTGACGAGGAAGGCGATGCATGCGGCATCGAAGAGCGCGGTCGGAATGCGCGTGCCCAGGAACATGACGACGACGCACAGGATCAGCGCGGAGGCGGTGTAGATTTTCGTAAAGAGCCAGTGCCTGTCACGCAGGGTGGAGAGGCGGGCGCATTCCTCGTTCATGGCGTATCCGGATGGCCGAGCAGTCGGGCTTGCGCCGGGCGGGGTGCGGATGTCGGCAGGCGGCGTGCCCCCCGGCGCGTGAGAGGTGCCTGCCGGACGCCATGCGATACGTCCGTGCGTATCGGTTGTCAAATAGATGTTTGGCGAACGGGCGGCGTGTCGGGCCTGCGTGCGGCGAGGTTTTGTGCTTGCTGCGCGGGTGCGTTCGGTCCTTGCGCATCAAGCTGCGCCACGAGGCGCTCCAGCTCGTCCAGCCGCTTCAGGCGTGGGGCGAGTTCGGGATACTTGAGGGCGACCGTGTCCTCGGAGCGCAGCATGGCGGCCAGCGAGAGCAGCATGGGCACGATGACGACGATCATGAGGCTTCCCGCGATGTTGGCCCACGTCTTCATTGGGCCGAGCCCGCCGACGAGGAGCATGGAGCCGGGCAGCAGGGCCTGCAGGAAGGCCCAGAAGAAGCGGTGCGAAACGCTGGGATTGTCGCCGGGGCGCATCCTGCGCGTGCATGCGGCCGAGAGTGCGTAGGCCGAGGAATCGACGCTGGTGGCCAGAAAGATCGTGGAGAATACGCAATATGCGCCAAGCACCAGTGTGCCGCACGGAAGCGAGCCGAGCATGGCCACCACGGCCTGCGCCGCTCCGGATTCGCGCAGGATGGCCACGCCGTCCACCGCGCCGGTAAGCTGCTGATGCAGGGCGAAACCGCCGAACACCCCGTGGATGAGCCAGCCCCCGAGAATCCCGGAGACCATCCCGAGCGATACGATCTGGCGCACGGTGCGCCCGCGCGAGATGCGGGCGATGAATAGTCCCATGAACGGCCCGTAGGAGGCCATCCACAGCGCGTAGAAGACCGTCCAGTCCTGCGGGAAGGTCCCGGACGTGTGTGGGTCCGTCCACAGCGACATGGCCGGGAAGTGGCTGAGCAGCTGGCCCACGGCGTTGGTGAAGTTGTCCACGATGAACAGCGTCGGCCCGGCGAAGAGACCGAAGGCCACCAGCGCGAGGGCGATGCAGACGTTCAGGTGGCTCAGCCGGGCAATGCCGCGCTCCAGCCCGAGGGCGACGCTTGCACTGAAGACGACGGTGCTCAGCCCGAGGATGCCGAACTGGAGGCCGAGGGTCGGTTCCACGCCCAGCGTACGCGAAAGCGAGTGGGCGATGATGGGCACCGATATGCCCATGACCGCGCAGTTGCTCCCCACGAGGCCGATGCAGAAGAAAATGTCGATGATCCGACCGGGCAGACCGTCCACCCGAGGGCCGAGGGCGTCGCGGCAGGCGGCGCTGATGCGCAGCACCGGGGAGTGACGCTTGTGGTGCATGTAGCAGACCGGCAGCGCGCAGATGACGTACCACGACCATGTCAGCGGTCCCCAGTGGAAGAGGACGTAGGTCGTGGCCCAGCCGTAGGCGTCCGCCGAGAAAGGTTCCGCGTGCATGGGCGGCGAGGACAGCGTGAACAGCGGTTCCGCCACGGCCCAGTACATGACCGCCCCGGCCACCCCCGTGCAGAACATCATGGAAATCCACGAGAAGTCGGAGAAGGCAGGCTTTTCGTCCGCGCCGCCGAAGCGCACGTTTCCGTAGCGGCCAAATATGAAGTATATCGCCAGTCCCGTCAGCAGCAGGGTGCACCACAGAAAGAGCGAGCCGAAGTTTGTGGTGATGGCGCGGAACACGGCGTCGAGGGCCATGGCGCTGCGCTGCGGAAACAGGATGAACAGCGCGCTCGCGCAGAGGATGACCGCCGCAGCAGGGAGGGCGATTCTCAGGTCCGCAGTTGGTGTGGATACTTTTGAGGCATGTGTGGACATGTCGGATGCGGGTGGTGTCTGTGCCGCGCGAAATAATGGCGAGTGGCGGCGGTTGCGGCGAATGTGCGCCATGTCACAATGTGGGCCAGATCGGGTTCTAGCCCATTTGGAACGATCTCGCCAGTGGGAGCGGTGCTTTTTGGGAAAAAGTCCGCATCTTCGCGGATTTTCATAGGAAAGCAGCGCCGTGCGGTGAATGGAAAGGGCGGCGGACCGTGTGGTCCGCCGCCCTTGGCGTGCGAAAGGTGTTGCGCGCGGTGGCGCTACAGGGAGCTACGCAGCTTGTCCCGGCCGAAGTCCGTTATCGCGTAGCGGACGAGGAGGCGGCCATCCGCGTCGACCTCGGCCTCGTCATCGCGGACGATGCCCACGGCCTTGAGGGACTGGAGATGGCTTTCCACCACCTCGCGTGTGAACTGGCGTTCCGTTCCGTAGAGCGGGCGCAGTTCATCCATGAGTTCCAGGCTGTTGCGCGGGTGTCCGTCGGTGAGGTTACTCGCGATCATCATGCGGAAGGGCGGTTTCATATTGAACATGTCCGGCTCTCCTGATTAGGCGACGTTACGCAGGTTGGCGATTTCCTTGGGATTGCCGACAACAAGTACCATGCCGATGGTGATGACCACCGCACCGGCGATGAGATTGCGGGTGATTTCCACGTCGGTGAGCAGGGCGCTGAACAGGATGCCCCACAGGGCGTAGGTGATGTTCATGGCCATGGCGCGGCTCACGCCGGTCATGTTCATGGCCCTGTACCACAGCAGGTAGCTGCACGAGCCAAGGAAGGCCGCGCCGACGAGGATGAGCCCCGAGGTGCTGGTGAGCGCGCTTGAGAGCACGATCCACCCGCCGAGCAGGGGCAGCATGACGAACAGGTAGAAGACGCCGGAGACGATCTGGTAGATGTTGAGCGCCACGGTGGGGTCGATGAGGTCCATGCCGTAGGTCGCCAGAACGCCTTCCGAACCCCAGCCGATAGTGGCCAGCAGGGCGATGCCCAGCCCGAGGTAGAAATGGTCGCTCACACCGCTTTCGGGCGGCGTGTAGCCGATGATGAAGGCTCCGGCGATGCACAGGCCAAGGCCCAGCCACGCGCGCCGGGAGATGCGCTCCTTGAGGAAGATCATGGCCAGCACCGAGGCCACGGCGGGATACAGCGATGTGATGGGCATCACGTAGGCCGGTCCGGCCAGCTTGAGTGCCACGAGGTAGCCGCCCATACCGATGGGGCCGCCGCACAGCGCGCCGAGGCACACGAATCGGCCGGGCTTGCTGAAGATGCTGCGGCCCACCTCGCGCAGGCGTCCCGTCCGCCAGTTGTAGGCCAGTGTCCACAGGGCCGCCGTGCAGTCATGCATGCACGACGCCGTGAGCGGGGCGAGCAGCCACAGGGGAGAATCGGCGAAGGGAGCCAGCGCCAGCGCCATGCCGAGCACCACGCCTTCGAGGCCCCAGATCATTCCCGACCCGAGTGCCCATGCCAGGCCCTTCTTTGCAAAGGCAAGATCGTGCCGCTCCTTGAGCTGCGCGATGGTTGCGCTTGTTGTCATCATTGCTTCGAGCTCTCCGATGTTGAACGTGAGTGGGTGCGTTTGCACAGGGAGTATCCGCGAAAAGCTAGCATCCTTCGTGCCAATGGCCGGAAATGGTGACCGGCGGGAATGGCGGTTGCAATGGTTTGAGAAATGAGTAACAAGGTTCCCTGCGAGACGACAGAAATGTCGTGATAATTCTCACTAAACCCTGTGGCGCAAGGGATAATGCCATGGCGACAGAAATGTCGCGAAACACGACAGGATAGTTCGATGGACAACAAGAGCTACGAGGAACTGCGGAAGGAATGTGACGAATTGCGCATTCGGATGCAGGAATTTCATGATATTCGTCGACGCCTGCAACAGAGCGAGACGCGGCTGGCGCGGCTGCTCCATAACCTGCCGGGCATGGCCTATCGCTGTAGAATCGACGCCGACCTTAACAATACGCTCGAATTCGCCAGCCGGGGCAGTTTGGAACTGCTCGGGTTCACGCCAGACGAGATGGTGCGGGACAACTGGAACACCATTGAGCGCATGACCCATCCCGAGGACCTTTCGCGCATTCAGCAGGAGGCGCGCATGGCCATTCTTGAGCATCGCCCCTACCAGCTCATGTATCGGGTGACCATGTCGTCCGGCGACATAAAGTGGATATGGGACCAGGGCGAGCCGGGGTATGACGAAAATGGCGTGCCCCAGACGCTCGACGGCATCATCCTCGACGTCAGCGCCCAGAAGCTACGTGAGGTTGAGCTGAAGCAGGAAAACGAGCGGCTGCGATCGTCTCTGAAAGGCCGCTACCGTTTCGGCGACATTGTCGGCTGTAGTGACGCCATGCAGCAGGTCTACAGGCTGGTCATGAAGGCCGCCGAAAGCGGCACAAATGTCATAATTTATGGCGAAACCGGCACGGGTAAGGATCTCGTCGCGCGGACCATCCACGACCTCAATACACGCGACGGAAAGTTCGTGCCGGTCAACTGCGGCGCCATTCCCGAGCAGCTACTCGAAAGCGAGTTCTTTGGTCACAAGCGCGGGGCGTTCTCCGGCGCCAACGCGGACAAGCCGGGACTTCTGGCCGCGGCTAACGGCGGCACGCTGTTCCTCGACGAGGTTGGTGAATTGGACCTTAATCTTCAGGTCAAGCTGCTGCGTGCCCTCGAAAGTAAGCAGTATACCCCGGTCGGCGAGACGGTGCCGAGGCGTTCGGATTTCAGGATCATCGCCGCCACGAACCGCGACCTGAAGGAAATGGTTCGCAAGGGTGACATGCGTGCGGATTTCTTCTACCGCATCCACGTTCTGCCGGTGACGGTGCCGCCCCTGCGCGACCGACGTGAGGATATTCCTCTGCTCATCGACCATTTTCTTTCACGGCAGGGTGGCGAGGGTGGACGGACCACCATTCCCACGGCCGTGCGCATCGCCCTTGAGGATTACGATTGGCCGGGCAACGTGCGTGAACTTCAGAACGTTCTGGATCGTTACGTGGCCTTCGGCGAGATCAACTTTTCGGACGTGCGCCTTACGGAGGAAGCCGTGCTGGCTTCCGCGGCGACGGCGGGTCTCGTGACCGTGGCGGAACCCGACTGCTCCGGAACCCTCAAGGATGCCGTGGAGCGTCTGGAGCGGATCATGATCGTGAAGGCGCTCGAAACATGCCGCTGGCGGCGTAACGAGGCCGCAGACATACTCGGTCTCAACATCAGGACCATGCAGCGTAAGATTCGGCGTTACGGCATCTGATCCATTGTCCATTATACATGAAAGCCCCCGCAGGCAGTGCCTGCGGGGGCTTTTTGTCTGTGCGGCAGAGTGCGCGGTCAGCGGATATGGCAGAAATCCGAAGCGGCAACTCCGTGCGCTGGCGACGCTATGCGTGCATCGGCGCGGGGCTGTCCATGTGCGGACGGGCACCCACGAGGAGAGCTGCGCGGTCGGCGGCGCTTCGGCCCTTGGGGCTGTTCAGAAAGCCCTGCCGGAGCGTGTCGAGCAGTTGGGGGGTGTTGCAGGGCATGGAAAGAAAGCCGTCGGCACCCTTCAGATTGCGTAGCATGGCGAACTTGTTTTCGCCTGCCAGAACGACCACCGCGGTTCTCGGGGCGCGTTCCTTCAGATTGGAGAGGGAGCTGCGGGTGCACAGGTTGGGCGTGTCGGAATCGATGACGACCGCGTCGACATACTCGGGCATCTTGTCGAGCGCCTCGGTGCAGCTGGAGGCGGTGAGCACGTAACAGCCCGCCTGACGGAGCCGATTGGACGCCTTGCGGGTGGAGTAGGGGTCTTCGATTACGAGTACGGAAAACATGTTGCGCATGGGATTACCTCATTGGAAAATTTTTTGTGAAAAATTTAACGCGGCGTTGGTCGCTGTATATATCGTCCCAAAACGGCTTTGCGTTCAAAATGGACTGTCTTCCGTATGACACAAATGCCGTTCGCAATGCTTTTTGTATGCAATGCTTATGTATTTTTTGTGTTCTGCATTGCAAGATCGTCTTGTAAAAGATCGTTTCGTCAAGCAAAAATGATCATGTAAGAGTGTATTTGCTCGATTTTGTATTGCGTGTCAAAACTGTCGCCGCGCTGACATTGGATACTTATCGAGTTTTGACGCGAATGATGTCTTGGCAGGTAAATGCCGTTGGTGTGCTGACGTGTGGGGGAATTGCCGATGCAAATATGCTGTTGCACTAAAGATAATGAAGCGACTCAAGAGTGTGATTTCGGATTGAATGTGCGATGGAGTTCGCAAAGGATACATACATTGCAGAATGCACATTGTCTTTGTGCAAGAGAATGTCGGCCATATGACATGTTTTCTGTTTTCATCAATTTGTGATCTCATGCCATAAAATATGGACTTGGCGTGAATAGGAAAGGTTTTCGGATAGTTGGGTATGACGAAAATCTTGTCTTGCGAAGATTTTCTCATTCGGATAAACACAGACCCCCGACCGGAAAGGCAGGGCTGCATTTTTCGGGGACGAGTGGCTTAAAATTCCCGGCTGGTCGAGCAAAATGGACGGGCAAAGGCTGAATGCCCCGAAATGCTTCCGGAATTAGGGATTGATAACTTGTCCAGGGTTTGGCACCATTTGAAGCCGTGAACTTGTTCAGGCTTTGGCACCGCGCTTCGGAAGGCTGACCGAAGTGGACGAGGCCGGATACGAGGCAGGCGAAAAATGAGCCGAGGAAGGCATCCACTATGATTACGCATACGAGTATGGCGCCCATGAACATGCTGGAAGTTCTCGAAAGCCCTGAGCATTCGGACTTTTCCCGTATGTTTCGCGAACGCAGGTTTCTGAAGAACAACATGATCTTCACGCCCGAAGAGGCTGGGAACCAGATCTTTGTGGTCAAGCGTGGGCGGATTCGCGTGTTTCTCGCCGACGAGGACAAGGAGTTCAATCTCGCCATCCTCAAGGAAGGAGACGCGTACACCACGCATACCCGCGCATCCCTTCAGGCCCTGACGGACACGACGATTCTCGTCTCCGAGATGCAGACCTTCGGGCGGCAGGCCGCCGACAGCCCCTATTTTTCTTTGGCGACGCTCACAGTGCTTGGCGAGCATCTGCGCAATACGCTGAACATCATCAATCGCCTCGCCTTCAAGGACATCAAAATGCGTCTGTGTGATTTTCTCCTGCAGGAAGCCCGTGACAAGGGCGAGGAGAACCGCGCTGGCGTTGTTGTCTCGACAGGATTGTCCGTGAAGCAGATTGCGGATTTCGTCGGTTCGACGCGGCAGACCGTATCCACGCTGTTGAACGAGATGCAGAAGGATGGTGTGCTGACGCGTTTGAGCCGTGGAAAGTACGTGATCCACGAGCTTGGCGAGCTTGAAAACGGTGCATCGTCCTCGCAGCGGCCTACCATGGTTCGTCGCCGCGCGGACTGACTCTGACAGCGGGGTCGAGCGCTCGGAAATCACTGTTGTCTGGGGAAAAAAGCCGTCGGAAAGACGACAAAAAGATGTAAAAGTGTCACCCAGATTACGGTTTTTTGTTTTAACATACTGTACGGTGTCCATGTCTTTGTGTGTACCTTAAGGGGGGTATTTTGACATGGACACTGTGCAACCTATCTATTCCATTTCGTTTGCAGTCTGTCTGGGTGCTATCATCTGTTTGGTAGCACAACTGGGGGCGCTCAAACGCTACCGGAACGTGCTCCAACTGTTTGCAATGTCGTGCGTTGCAGAAGTTGGCGTTACGCTGGTTGGCTTTGGCGCCGGGTCCTTCACCGGCATCGCCGGTGGTGCGCTGCACCTCTTCTATCAACTTTCCATCCGTGCGTTGGCGCTGGTCACTCTGTACGCCATGTACCGCAAAGTCGGGTCATTCGATCTCGACCGGCTTCGCGGGATGCACGCCTCCAGTCCTCTCATGGCTTACTGTTTCGGCTTCGCCATGTTCGCCGCCCTCGGCTTCACGCCGTTTAAGGGTGCGGTGAGCAGGCTCGCCGTCGTCTACGGAGCCATCGAGACGGGCCACCTTCTCAGCGCGATCCTCGTGCTCGCAGGCAGCATCGTCGCCGTCTGGTACACGCTGAAGATCGTGCAGGCCATCTGTTTCGAAACGAGCGATGCGGCGGACGCCGCAAAGGAATCCGCCCCGGAAGCCATGTCTCCGTTGACGCTTCTGGCTGGTGGTCTCGCTCTGCTGGTGGCCTTCACCCATGCCATGCCCGAGTCCCTCATCCACATGGTGGAGGGCTGGGTGGCCGCGAGCTACGACGTGCCGCAGAACATGCCGCACTTCGAATCTCCCTGGCCCATGGCTGCGGTGGTTCCGTACGTGGGCGGCTTCCTGCTGCTTCTCGTGTCGAGGTTCGCTCCCAAGGTTGTGGCCGGATTCCGCGTTCGCGAGAGTCTGGCCGTTCTTCTTTCCGGCCTCTCGCTTGTGCTGGTGCTGGCCACCGACGCGCCGACTCCGCTTTCCGGATTCTTCGCGCTGATCATGGCCTTCATCGGTTTGGCGGTGACCTCGTACTCCATCGGTTACATGGAGGGGAAGGAGAACACTGACCGCTACTGGTTCTTCCTGCTGCTTATGCAGGGATCGCTGGTGGGTCTGTGCATGGCGGGCGATCTCGGTTCCCTGTACTGTTTCTGGGAACTGATGACCTTCACCTCGTACTTCCTGGTCATCCACGAGCAGACCGATGCCGCCATCAAGGCGGGCTTCAAGTACTTCTTCATGTGCGCCTCCGGCGCGTACGCCATGCTCTTTGGCCTGCTGCTGCTTCACGCGCAGACGGGTACCTTCGAGCTGGCCGCGCTGCCGCAGGCCGCCGCCACGCTGGCTCCCGGCGCTGCGGCCGGCATCCTGTTCGCGTGCCTCATCGGCTTCGCGGTCAAGGCCGGTCTCATGCCGCTGCACAGCTGGCTGCCTGAAGCCCACCCCGTCGCTCCGTCCTCCATCTCCGCTCCGCTGTCCGGTATTCTGACCAAGACCGGCATCTACGGCATCGTGCTTGTCGGCTTCGGCATCATGGGCTCGGGAGTGATGAACGGAACGACCGGCGCGCTCCACATCGGATCGCTCCTGTCCCTCGTCGGCGCGGTAACGCTGCTGTACGGCGAGGTGATGGCGCTCAGACAGACCAACGTCAAACGCATGCTCGCGTACTCCACCATGGCGCAGGTCGGTGAAATCACCGTCACGCTGGGCCTTGGCACGTACCTGAGCGTCGTGGGCGGCCTCGCCCACGTCATGAACCACGCCATCATGAAGAACCTTCTCTTCTTGTGCATCGGCGTGGTGATCATGCGTGCAGGTTCCTACTCTATAGATAAGCTCAAGGGTATGGGGCGCGTAATGCCCGTTACAGGTGTGTGCTTCCTGATGGCCACGCTTTCGGTCATGGGCCTCCCCCCCTTCGGCGGCTTTGCGAGTAAGTTCCTGATGGTCTATGCCTGCCTCGACTCCGGCAACATGCTTCTGGCATGCGCCATTCTGGGCGGCGGACTGATCGGCGTTCTGTACTACATGCGCCTGGTACGCATCATGTTCTTCGAGAAATACGAAGGCCCCGCCGTGGCTGAAGCCCCGGCGACCTGCCTGGCCCCCATGGCCGTGCTGGCCTTCCTGACCCTCTACATGGGCATCAATCCGCAGGCTCTGCTCGGATATGTGGTGCCCGTGGCGGATACCCTGGTCGCAAGCGGCAAGCTGGCTGCCCAGCCCCTGCCGGACCTCTCGGTTCCGTGGCCCGCGTTTGCGCTCATCCCCATGCTTGGCGGCATCGTGCCGTACTTCATGCGCAAAGACCTTGAGAAATGTGGATGGGCTTCCGTGGGCGTTCTGGTTCTGTCCTTCGTCGCCGTGCTGTTCTACTGGGGCAGCCTCGACACCGTGTCCCTGTGCTACGCGCTGCTCATCGTGCTGATGGGCATCCTGAACACCGTCTACTCGGTGAGCTACATGGACCACAGCCACACCCAGTGGCGCTACTTCAGCTTCCTGCTGCTTATGATCGGCGGGTTGTTGGGTGTGGCCGGAAGCAACAGCCTGTTCAGCTTCTTCATGTTCTGGGAGATCATGAGCAGCTGGACCCTGTACTTCGTCATCATTCACGAGGAGACGGAAGCGTCCCTGCGTGAAGGTTTCAAGTATTTCATCTTCAACGTGCTGGGCGCGACGTTCATGTTCTTCGGTATCGTCCTGCTCAGCTCTGCGGCCGGAAGCTTCGAGATCGGCGTTCTGGCCAAGTCCCTCGGGCAGATGCCCGGCTATGTCGGCTACACCTCCATGGCGCTCATTGCCATCGGCTTCGCCATGAAGGCGGCCATGCTGCCCGTGCGCATCGACATCTGGATGCACCCGGCCACGGCCCCGACCCCCGTCAGCGGCTACATCTCGTCCGTGCTTCTGAAGTCCGGACCCTTTGGCCTGCTGAAGCTGTTCTTCATTCTGGGCGGCGCGGGATTCTTCGCCGGAAAGTCCGGAATTTGGGGACAGCCCACGATCATGTATGCCCTTGCCTGGGTGGCGGGCATCACGATCTTCTACGCGGCGGCCATGGCCGTCATCCAGTCCGGCCTGAAGCGGATGCTCATCTACTCGACGGTTTCCCAGCTGGGCTACATCGTGCTCGGCATCTGTGCGGGAACCTCGCTGACGGTGTCTGCTGGCCTCTTGCACTTCGCCAACCACATGTTCTTCAAGAACCTCGCCTTCCTGTGCGCGGGCGCCATCATGTACCGCACCCACGCCGATTCCCTGAACCAGCTTTCGGGTATCGGCAGGAAGATGCCGCTGACGCTGACGGTCTTCGCCATCGCGGCCTTCTCGGCCATTGGCGTGCCGCCGTTCAACGGCTTCACCTCCAAGTGGATGCTCTACCATGGCCTCATGGCCGAGGACGAAATCTTGCTGGCTCTGCTTTCGCTGACCGGTAGCGTCCTGACCATGGCGTACTTCGTGAAGTTCCTGCACTCGGCATTCTTTGGACAGCCGTCCGAGAAGCTGGCGCATGTCACCGAAGTGCCCAAGAACATGCGCGTGCCCATGATGATTCTCGCTGGCGGCTGTGTGCTGTTCGGCGTGTTCCCGGGCATGCTGCTTGCGCCCATTAACGCGATTATTGCCGACGCCGGCTTCGCACCGCTCGACATCTCGCTCGGCGGCGTAGTTTCCGGTGCGGGTTCCTGGAATGCCGTGGACACCGCCATCCTCATGGGTCTGGCCTACGGTGCCGCTCGCCTCGTGCTCCATTTCATGAGCAAGAAGGAGCGCACCAACGCCATCCATACCTGTGGCGTGAATGACCTCGGTCCCAAGGAACTGAACATCTCCGCGGACAACCTCTACGAGCCGGCCATCACCGTGCTGCGTCAGTGGATTTCCGTGCCCGCTTCACTTCTCGCGTTCAACAGGAAGGGTTGATCATGAAAGAGTTGTTCTCTTACGCCTTCCATATGCTCGTGTTCCCGGGCGGCGTCTTCGCCCTGTGCCTGGGACTGCTTCTGAAGGGTGTTGATCGGAAGGTTCTTGCAAGAATGCAGAGGAGGGTCGGTCCCCCGATCCTCCAGCCGTTCTTCGACATCGTCAAGCTCGGCCGGAAGGAGACCATCCTTCCGGCCTCGGGCCACACCCCCATGTTCCGTTTCGCCCCCATTCTGGGCTTCATGGGCATGATGGTGGCAGCCATGGTGCTGCCCATCCCCGGCGTGTGGAACGGTGCCGAAGGCCTTGGCGACATGCTGATGATGCTCTACCTGCTGCCCATGCCCGCCTTGGCGCTGATGCTGGCCGGTTCCTCGTCCAGCTCGCCCTATGGCGCCATCGGCGCATCGCGCGAGATGATCCTCATGTTCGCTTATGAGATTCCGCTTCTGGCCGTCATTCTGGCGGTGGCCTTCAAGGTCGGCCACGCCACCGGCGGCGTCGCGGAGTTCTCCTTCGCGAAGATCGTGGAATACCAGCTCCAGAACGGTTCGCTCATCTTCGACTGGACCATGTTCCCGGCGTTCCTCGCGTTCCTCATGTTCATCCCCGGAACGCTCGGCTCCGTGCCGTTCGACCTCGCCGAGGCCGAAACCGAAGTGCTGGAAGGCCCGCTGCTGGAGTACTCCGGCCCGGGTCTGGCCATGTTCCACCTCGGCGCGGCGCTGAAGATGGTCGTGGTCATGGGTCTTGGCGTGGTGATGTTCTTCCCCGGGACCATTCCCGGCGGTTGGATCACCAACATGGGCTGGTTCGCGGTGAAGTGCATGCTGCTGATGCTGTTCTCCGTGACGCTGGTGCGTGCGGCCATGGGCCGTCTGCGCACCGACCAGACCTTCAAGTTCTATCTGAAATACCCCGCGACTCTCGCATATGTCAGCCTCGGGTTAACCTATTTCATCCGATAGGCAGGTGACCGACATGCAGATTGCAGAAAAACTCCAGAGCATGGCGGCCCGGTCGCCCTGGCTGTACCGCATCAACGCGGGCTCCTGTAACGGATGCGACGTGGAGCTTGCTACCACGGCGCTCATTCCCCGCTACGACGTCGAGCGGCTGGGTTGCAAGTACTGTGGCAGCCCCAAGCACGCGGACATCGTGCTCATCACCGGCCCGGTCACGGCGGCGGTGAAGGACAAGGTGCTGCGCGTCTACAACGAGATTCCCGATCCCAAGGTGACCGTGGCTGTGGGCATCTGCCCCATATCCGGCGGCGTGTTCCGGGACAGCTATTCCATTCCCGGACCGCTCGATTCCATCATTCCCGTGGACGTCAACGTCCCGGGATGTCCGCCCAGACCGCAGGCCATCATCGAAGGTGTGGCCAAGGCGCTGGCAATCTGGAAGACCAGGATTTAAGGGGGCCGTCATGCTTACATTCCTGAAAGTACTTTGGAGAAATCTCCTGCAGGGCCCCTCGACGGACCCGTTCCCCTTCGGCGAGACCCACACGCCCAAGCGTCTGCGCGGCAAGGTTCGCGTGGATTCCAAGGCGTGCGCGGGTTGCAGCATGTGCATCAACGTCTGCGCGGGCGGTGCCATCCGTCAGGTCGAGCGCGAGGACGGTTCCGGCAAGGACTTCTACGTGTGGCACAACACCTGCACTTTCTGCGGGCTGTGCGAGCGCTTCTGTCCCACCGGAGCCATCAAGCTCTCCAATGACTGGTCCACCGCGCATCTCAATAGCGAGAAGTTCACCTTCCGCGAGCACGAGTTCATTACCTACGACAAGTGCGAGAAATGCAGCACCCGCATGCCGCGTGTGCCGCTTGCCATGCTCAAGAAGATCTATGGGGAACCCACGGAAGACATCATGAAGCTCTACCGGCTCTGCCCCGAGTGCAGACGCCAGAGGGCCGCTCGACAGCTTGGAGCGTAACGAGATGAATATCGAACGCAAGGATTCCATCGTGGCGCTCGTAAAGAGCGTCTCCGCGGACGCCGAGATTCGGTGGACCACGGACGACAAGGATAACGACTACGGTTGGGTCGAGGTGCCCACGGCGGCCGATCTGGTGCCGATGGCCAAGGGGCTGGTGCCCCTGTCCGGCCGTCTGGTGACCATCACCGCCCATGCGCCCCAGAATCCGTCCGAAAAGGGCTTCTACGAAGTGTGCTATCACTTCGTGGTCAAGGGAACCACGCTGACGCTGCGCGTCGTGCCGGAGGGCACCACGCCCACCGTCCCGTCCATCACGCCCTACCACAAGGCCGCCGACTGGGCGGAACGCGAGATTCACGAGCTGTATCAGATCGAGATCTCCGGCCATCCCAATCCGCGCCCGCTGTTCCTGACCAACGAAACGCAGCCCAAGGCCATGGAGCGCCTCGTGCCCCTGTCCACCATGGGCAACGGCGCGTGCACCAACACGCTCTGGGAGAAGATCATGGGCGACAAGTCCGGGGAGGTCGTTCACTAATGGGCAACTTCACCATTCCTGTCGGACCGCTGCATGTGGCTCTTGAGGAGCCGATGTACTTCCAGGTCAACGTCGAGGGCGAAATCGTCAAGGGCATCGAGATGTATGCGGGCAACGCGCACCGCGGCATGGAGGCCCTCGCCCGCGAGCGCAACCTGTTCCAGAACGTGGTGCTCACCGAGCGCGTATGCTCCCTGTGCTCCAACAACCATCCGCTGACCTACTGCATGTCCGTGGAGCACGTCGCTGGCATCGAGGTGCCCGAGCGCGCGCTGTACCTGCGGACCATCGCTGACGAGGTCAAGCGTATCGCGTCCCACATGTTCAACGTGGGCATTGGCATCCATGTCATCGGCTTCGCGTCGCTGTTCATGCATGCCATGGAACTGCGCGAGAAGATGCAGGACCTCAAGGAAACCGTGTGGGGCAACCGCATGGACATCTGCGCGAACATCATCGGTGGTGCGAAGTACGACCTCACTGACGACCTCATCGCGTACATGAAGCAGACCCTCGAAGAGATCAAGAAGCCCTGCGAGGAGTTTCTGCACATCTACCTGACCCATCCGCAGATCAAGGCAAGGACCGAGGGCATTGGCATGTTCCCTTACGAGCAGGCCGTGTACCACGGTTCCGTTGGCCCCGTTGCGAGGGCTTCGAATCTGAACAACGACGTGCGCAGGGAAACCCCCTACGCCGCATACGATCGCGTCAAGTTCGACGTCGTCACCGAGACGGGCTGCGACGTCCGCTCTCGCGCCATTGTGCGCCTGCGCGAGATTTTCGAGTCCATCTCGATTCTGGAGCAGTGCCTGCGGGATATTCCCGCCGGACCGACGGTGTGCAACCCGCTGCCGGAGATCCCGGCTGGCGAGGCCGTCTCCCGGTCCGAGGCACCCCGTGGCGAACTCATCTACTACCTGCGCACCAACGGGACCCTCAAGCCCGAGCGCCTGAAGTGGAGAGTGCCCACCTACGTGAACTGGGAAGCCCTGCGCGTGATGCTCAAGGACTGCAAGGTCGCCGACATCGCGCTCATCGTGAACAGCATCGACCCGTGCCTTTCGTGCACGGAGCGCTAGACTGACCGACCGCGCGCCCGGCCGGAGTTCGGAACCGACATGCATGAACTGTCAATAGTCACGAGCATACTCGCCATCGCACAGGAGGAGGCCTCCCGCCACGACGCAAAGCGCATTACGCGCGTGCGGCTCAAGGTGGGTGCCATGTCCTGTCTCGAGGCGCGTACGCTGACGTCCTGTTTCGAGATATGCGCGGAGGGGACTCCGGCCGAGGGGGCGGAACTGGCCATCACGCTGGTTCCCGTCACGTGGGAATGCAACGAGTGTCATAACGTTTTCGAGGAGCCCGACCATTACGCCTGCCCATCCTGCGGCAGTGAATCGCTGGATTTGAAGACCGGCCGTGAGCTTCTCGTTGAAAGTCTTGATGTGGAAAATTAAATCGAGAGGTGCGGAAAATGGATAAGCAGGAAAAGCAGCAATACGTCATCCACACGGATCCGTCCAAGTGCAAGGGCTGTCAGAAGTGCGAGATCGCTTGCGCCGAGGCCCACTACAACCTGACCCGCAAGGAGATCATCAAGAACAGGGATCAGCTTGAGCCCCGTATCAAGGTCTACAAGTCCGATGATCTCAAGATGCCCATCCAGTGCCGTCATTGCCAGAATGCGCCGTGCGCCAAGGTGTGTCCCACCGGTGCCATCGTGCAGGACGGCAACGTGGTGCGTGTGCGCCACCAGTACTGCGTGGGTTGCAAGATGTGCGTCATGGCCTGCCCGTTCGGCGCTATCGTCGTCGCGGACAAGGACCCCGTGTTCGGTGACAACAACCCCGTTCGCTCCAGCCGCGCTGTCGCCCTCAAGTGCGACCAGTGCGAGGAGTGGCGCGCCCAGAACGGCAAGGAAGTCAGCGCGTGCGTTGAGGCCTGCAAGTTCGGCGCACTGCAGTTCCTGACCATCGAGCAGTATCGCGCCATGAAGATGGCCGAAGCCGCCAAGAACATTCAGGGCATCGCTCCGGCCGTCGAGGTTCAGCCTCAGGCCCAGTAAGCCCGACAAGCGCGTTCATTCGCCCCTCTCCCACAATTGGGGCGATGCAACATAGGGATCATCCTCCCATCCCACAATCGGGATGGTGATCTCACGGAAGTACCAACAGATTGGACATGACCCCCGCCGGTGCCCCACCACCGACGGGGGTCTGCCATTTCTAGGCACGAGAAAAGGCCCGCAGCATGCGCTGCGGGCCTTTTCCTCTGGAATCCCGATAGGGAGACGCCTACTCGATGGTTTCGCCGGTTTCCGCGTCGCGGATTTCGACGAGGCCGGGGCGCTGGCCGCGGATGTGCTTTTCCTTTTCGAGCTTCATCACGAGAAGATTCTCGGAATTGTAGATGATCAGTTCCTTGCCTTTATGGATGAGGACAAGATTGTACATGGATGCGTCTCCTTTGCGTTGCTGGCGTATGCCGGTCTGCGGGGCGGCGGGCTGAAAGCGCGCCCTGACTGTGCCGAGATGTATTCCCGCGTCTGGTGACCGGTCGAAAAGAAATAGCGTTCCTGCGCCGCAAGTCAAGCGGTTCCTGCCAAAGCGCAGCCGGCGGGCGCTCGTGACGCGTGCGGGGTTCCCCGGTTTGCCGGACAGCGCGGAAATCTGCTATCATGCCGGATGGTGGATGACTTTGCGCGGTGGAGCGTTGTGGCTGTGCGGTACATCCCGGGAGTGAAGCATGGATGGGTGTATTCTGTCGTGGTGGCGCGTTGCGTGCCGCCTGTGTCTGGCGGTCGTCATCTGGTGGTGTGCGGGGTGCGGTAGCGCCCTTGCCGGGCCGGATGTCGTTCGTATCCACATGGATGCCGATTGGACGGGGGTGCGCGAGTCCAGCGAGTCCATCGAGCGCGGACTGATGACAGCCATCGCCGCGAGCGGCGGAACGCTCGGCGGGGTGCCGGTGGAGATCATCAGGGCGGACCATCGGGGGAATTCCCGCCGCAGTCTGGAGAATCTCAAGGCCTTTCTTGCGGATGATAGGGCGTTGGCCGTGGTCACGGGGCTGCATTCGCCACCGCTTCTGGCCAATAGGGATTTCATCAACGCCAACGGCATCCTGACGCTTGTGCCGTGGGCGGCGGCGTCGAGCATCACCCGGCATCCGTCGCGCGACAACTGGATCTTCCGTGTTTCCGTGGATGACGCCAAGGCTGGCATGGTCATGGTTGCCCATGCGGTGGACGTGCGAGGCTTTCGGCGTCCGGCGCTGCTTCTGGAGCAGACGGGGTGGGGGCACTCGAACGAGGCCGTGATGGTTGAGGCACTTGCCAAGCGGGGAGTGAGGCCAGCGGGAACCTACTGGTTCAACTGGGGCATTTCCGAGAGCGCCGCGCGGCTTTTGCTGCGTGAAGTGCGGTCCGGGCTGGCGGATTGCATCCTCTTTGTTGGTAACGCGCCCGAGGGGAAGGCCTTCATGCTGTCCATGGCGAGTCTCGGCCCCCTTGAGCGTTTGCCGGTGCTCAGCCATTGGGGATTGACCGGTGGGGATTTCCACAAGGCGGTGGGGCCGGAAATCCGTCGTGACCTCGACCTGTCCTTCCTGCAAACGCGGTTTTCGTTCGTCAGCGATCCAGACGACTCCGTGGGGCGGGCCGTGCTGGCGTTGGCCCGCCGACTGTATCCGGACGTCATCACCACAGGAGCGGACATCGCGGCCCCGGCCGGATTCATTCATGCGTACGACATGGGGCTGCTCCTTGCGGCGGCCGTTCGGACCGCTGGCGGCCTGACCGACGACATTCGGGCCGACCGGGCGCGGATTCGCGACGCTCTGGAGCACTTGCCGGTTCCCGTGGAGGGGCTGGTGAAGACATACGTTCGGCCGTTCAGGCCCTTCTCCGAGACCGATCCCGATGCGCACGACGCGCTCGGATACGATGAGCTGGTGATGGCGCGGTATGCCGAGGACGGCACCATAGTTCTCCTGCCGCGCTGAAGCCGGAGGAAAGCACCGGATGTCACGCTTCAGCATGCCCGTATCGCGGGCTGTCATCATCTTTCATATCGTGGTGGGCACGCTTCTCGTCGCTGGCGCGGGGCTTGGGATGTTCATCCAGCTCAACAGCGTTGTTGCGTCGTTTCAGGAAGAATTGCTGTCGCGTCAATTGCGCGGAGCAAGGCAGGCCATAGAGTCGTTTCTCGAATACAACAGTTTCGTGTTGCAGGATCATGCGGCTTTTTCCGTGATTCGACAGGGCGTTATGCAACCAGACACGTCGCGCACGATTCTTGTTGACTTCATGGGCGGGCTGTCACTGTTCGGCGAACGTCCGCAATTCGTCCTGCTCGATTTCCGCCGCCGTATCATTCACGCCACCCGTGAAACACCGCTGTTCGACTATTCATCCATCCCCGAGCTTGAGCCGTTGATGTCTGGCGACGCCGACCGTGTCTATTCCGTTTCCCGCAAGGACGGTAGGGCCTATTGGCGGATTGCCGTTCCCGTTCGCTACAACGTGGGGGTGGAGGGTGTGCTGGTGGCGGAATTGCCGGTGGAAAGCCTCGACCGCCGCGGAAATGTCTCGTCACTGTTCGATGATGGCGGGTTTGACGTCATCGTGGATGGGGAACGGGTTGCCACCTTCGGGGACACGGCATCCGGCGCGACGCAGGAGCAGTCGCTTGCGGGAATGAACGTGGTACTGCGTTTCCATTGGGATAGGGAGGCGCAGGAGAGGGGGCGGTGGCGGCTTCTGATGCGCATGACCCTTGGAGTGGTCGTGCTGACGGCCTTTCTGCTTTTGCCTGTTATGTATGCCATGCGGGGGCTTTTTGCCGGACCGCTGACCCGTTTGCGTCGTGCGGCGCATGATGTGGCTGAAGGCGTGCCGGGAGTCGAAACGCCGGATGTGCAGTTCATCGAGGAGCTGGCGCTGCTTTCGCGCGATTTCAACGTGATGGCCCGTCGGGTGGCCGGTCGCGAGAAGGCGTTGCAGCAGGCGAGCGAGGAACTGGAGCTGCACGTTCTGGAGCGGACGCGGGAGTTGCATGCCGCCCTTGAGGCGGTGAGCGAACGCGAGTCCGTGGTCCGGGCGATGAACGAGTCGTCTCACGATGCGATAGTGATGATGGACTCCGACGGAAAGGTGATTTTTTGGAATAACGCTGCGGAGGCGATGTTCGGCTATACGGCTGACGAGGCGATCGGCAGCGATGCTCATGCCCTGATGGCACCGGAGGAGGTCCGTCATGAGGCGGCGCGTGGCCTTGCGCAGTTCGCCCGTAGCGGCAGCGGTCCTGTTGTGGGTAGCGTCATGGACTTCGAGGCGATTCGCAAGGATGGTTCGCGATTTCTGGTTGAGCGCGCGGTATCGTCCTTCGAGCATCAGGGGCGCTGGTTCGCGGTGGGGTCCATACGTGACATTACCGAGCGCAAGCGCACCGAGGAAGAATTGCAAAAACTGTCGCTGGTGGCACGGTATACGGACAGCGCGGTCATCATAACCGATGGGAACAGTCGGACGCAGTGGGTGAACGAGGCGTTCACGCGCATTACCGGATACACGTTTGAGGACATGCGTGGTCGCACTCCCGGTTCCGTGTTGCAGGGACCAGACACCGATCCCGCCACGCTCCGCTTCATGTCCGCGCGGTTGCGCATGGGCGAGGGGTTCCGTACGGAACTGCTCAATTACGCCAAGGACGGGCGGGAATTCTGGCTGGCGCTCGACGTGCAGCCCGTGCGGGACGAGGATGGGACGCTGACGCACTTCATCGCCGTGGAACACGACATCACCGCGCGCAGAGAAATGGAGGCCGAACTGCTCCGTGCGAGGGAGGCGGCCGACCAAGCCAACAGGGCCAAGAGCGATTTTCTCGCCCGTATGAGCCACGAAATCCGCACCCCCATGAATGCGGTCATCGGACTCGGCCATCTGGTGCTCAAGACGGAACTCACGCCGCGCCAGCGGGACTACATCCAGAAGATGCACATGGCGTCGGTGTCGCTACTTGGGATCATCAACGACATTTTGGATTTTTCCAAAATTGAGGCCGGGCGGCTGGAGCTGGAGACCGTGCCCTTCGGCATCGAAGCGGTCTTGTCCGAGGTGACATCCCTCATGAGTATGAGCGTGGAGGAGAAGGGGCTACACCTTGATGTGGAGGTCGCTCCGGACGTGCCGCGCGGGGTGCGGGGCGATCCTCTTCGGTTGCGGCAGGTGTTAACAAATCTGGTGAGCAACGCCGTGAAGTTCACCGAAAGTGGCCGGGTGATGCTCTCCGTGCGCCGGGACGAGGCCGCCGATGCGGCGGAGAATGGCGTGGTGCTGTGTTTTACAGTGACCGATACCGGCATAGGCATGACTGGGGAACAGCGATCGCGGCTTTTCTCGTCCTTTGGACAGGCGGAAGACTCCACGGCGCGTCGGTTTGGCGGATCCGGACTTGGCTTGGTCATCAGCAAGCGGCTCGTGGAGATGATGGGCGGGGAAATTCGTGTTGAAAGCGCGCCGGGGGAAGGAAGCACCTTCGCCTTCACTATTCCGTTCGTGGTGGATGACAGCGCCGTGCGCGGATTGCCGAGCATGGTCGATCTGCGTGGCCGACGAGCGCTGGTGGTGGATGACAGTTCCACCTCGCGCGAGATCGTGCAGGCCATGCTTCTGAATCTGGGACTGGAGGTCGAAACGGCGTCGTCCGGGCGTGCCGGCCTCGACATGCTACGCAAGCCGACGTCCATGGGCAGGCATTTCGAGATGGTGATCATCGACTGGCGAATGGCTGGGATGGATGGCATCGCCACGGCCAGAATCATCCACGAGGACCCTGCCATCATGCCGAAGCCGATAGTGTTGCTGCTGACCGCGCATGGGCGGGAGGAGGCCATGCGCCGCGCGGCGGGGGCGGGCATTTCGGGATATTTGAACAAGCCCGCCAGCCAGTCCACGTTGGCGGACGCGCTAGTTGGAGCTTTGGGGGGCGGCATCGCGCCTGTCCCCGAGGAAGAGGTCCCGAGTGACAACGAGCCTGAACCGCAAGCGGAGCCAGCCGCGTTTTCGTCAGCGCCGACCGCAAGCGGTGGGCCGCGTGTTTTGCTGGTGGAGGACAACAGCATAAATCAGCAGGTCGCGCGGGAAATTCTCGCCGACGCCGGGTACGAGGTCGATATCGCTGCCAACGGCGCGCAGGGCGTGGCCGCCGTGGAGGCGAAGGTCTACGATGCGGTGCTCATGGACATTCAGATGCCGGAGATGGACGGCTACGAGGCGACGCGTCGCCTCCGTGCCGAGGAGCGCTTCGCCGATTTGCCGATCATCGCCATGACGGCGCACGCCATGGCGGGCGACCGCGAGCGATGCTTTCAGGCAGGCATGAACGAACATGTGCCGAAGCCCATAGATCCCGACGTGCTGCTGTCCGTGCTCGCTCGGCTGGTTCGCGGCGGGCCGCCCGTCGCACGGGTGAAGGACGCCACGCAGGTCGTTACGGAGCAGGGGGGCGCAGGATTGCCGGACAGCCTGCCGGGCATCGACATCGTGGGCGGACTGGGCAAGGTGGGCGGCAAGGTTCAGCTTTTCAGAAATCTTCTGGGCGAATTCGACGTTCAGTACCGGGACGCGTCGGCCGAGCTAGCGCGCCTTCTCACCGAGGGCGAGCGCGAGACGGCCCGGCGGCTGGTCCATACGATCAAGGGCGTGTCGGGCAACCTTGGCATGCGCGATCTGCATGCGGCGGCGGAGGCCGTGGAGCGCACTATCGCGTCCGGGGCGGAGGAATTGCCCCCCGTGGTCTTTTCCTCCTTCGTGCGCGCGCTGGAGATGGTTCTTTCGGGGATTGGCATGCTCCCGGTGCAAACGGGCCAGCCGGAAGCTTCTTCGCGTGAGGTGGGACCGCTTGACGCGCAGGAGGTGCGCAAGGCGATGGACGATCTGCGCGAACAGCTTGCGCGGCACAGCTTCGGGGCCGGGGCCGCCTACGAGCGGCTCGCGGACATGGTTCTGGGGCACGGGGACGCAGCCGCGCTCAGTGCGCTGGACGCCGCCATTCGGGCCTTCGATCATTCCGCCGCCGAAGCCGCGCTTGAGCGCGTGGCGCAATCGCTGCATGTGGAATCATAGCGTTCGTGGGGGGATTCGGAGGTGCAGTCATGGTCGTAGTGAAGGGGGAGGGCGTCCGGGAGGCGTATCGGGCGGAGATCGTCGCCGTCATCGCGCGGTGGCTTTGCGAGGGGCATGGTCTGGGGACGGAAGGTGTTCGTTATGCCGAGCGGACCCTTGGCGACTGCGACGGTGCAACGCTGGCCGGGGTGCTGGCGGAGCCGGAGCATCCGGAGCATGCGCCGCTGGCGGAACTGCTGGTGTATCCTGACAACGCTCTCTGTAACGCGTTGGAGCCGCTTTTGTGCCGTGTGGAGCCTGGCGCGGAGGACGTCGCGCCGCTCGCTGCGGACCTGCTGGCCGCAGCGCCTTCACCCGTGGTCACCTGCGGGGATGGGCAGCGGCTGCATGTGCCATTCGATGTTGCCGCCGCACGTCTGCTCGTGAAGCGTTTGCATATTGACCGGACCGCGCCGTCGGTGGTTCGTGCGGCCATCCGGGAGCGCTTCGGCGAGGGCGAGGACGCCGTGGAGCTGCTGGTCACGCTTCGCCATGCGCGGCTTGCGTGGCATGAACCGCATGCCGCTTTCGTTGCGGACGTGGTTGCGCTGGTGGAGGGCGATGTCCGGCGCATGGGCGATGCTCTGCGCTGGACGGCAGCTTTTTTGGAGGATGTGCCGCCCGACGGTGATCTGGCCGGAGCGTTGGCGACGCGTTACGAGCGTGCGCGGGGTGCGCTCACTCGCAGTGATCGTTTTCGGGACACGCTGGCCCGGAGCAATTACGAGACGATGGTCATGCGCGGGATGCGCGAGCCGCATTTCGAGCCGGAAGCGCTCCGGCGGGACATGGAGTTGGCGAACGCGTTGTCGCTTGCGGTGTTCGGGATGCCCGCCGCAGTGGACGCCATGTTTCCCGAGACCGACCTTGGCAGTTTCGAGGGCGAATCCGGCCTTCGTCGCCTCATCGGGTTGATGGAGGAGTGAGTGGCGGCGCGTCCTTGTCGTCAGCTTTGACGAGCGCGTCGCTGATGACCTGCTTCAGCGTGGCCGGCAAGATGGGCTTGCTGATGTAGCCGTCCATCCCGGATTCCAGCAGCCATTGCCTGTCCCCTTCCATGACGTGACCCGTCAGGGCGACGATGGGCGTCCTTTTCCCGCTGCGTTCCGTTTTGCGCAGGGCCTGCGTGGCCTCCACACCGTCCATGTCCGGCATCTGGACATCCATCAGAACAAGATCGAATTCCGCTTTCGCAAACGCCTCCAGCGCCTCATGCCCGTTGGCGACGATGGTTACCCTGTGCCCGAAGCTTTCGAGCATGCTGCGGGCCACGTTCTGGTTGATGGGCGAGTCCTCGGCCAGCAGGATGCTAAGTGGCGGCAGGGAAAGCTTTTGCTCGTGGGGGATGTCGTTTGCGCATTTTACGCACGCCGCCTCCTGCGGTGTGATGAGCCCCACGCTTGCTGCTATGGCGCAAACGAGTTCCGTTTCCGAAATCGGCTTGGCGAGGCACAGGAACCCTCTTTCCCGAGCGGTGGAGCAGATGCCCGGATGCCCATTGGGGTTAAGCAGAATGATCGGTAGCGCGGGGATGCCGCTTGAGGTGCGGGCGTCCTCCGCGCAGACGAACGTGTCGATTTCGGGTGGCTTGTGCTCCACGACGAGAACGGCCCGTTCGGCGCGGGACAGTTCTCCCAATGCGTCGCGGGCCTGTTCCCAAGTTTCGGCGGTCAGTACACGCATTCCCCAGAGCGAGAGGGTTTCGCGCATGACACGCGAACAGGCAGGACTGTGGTTCACGACGAGAGCCGTGGTGCCAAGGAGCTTCAGCGGATCGGGGAGGCTGATCGTGTCCTGCGGTTCCGCGTCATCCAACTCCATGAGGACATGGAAGTAGAACGTGCTTCCCTTGCCGGGGATGCTGCGCACACCTATGTCGCCGCCCATGAGCCGGGCCAGTTGGGCCGATATCGACAGCCCGAGGCCTGATCCGCCGTATTTCCGCGATGTGGAGGTCGTCTCCTGCACGAAGGATTCGAAGATGCTGGCCGTGCGCTCGGGCTGTATCCCGATGCCCGTGTCGGAGACCGCTAGATCCAGCCGAACCTTGCCGTCGTCGATGCCGTGGCGCGCATGCACGACGATTTCCCCATGTGCGGTGAACTTGAGGGCGTTGTTCAGCAGATTGATCAGAATCTGCCGCAGACGGGAGTCGTCGCCGATGAGGGCGTCGGGCGCGTCGTGGTCCACGTCGAGCACGAGGTTGAGCCCCTTGGTCGCCGCAAGCGGGGAGACGAGGCGGACGACATCCGCCAGACAGCGGCGCAGGCTGAACGGTTGCGGGTCAAGCCGCAGCTTTCCTGCCTCGATGCGCGAGAAGTCGAGAAGGTCGTCGAGCATGGTCAGGAGCGCCGAACCGGAGTCGCGGATGGTCTGGGCGAATTCGCGCTGGCGCGATGACAGTTGCGTTTGCAGCAGCATTTCCGCCATGCCGATGATGCCATTCATGGGCGTGCGGATTTCGTGGCTCGTGTTGGCGAGGAAGATGCTCTTGGCCTTGCTCGCTTCGCCAGCGGTCCGTTCGGCCTGCTTGAGTGTCGTGATGTCCGTGTGGGTGCCGATGGCGCGCAGTGGGCGGTCATTTTCGTCGCGCGCGACGATCCGCCCGCGTGAGAGTATCCAGCGATAGGTGCCGAGACTCGTGCGCATGCGGAATTCCTGCGTCCAGAATCCCTGCCGCACATCCATGAGCTGCTTGATGTGTTCGTCGATATCCACCCTGTCGTCCGGGTGGACCAGTTCCTGCCATGTTTCCGGACGTCCCTGAAGGGCGCCGGGACCGAAGCCGAGCATCCTGAACCATCCGGGGCTGAAGTAGACCTTTCCCGACGGGATGTCCCAGTCCCATATGCCGTCCATGTTGGCGTCCATGGCCAGCGCGAAGCGTTCCTCGCTTTCGCGCAGCGCCTGTTCGGCCAGTTTTCTGTCCGTGATGTCGGTGTGGGTGCCCATGACGCGTTTCGGTTTGCCCGCGTGGTCATGGGCGACCACCAGCCCCTTTGCCAGAAGCCAATGCAGCCTGCCGCGCACGTCGAGCATGGGCAGTTCGAGCTCGAAGCCCTGCGGCTTTTCGGCGGTTAGTTGTTGCAGGCGTTCGGATATGGCCTGACGGTCCCTGGGAAGGATGTGGCTCTCCCAGTCCTCCATGGTGCGGGGTCCGTCGTGCGCGTCGAGGCCGAGCATCCGCATGGAACTGGAGCTGAAGTAGGCCTGATCGGTCGTGATGTTCCAGTCCCATACGCCGTCCGACGTTGCGCGGGCGGCGATGTTGTAGCGCTGTTCGCTTTCCTTGCGGGCCTGCTGTTCCTTCAGTTGGAGCGCGTAGCGTTCGATGAGCAGCGCGAGCCGTTCGAGAAGCTCCGCGTCGGACTGCGTCCACGGCGCGGGTATGGCCGCGCTGTCGGCGCAGAGGAATCCCGTGGTGCGCGTTCCGTCGCGCAGGGGAATGGCGAGGAGGGAGGCCGTTTGCCAGTTGGGCGGAAGGACGTGGTTCGCGAATGGCGCGGTCGGCGAGGGGAGAGAGAGCTTCCCGCCCGCGATGAGCGGGGCTGTGAACGCGGTGTGCTGCGCGGTTTTCACTTCTCTTAGGACGGGGGTCAGTGCTGTGACACCTGGGGCGAGCCATTCCGAAGTCACCGTGAATTCCTCGTGATCCGGGGAGAATGAGCACAGCACGATTCGGTCGGCCTGCAGATGGGTGCCGACGCGTTCGAGCGCGTGGGCGCAGGCTTTCGGATATGGTTCGGTGAGGAAGGTCTGGGAGAGGTCTCCGAAGACCTGATCGCGAATGCTCGTTCGTTCAAGCTGACGTTCGGTCTGTTTTCTGCGCAGGCGCTCGTGCGAGAGCGTCAGCCATGGCCACAGCGCCACGGCTGGGATGGCAATGCAGATGATCGCGAGAAACAGGATGAGGTAGGTCATCGTCTTCCTTTCGGTTTGGGCACAGTACCGGGTCATTCTACCGGAATGGGGGAAGGAAAGACAAGGGCGCTTCGTGGTTGATGGCAAAATAGCCTTGGAGGGAGCGACGAATCGGGAGAATCGGCTTGCGATTTTTCTGCCGGGTGCGATACTGGGCAGTATCGGTAACTGTCTTTCCACCGTCGATCGGTGGAGTCGGAGGCCTGCCCCCGTGCGGGGCGGACCGTTTGGTTTGCAGGAGCGCCAGCATGGAGGAGCCACGACTGTGAGGATTCTCATTGCCGAGGACGAGAAGATCCCCCGCAACGTCCTGCGGCATACGCTCAATTCGTGGGGACATGAGGTCGTCGAGGCCGCCGACGGGCGCGAGGCCTACGACGTGTTCCGAGGGACCGCCAAAGGTGTGGACATGCTCATCACCGACTGGATGATGCCGGAGATGGACGGTCTGGAACTGGCGCGCCGCGTGCGCCGGGACGGCGGAGAGCGCCAGTATACCTACATCATTCTGCTGACGGCCAAGTCGGACATCGACGACATGGTGACGGGGTTTCGGGAGGGCGAGGTGGACGATTACGTGGTCAAGCCTTTCGTGGCCTCGGAACTTGAAGTCCGGCTTCAGGTCGGGGAGCGGCTGCTTGCGCTGGAACGACGACAGAAGGAGATCAACCGCTCCCTGTCCGAGTCTCTTGATGAATTGCACCGTACGCAGCAGAAGCTCGTTCAGTCCGAGAAGATGGCGTCGCTTGGCGGGCTGGTGGCGGGCGTCGCCCACGAGATCAACACCCCGGTGGGGCTCGGGCTTACGGCGGCATCGTTCCTTGTCCGAAAGACCGAAGAGATGCGGGGGCATCTGGAAGGAGAGACGCTGACGCGTAGTCAGTTCGAGGCTTATTTGCGCAATGTCGAGGAGGCGTCGTCGTCCATCCTCGCCAATCTGGACCGCGCGGGGGAGCTCATCCGCAGTTTCAAGAAGGTGGCCGTGGACCAGACCTCCGGCGAGAAGCGGCGCTTCGCCCTTGCCGCCTATATCCGTGGAGTGCTCGTGAGCATTGGCCACGAGTGCCGCCGAGCCGGGCATTCCATTCAAGTGGAATGTGACGAGGGTATCGAGCTGGAGAGCTATCCCGGAGCGTTTATGCAGATTCTCACGAATCTCGTCATGAATTCGCTGATGCACGGCTTCGACGGGGTCTCGGACGGCAGCATATCCATTTCCGCCCGTCGCGCGGGGGGCGATGTCGTTCTCGAATATGCCGACGATGGCGTCGGGATGGACGAGAAGACGCTCAAGAACATCTACGAGCCGTTTTTCACCACCAAGCGCGCCCGTGGCGGCACGGGGCTTGGCATGCAGATTGTCTACAATCTCGTGACCCAGACGCTCAAGGGCGACATCCGCTGCGAGAGCGCTCCCGGAAAGGGGACGCGGTTCACGATAACGGTACCCGCGTGTCTGGAGATGACGAATGAGGGATGACAGGCTTCTTTTCCCCGGCGGGCAGGGGGGCGAACCATTGGTCTTCGCCCGCGAGGATGATGCGGCCGTCGCCGACCGGGAGCGGTGGAAGCTGCTGGTCGTGGACGACGAGCGTGAGGTCCATGCGCTGACGCGGCTGGTGCTCGGCGATTTCCTGTTCGATGGCGTGGGGCTTGAATTCCTGCATGCCTATTCTGCGGCCGAGGCGCGCGGGGTGCTCGAACAGAATGGCGACGTGGCCGTTATCCTGCTCGACGTGGTGATGGAGACCCCGGACGCCGGACTGGTGCTGACGCAGTGGATACGCGAGGAGCTGGGCAATCCCTTCGTGCGCATCGTGCTGCGGACCGGGCAGCCCGGCGAGGCCCCGGAGAAGCGAGTGCTCCTCGAATACGAGATCAACGACTACAAGTACAAGACGGAACTGACCGACGAACGCCTCTTCGCGTCTCTGACCACGGCGGTGCGCTCGTATCGGCATCTGCGTGAATTGGAGCGGAGCAGAGCGGAGCTGGAGGTCGAGCGCGATAGGGCCGAGTCCGCCCGTCTGGCTCGCGACCAGTTCCTCGCGAACATGAGTCACGAATTGCGCACGCCTTTGAACGGCATCCTCGGGCTGACGAATCTCCTTATGGAAAAGATGGTGGCGGGCGAGGACATGGAATACTGCCGGATGATCCGCAAGTCCGGCGAGGGCCTGTTGGCCATTCTCAATAACGCCCTTGAGATGTCGAGCATCCGCGAGGGGACGTTGGTCCTTGAGGAGCGCCCGTTCCGCTTGCGCACCGAGATAGCGCGAACCATGGACGTGATGCAGATTCAGGCGGGCTGGAAGAGCCTCGAACTGCACTGGAATGTCGATCCGAGGGTTCCCGAGCGCCTTATCGGCGATGCTGCGCGACTCAGGCAGATTCTCGTCAACATGCTCGTCAACGCCATCCGGTTCACGGAGCGCGGTGCGGTGACGCTGTCGGTTTTCCTGCTGGACGAGAATTTCGCGGCGACCATCGGCGACAGGACGCCATCCCCTCGCGATGAGGACGAGATAGCCCTGTTTTTCGTGGTCAGCGATACGGGGATAGGGATTCCGGCTGACAGGCTCGAATCTATCTTCGAGCCGTTCTCCCTCGGGGAGGATTACATGACCAAGAGGCTGTCGGGCGCTGGATTGGGACTGGCCATTTCCCGCGACATCATCCAGCGCATGAACGGGTGCATCTGGGTCGAGAGCGAACCCACGGAAGGCAGTCAGTTCTATTTTTCCCTGTGCTTCAGGGTAGCGGAACCGATGGCCGGGTGATGGGGTGATGGGAATGCGCGACAAAAATCGAAATATGGTGTTTGCAGCCGAGAAGGCGGCCGCGACGAGCGACGATCCGCTGTGGAAGCTCATGATTGTCGATGACGAGGAAGAAGTGCATCGCGTCACGCGCATGGTGGTGCGGGATTTCTCCTTCGAGGGTCGAGGGTTCGAGTGCTTGAGCGCATACTCCGCCGCACAGGCGCGCGAGCTCATCAGGGAGCATCCGGATACCGCGGTCATCCTGCTCGACGTGGTCATGGAAACCAATCAGGCCGGGCTGGAGTTCGTCCGCTTCATTCGCGAGGAGGTCAGGGATAGGCGCGTACGGATCATTCTGCGCACCGGACAGCCCGGCCATGCGCCGGAGCGCGAGGTGGTCGATCAGTATGACATCAACGACTACAAGCAGAAGACGGAACTGACCGCGGAGCGGCTCTACACCACGATCATCGGGGCCGTGCGTTCCTACAAGGACCTCGTGACCATCGAACGGAGCATGCGCGGGCTGGAGCGAGTGATCGCATCGTCCGGGCGGCTACTCATGCAGCGCGACGCCGAGGAGTTCTGCCGCGAGTGGCTGGAGGAATTTCGAGGTCTTGTCCGGCAGGAGTGCAACACAGGGCGGGAGTGCACGGCATCGGGCTTTGCCGCGTCCGGTTCGGGAGAGAACATGAGCGTTGTCGCCGGGATCGGCGGCTATGAGCGGATGCTCGGCGCATCCGTGGGAGAGGCAGCGCCGGAGGCCATGCCCATGCTGGCCGGGGCGGAGGGCAATGGCGGCTGGTTCTGCGAAGGAAACGCCTTTGCCGCGCGTTTTACCGGCAAGAGCGACACAGCAAACTACATCTACCTACGCTGCTGTCGCCCCCTCGAAGCGCTCGAAGACAGGCTCCTGCGGATTCTTGGGGCCAACGCGGGCACCGCGCTCGACAATATCCTGCTCAATCGCGAGATCATCAGCACCCAGAAGGAACTCATCTTCACCCTTGGCGACGTGGTGGAGAGCCGTTCCCACGAGACGGCGAATCATGTTCGCCGGGTGGCCGAGTATTCGCGTTTTCTGGCGCTGGCCTATGGACTCGATGAGAAGGAGGCCGAACTCCTGCGGCTCGCCTCGCCCATGCACGACGTCGGCAAGATCGGGATTCCGGATGCGATACTGCTCAAGCCGGGCCGACTGACCACGGAGGAGTTCGAGGTCATGAAGAGCCATACCGTGCTCGGCTATCAGATACTTCGCAGTTCGAGCCGCAAGATCATCCGTTCGGCGGCCGTGGTGGCTTTGCAGCATCATGAGCGCTGGGACGGGAAGGGATATCCCGAAGGACTCAAGGGGGAGGACATACACGTCTTCGGGCGCATCACGGCCATAACCGACGTGTTCGACGCTCTTGCCACGCCGCGCGTGTACAAGGCGGCATGGGATCTGGAACGCATCGTGGAGCTTGTGCGTCACGAGCGGGGTGGGCTTTTCGAACCTGCGTTGGCGGATCTGCTGCTGGGGAATCTGGATGACATCCTCAAGATTCGAGACGCCTATCCGGACGAGGGATAGGAACCGCCCGCAGTCCACCCGCGGCGTCTGCCGCGTGGCGGGACATTCGCTATGCCGCATCGCACTGGCGCTCGGCTGTCTTGTCCTCGTGTGCGGGATTCTCGGTTCCGGGCGGGTGTGTGCCGCACCCGACGATGTCGGCCCGCCGGTGCGGCTGGCGTTCATGGAAGCTCGTCCCTACTATTTTCTGGGGGCGCGGGGCGAGGCGCGAGGCATTCTCGTCGATCTGTGGAAAATGGCCTCGGCCCGCAGCGGCCATGATGTCCGTTTCGAGATCGCGCCCATGAGTGAAGCCCTGAGGATGGTCGCCGAGGGCGAGGCGGACGTGCTGCCAGCCGTCGCGCGGACGCCATCGCGCGAAAGGTTGTTCGATTTCACCAGTCCCTTCGCCTCCATACGTATGTATGTCTATTCGCGCCCGGAGGTCTTTCCCGATGGCGCCCCCCAAACCATTGCCGAACTTGCCGGACATGATTTCGGCGTCGTCGCAGGAAATTTCGATTACGAGATGGCCGCTGATGCGGGAATGCTCGATGGTGCGACCATTTTCCCGACCTATGGGGAACTGTGTCTAGCATTGGCTCATGGCCGGGTCAGCGCCGCAGTCATGCCCGAGGCTCTGGCCTCCGTGTATTTGGCGTACGCCGGGGCCGGGGCGCAGGTGACGCTGTCGGATAATCCCGCGCTGACGGTCGAGGTGTGCGCCGCTGTGCACAAGGGAAACCGAAGGCTGCTCGAAACGGTGCAGGCCACCCTCGGTGGCGTTTCCGAGGAGGAACTTGCCGCCGTGTTTCGGGACTGGATGGGGGCCGCGCCGTTGGAGAAGCCCGAATCCGGGCAGTTCGACGAACTCGGGGGCGTGCGTGTGGCCTTGCCACGTGATTTGCCGCCATATTCCGTCGCGCGGGCGGGGGACAGGATGCGGGGGCTGCTGCCCGATCTGTGGCAGGCCTGGAGCGGTCACACGGGCGTTCGTGTGACCTTCGTGCCCGCCGACAGGGATGGCAGGGAGCTGGTCCTTGCCGATCAGGCCGACATTGCGCATGACTTCTCGGCGTCGGATGGTACCGTGCCCGGAATGGAGAGCCTCGCTCTGCCAATCGACAATACGACGAGTCTGTTCTTCAGCGCGCGGCTGTATGGTGTGAAGACTCCCGCCGATCTGCATGGTTTCGAGCTTGGCGCGTCGTGGCCCGTGGGGGGGAGCGTTCCGGGGCTTCAGGACGGCGGCGCGGTGGCCGTGCGTACCTTCGAGACGGTGGACGGGCTGTTTGGTGCCGTAGCATCCGGCAAGGTGCTGGCTTTTGTCCATCCCACACAGCCCGCGTTGAGCGCCCTGCGCAGTCGCGGCATTCTCGATGCGTTTCGCTATCACGCGGACCGTCCCTTGAAACGTAGCGCCTTGAAGGCGCTGGTTCGAAGCGACGACGCCCTGCTGTTGCGGGCCGTGCGCGAGGGGATGCTCGCCATCGGCGAGGATGAATTACGTAGCCTGCAACACCGCTGGAATCCGTTGCGCGAGGAGCATCGTGGACGCTCCCTCGTCGTTGCCATGAACAGGGACGATCCGCCGTGGAGTTTCGCCACGGAGGACGGGCGTGCCGCAGGCCTGTTCGCGGATATTTGGCGTCTGTGGTCTGAGCGGACGGGAAGGGGCGTGTCGTTTCTCTTGAACGACGAGACTGGCGCGGTGCGCGATGTCCAGTCCGGCATCGCGGATTTGCATGCGGGCCTTGTGTCGCGGCCCGATGTCGCCTGGAAGCTCGACTTCGCCGGGCCCGTGTACGGCGAGGAGTGGGCTGTCTTCTATAGGAGCGACAGGTTCCGACCTCACGGTCTCGACGATTTTCTTGGCGCGGCCATAGCCGTTCCCGAGGGGAGCGCAGCGGCGCGGAGTCTGGAATGGGAGGCTCCCTACATTCGGCAGATTCCCTTCGCGAACGTGCGGCAGGCCGTGGTCGCCGTGGAGGAGAACGGGCTGGACGGGTTTCTCGCGCCGACGGTCGCCGCGCGCGCCATTCTGCGGGAGGCGGGCCTTGAGGCCCTGTTCGCCAAGCTCACCACGTGGCGACATGTGGAGGATGTGCGACCGGGCGTGGTCAAGGGCGCATCGGAACTGGTGGCCACGATCAACGACGGCTTCGAGTCGATTCGGCGCGATGAGCTGCTGGAGCTTGAAAAGCGCTGGATCAGCAATCCGGACGACTTCCGGTTCCGTGCGCAGCCGCAGGAACTGCGCCTGAGCGCGTGGGAACGTGGCTGGCTGTCGCGGCATCCCTCCGTGACGCTTGGTATCCCGGCCCATTTCCCGCCGTATTCCTTCGTGGATGACAAGGGCGAGCCAGCCGGAATCGCTGTGGACTTCCTGCGCAGTGTTGGCGAACGCGTGGGGCTGGGCGTTCGGCTGGTGCCCGTGGATGGGTGGGGCAGGCTTGTCGAGCAGGTCGGCAGCGGAGTCCTGGACGGCATAGGCTGCGAGGTGCCAACCCATGAACGCAGCTCCATGCTGATCTTTTCCGGGGCGTACTACGAAACGCCGTGGGTCATCGTGGCCCGTAGCGAGGACGGCATTTACTCCGGCATCGAGGACCTTCTCGGCAAGCGTGTCGTTTCGCTGGCAGATGACGCGGCGTACGGCATCCTGAGCCGTTATCCGGACATAGATCTGACGAGCGTGGACAAGCTGGAGGATATGTGGTCCGCCGTGTCCATGGGTGGGGCGGATGCCTGCCTGAGCAATTTCGCCACTGCGAGCTATTCCATTCCCCGGCAGGGCATAGCCAATCTGCGTGTCGCCTGCGTGCTGCGCAACGAATTGCGTCTCGCGGTGGGCGTGCGTCGGGATTGGCCGGAATTGGCAGGCATTCTGGACAAGGGTCTGCGCGCCGTGCCGCCCGCCGAGCGTGATCGCATCCTGCGGCGCTGGGTGGGGGTGCGTGTGGAGGCCGGGCTGGATTCCGGACGGGTGTGGATAGTGGGCATGCAGATGGGGGCGGTGGTCCTGCTGGTCTTCTTCGTCATTGCCTACTGGAATCGCCGTCTCGCGTCCGAGGTGCGGGTGCGCATGCGCGCCGAGGAGGAACTGGCGCGCAGCCACAGCTTTTTGCAGAATCTCATAGATTGCCTGCCGACGCCCGTCTTCCTCAAGAACGCCTCCGGTCGTTACGTGACCGTGAACGAGGCTTTTCTTACGCTTTTCGACAAGCGGGAATCTGAGGTGCTGGGGCGCAGCGAAAAGGAATGCCTGCCGCCTACGCTGGCCGAGAGCGGGATTCGTGCGGACGATTCCCTCGCCGCGACGCGCGAGCGCATCCTCGAATACGAGGCCGCTTTCGAAGACGCAAAGGGCGGACGGCACGACTACATCGTGTCGCGTTCCCTTGTCGGTTCCCTGGATGGCGAGGGCGGCGTGGTGGGCGTGATGCTCGACATCTCCGACCGCAAGCGCGTCGAGATGGCGCTTTTCGAGAGCGAGCAGCGCTTTCTGCTGGCCATGAAGGCCACGTCCGACGGGCTGTGGGATTGGCGCATCGGTCAGCGGGAGATGTATTTCAGTCCGGGCTTCCTCTCCATGTTCGGCTACGCGGAGAATGACCTGCCGCATACGGCGGAGACGTGGGCGCGCCTTGTGCATCCAGAGGATCGCGAGCGTGTGCAGGAACTTTACCGACGGCATATCGAAAACGTTGAGATGTTCCGCATGGACTACCGGATGGTGCATCGCGACGGCTCCACGGTGTGGGTGATGGCGCGGGCCTTCATTCTCGACGAGGCGGGAACCGGCGTGGCCACCCGTGTGGTTGGCACCTATACGGACATCACTCTGCGCAAGGCCATTGAGGCCGAGTTGCAGGTCGCAAAGGAGGCCGCGGAGGGCGCGAACCGCGCCAAAAGTCAGTTCCTTGCCAACATGAGCCATGAGATACGCACGCCCATGAACGGCGTCATCGGCATGTCCGAACTGCTGCTCGATACCGAGCTGACCGATCGCCAGCGGGAGTATGTGAACTCCATTCTCGTTTCGGGCGAATCGCTCCTCACCGTCATCAACGATATTCTCGACTTCTCCAAGATCGAGGCGGGCAAGCTGGAGATCGACCATGTGCCCTTCAGCCTGCGCGATTCTCTTTATACCGACCTGCACGCCATTGGCGGCCGGGCGGCGGAGAAGGGGCTTGAACTGGTCATGCGCGTCGCCCCAAACGTGCCGGACCATCTGCTCGGCGACCCCAAGCGTCTGCGCCAGATCATCCTGAACCTCGTTGGCAATGCCGTGAAGTTCACCGACGTTGGCGAGATCGTCGTTCAGGTCGATTTCGGTGGATACTCCGGCGTGCGGGTGCTGCTGCGATTCTCCGTGCGGGATACGGGCATCGGCATCAATCACGAGGACCAGCGCCGCATCTTCGATCTCTTTGTGCAGGCGGACGGCACCATCACCCGGCGCTACGGCGGGACGGGGCTTGGGCTGGCCATTTCCGCGCAGCTCGTGAACCTCATGGGTGGCGAGATCGCCGTACGCAGCGAGCCGGGGCAGGGTAGCGAATTCGTTTTTGATGTCCTGCTTGAGGAATCGCCAACGCCGGTCGCTCCCGCAACGGGCATCCCCGATCTGTCGGTGCTCGAAAACGTGCGGGTGCTCGTGGTGGACGATAGCGAAACGAATCGGCGCATCCTGTCCGAGAGCCTGCGTCAGTGGAAGATGACGCCGGTGGCCTCGTCCGGCGTCTCCGAAGCCATAGGGTTGATGGAGGGTGCAGTGGTGCGTGGGCGGCCCTACGCCCTTGCCATCGTCGACCGCATGATGCCCGGAGCCGACGGACTGGATTTCCTTGGCGCGGTGCGCCGTCGCAAGGAATTCGAGGGCATGAAGGTCATCATGCTCACCTCGGCCGCGACGCAGGAGGAGGAGCGCCGTGCCCGTGAGCTGGGCGCGGTGGCCTGCCTCGTCAAGCCGGTGGGGCCAGCGGAGCTCATGCGCGCGGTGGCGCTCGCCGTGGGCAGTTGGGAGAACGTGGGGATATCCGGGCAGGCGGAGCCTACCTCGCGTCATCTGAAATCACGGCGGGAACTGGAGATTCTGCTCGTGGAGGATACGGTCATCAATCAGAACGTGGCCAAGGGGATGCTTGTCTCCTTCGGGCACAGCGTCACCGTGGCCGGAAACGGTGTGGAGGCGTTGCGCCTGCTTGAGGATGGCCGTTTCGACATGGTGTTCATGGATGTGCAGATGCCGGAGATGGACGGGGTGGAGGCCACCCGCATCATCCGCGAGCGCGAGCGCACCGCTGGCGGCCATTTGCCCGTGGTGGCCATGACCGCCCACGCCATGCGCGGCGACCGCGAACGTTTCGAGGCCGCCGGAATGGACGATTTCGTGCCGAAGCCCGTGTCGCCTCGGGTCATGTTCGAGGCCGTGGAGCGCGTCGTCTCCGCGATGGCGGGCGGGTCTCAGGACGTGCCAGTGCCGGGCAATGCTCCTGCTCAGGAGGTGGACGCCATTGTGGCGTCGTCCGTGGCGAAGGCTGCGAAGCCGGACGGCGTGACGGTTGAGGCCATGACCGGTGGCGAGGCTCTCCCCACGGCGTTTGGCGTGGAGGAGGATTCGGTGCCCACATCTGCGGAGGCGTCCGCAAGCGGACCGCATCTCGACCCGCGACGCATGGCCGAAAGCTTCGGCGGCCAGCGGGACTTCATTCTCGAAAACGCGCAGATATTCATCGATGACGCTCCAGAGCGCTTCCGTCAGTTCGAGGAAGCCATTCGCGCGGCCGATGCCGAGGCGCTTGGGAAGCTGGCCCATGCCTTCAAGGGGACGATCGGCTGTTTCAGCACTGGGCGGGTGTACGAGGCGGCCCTTGGGCTCGAAAGGATAGGCCGGTCGGGCGATCTGTCCCTCGCGGGGGAGGGGGTGGCGGTCCTGCGTGAACATGTGGACGCCATGATACGGGAATTGCGGGACATATGACGAAAGGCGCGGCGACTGGCCGCGGAAAACGGTTTTTCGGTGGCAGCGCTGGGCCGAATCATGCTATTTTCAGGTGTGGGGGTAAAAGCGATGGCACAAATACTCATTGCAGAAGACGACTACGTGGCGCAGCTCACGGTTTCGAAAATGGTCAGCAAACTCGGGCATGTTCCCTTCGTTAGCCCCAATGGGAGACATGCCTACGAGGCGCTCAAGGCCGCCAACACGTTCCATCTGCTCATCACGGACATCATGATGCCCGAAATGGATGGGCAGCAGCTCATCAAGACGCTTAGGGGCGACAGCCAGTTCATGGATCTTCCGATCATCATCATGTCCGCGGTGGTCGGGGTGAAGGACATAAGCAACCTGCTGGAACTTGGTGCGACGTTCTTTTTGGCCAAGCCCATGCAGGAGCAGGAGCTGGCCCACTACATCGCGCGCTGTCTTGAGTGATTCGGCACAGGCCAAGGGGAGGACATGATGCGAGCCCTTGTGGTGGAGGACGATTTCGTATCGCGTGAGGTTTTGCGGAAGCATCTTGCGCCGTTTTTCGACGTCAACATCGTCGTCAACGGTGAGGAGGCCGTGTCGGCATTCCGCATGGCGAGCGAGGAGCGTCGGCCATACAATCTTGTTGTCATGGACATCATGATGCCTGTGCTCGACGGCTTGTCGGCCCTGAAGCGCATCCGCGAGTTCGAGGCCGAGCGCGATCTCGACCCCGTGACGGTCATCATGGCCACAGCGCTTTCGGACCCGAAGACCGTGATGCAGTCCTTCAACGGGTGTGCGGCTGCCGGGTATATCGTGAAGCCATACGATGGCGAGAAGATTCGCGATCAACTCGTGCGCGCGGGGTTCATCTTCGAGTGAGAGGCCGGAGGCTGGCATGAGCGAAAGTGATGAGATGGTCACGGAATTCTATTCGCAGGTGAACGACGATTTCTATCCGCTGATTATGGAGGGGACCGATCTGCTCGGTCAGGGGCGCGTGCAGGACGGGATAGAGGTTCTTGCGCGCCCGCTGCACACCATCAAGGGTGTTACGGGATTTATGAGCGGATTCGAGATCGCCTCCACCTTCACCCACAAGGTCGAGAGCTTTCTCAAGAAATTGCAGGCGGGCGAACTGGAGCACAGCGAGGAGAACATTACCGCCGCCATGCATGCCGTGACGCACGTTTTCCAGTTGCTGGACCAGATTCGCGAGATGGGCGAGCCGGACAAGGGCGAGATGGATTCCGTCCTCGACCGGCTGGAGAAGGCCTCCGGTGGCGGCGAGGGGGCTGCGACGGCTGCTGTCGGCAGCGTGGATATCGAAAGTTCCGATGGATGCATGGTGGCGCGCGTGTCGATGCCGCGCGTGCATCTGGACGCGCACCGGGAGATTCTGCGTGCCGCGCTTGGCGCTGTGGACTCCGGCATGCGCGTCGTCGTCGACCTTTCTGAAGTCCTCACCATGAACCGCGCCGGATTCGAGACGCTCGAAGAGTTCGCCGGACGCCTCGACCTGCGTGTGTCCGGCATGGGCCCCGGATGCAAGGGAACATTTTACGGCTGGGGGTTCGATTCATCGATTCGCGTGCAGGGCGTCGCGCCGGATACCGGCCCCACGCCCGATGACAATGGCGGGCTGAACTGATGAAGCAGAGCATCGAACAATGCATCGAGGCCCTTGAGGAGCGCATTCTCGTTCTCGAACAGGGACGGGTGAGTCCGGAGGCGCTAAGCGATGCGCTCGGACGCCTCGGTCTGCTGAACGTTCGCTATCCGTCGGCCAATGTGGCCACCCTCATGGATATGCTCATCGACGGCATCGCCCCTGTGACGCCGGAGATGGTCACGGCTTTTTTGAGCATGGCGGACGGGCAGCGCCAGCTGCTGTTTTCCATGGCGGGCATCGTGGAGGACCGCGCGGAGAAGATTCGGGAGTTGCGGGCCAGTGGCGAGTACGTGGAGCCGCAGGAGGCGGGCGGCGAGCGCAGCGACGCAGATGGCGCGCCCGGAAAGTCGTCCGCAACGGAGTCCGCGCCGCAGGATGCGGCGGCGTCCGCTACCGCCGATGACGAACATGCCGAAGTGTCCGCGCCCCAGCAGGCCGAGTCCGGAAAGGCCAAGGCCCAGCCAGCGGCACCAGCCAAAGGCGGCAAGGGCGGCTCCGAAATTTCGTCCATCCGCGTGAGCACCGAAAAGCTCGACACACTCATCGATTACGTGGGCAAGCTCATGACGCAGTATGCGGTCATCGCCCAGAATCCCTCGCTGGATGCCAAGGCCATCGCCGGGATGAAGGAGCTTGAGACCGTCATCGCCAGCATCAAGAACGAGGTGGAGAAGATACGCCTCGTGCCGCTCAAGCAGATTTTCACGCCAATGCATCGGCTGGTGAGCAGCCTGACCCTCAAGATGGGCAAGAAACTGCGTTTCGAGGTGGTTGGCGACGATCTCGAACTCGACAAGACCATCGTCGAGCACATCAACGAACCGTTGGTGCATCTGCTGCGCAATGCCGTGGACCACGGCATGGAGATGCCCGAGGACCGCGCCATGGCGGGCAAGGACGAGACCGGCACGCTGACGCTTTCCGCCGAACGGCGGGGCGACAAGGCCTTCATCACCGTGGAGGATGACGGCAAGGGCATCGACCCCGAACGGATACGGGCCAAGGCCGTGGAACGGGGACTCATGACCGGAGACGAGGTCATCGCTCCGGAGGAGGTACTGCGCTTCATCCTCAAGTCCGGATTCTCCACGGCGGAGAAGGTGACGGACGTGTCCGGCCGTGGCGTGGGCATGGATGCCGTGGCGCATTCCATCGAGGGCAAGCTCGGCGGAGAAATTTGCATTCGCAGCAACGTGGGGCAGGGCTCGGTTTTCACGCTGGCCATCCCTCTTGAGCGTTCCCTGTCCGAGGGCATCGTGGACGCGCTCATCGTGCGTCTGGCGGGCGAACTGTTCGTGGTGCCCAGCCAGTCCGTCCTTGAGGTCTACGCCGTGCGCAGGCGGGATATCGCGTCCATGCCGGGCGGGGAGGAAACCGTCGACGTGCGGGGCGAACTCTATTCGCTTTTCCGGCTGGACCGCTACTTCGGCCTTGCAGCCAGCGGTGGCGTCAATGGTTCCTCGCAGGCCGTGGTGATCAAGGTGGGCAACCGCCGCGCGGCCTTCCTTGTGGACGAGGTGCTGCGCCAGCAGCAGGTGGTGGTGGCCAACTTCACCATACCCGTCAAGGACATCTATCGCGTTCCCATACTCGGATACGGCATGATCGGCGAGCGCGACGCGCTTGTGCTCGATGTCGAGAGTCTGCTCGATTACATGCAGGCATAGGCGCGTGCCGGTGCCTTGGGCGAAAGGAGGTTCAACATGTTCGGAAATGTGAGCATTCGTTGGAAGACGCTAACGGTGGCCCTGGTTGGGCCTTTTTTGATGGGTATCGTTCTGACAGTGATGCAGGTGGCGGAAATCCGCGAGGGCGCGCATGAGACGATACTCGCCCGCAGCCGCGCCATCGTGCTCATGGCCGAGGCCGGGCGCGAGGAGATGGCCGCCAAGCTGAAAGCCGGGATTATGCAGCCCTTGGACCAGCTGCCTCCGGACAAGGTGCTGGACGCAGTGCCTGTCATTACCGCTCTGAACATGGCGCGCGCCAATGCCGAGAAGGCTGGCTACGAATTCCGGGTGCCGAAGATCGCCCCGCGCAATCCACAAAACGAGCCGACGCCCCTAGAGAGACGCGTTATCGAGGCGTTGAGGGGCGGAGCATTGGATGAGTATGTCGTGTACGAGGCCGACGCCATTCGCTATTTCCGGCCCATTCGGCTGACTGCGGAGTGTCTGCACTGCCATGGCGACCCGAAGGGAAGCGTCGATCCTACCGGAGGCATTCGCGAGGGATGGAAAGACGGCGACATTCACGGGGCCTTCGAGATTGTGAGTTCCCTTGAGGCCGCCAATCGCGAGATCGCCTCGGCGCAGTTGAGCACGGTGTCGTGGACATCGGTCTTGCTGGTCGGTTTGGCCGCGGTGGTTTGGCTCGTGATGCGCAGTAGCGTCATTGAGCCGATATCGGAGATGCAGTCCGTGGCGGGAGCCATGGCGCAGGGCGATTTCACGCGCAGGGTCACCCGGCGGGGCCGGGACGAGATGGGGCGCATGGCCGGGGCCTTCCGCGAGATGAGCGATAGGCTGCACAGCGTGGTCCGGGATGTGGGGCTGGCCTCGTCCAACGTCACCAATGGCAGTGTGGAGTTGCAGTCCGCGTCGCAGAGTCTGTCCGAAGGCGCGACGCGTCAGGCGGCGAGCGTGCAGGAAGTGTCGTCCTCCGTGGAGCAGATGACCGGCAACATCAGGCAGAATGCGGAGAATGCGCAGCAGGTGGAGCGCATCGCGGCCGAGGTGGCCGAGAAGGCGCAGGAAGGCGGCGACGCCGTGGCCGGAACGGTTGCGGCCATGCACAACATCGTCGAGAAGATCATGATCATCGAGGAGATTGCTCGGCAGACCAATCTTCTCGCACTGAATGCGGCCATCGAGGCGGCCCGGGCCGGGGAGCACGGCAAGGGCTTTGCCGTGGTGGCCGCCGAAGTCCGCAAGCTGGCCGAACGCAGTGGGCAGGCAGCACGCGAAATCAGCGAGATGTCCTCTTCCAGTGCGCAGGTTGCCGAAAAGGCGGGTGTGATCCTGCGGGAGCTGGTGCCGGGCATCCACCGTACGGCGGATCTGGTGCAGGAGATTTCCGCCGCCACGCGGGAGCAGCACATCGGGGCCGAGCAGATCAACAAGGCATTGCAGGAGTTGGATCAGGTGATTCAGGGCAATGCCGCCGCTTCGGAGCAGACGCTCGCGACGTCAGCCCAGCTGTCGAATCAGGCACGGGAGCTTGAGCGCATCATGGCGTTCTTCCGCATGGGCGCCTCCGGGGGCGAGGCCGGTCGGCATGTGACCTCTGATGGCGAAGAGCGCGAGGAGTAGCGCGGGGTGACGTGATTTCTGGTTGGTTTCAGAATAGCGAGCCGAGCGCTCTGGTCAGGTGTTCCACGCGCAGCCGCAGCTCGTCGAGGGCCTGCCGTGCGGTGCGCATATCCTCATCGCGCGCCGCGTTTTCCAGCCGCGCAGCGGCCATGAACACTTCCCCTTCGTCGAAGTAGCCGATGGTGCCCTTGAACGCGTGGGCGTGTTTCGCCAGCGCAGGGGCATCGTCGGCCTTCAGACGTTCTTCGAGATGCGTAAGTTTCTGTGCCGCATCGTTCAGGAACAGATCCACGTTTTCCTTCAGAAAGTCGCCGTTGCCGCCGAAGCTCATGGCCAGTCGGTCGGTGTCGAGCACGTAGCCGTCCGTGACGCGCTGCGCATTGTGCGACGCTGCGCCCTGTGCCTGCGCGGGCGCGAGCCGTTGGGCAATGTTGATGTTGCGCCGCAGCGCCTCGAAAAGCTCGTGAGGTCGGAAGGGCTTGGCGATGAAGTCATCCATTCCCGCCGCCAGTATGGTCGAGCGATCCTCGTCCGTGGCGTGGGCTGTCATCGCCACGATGGGCACGTGCCTCTCCCGCTTCGCGTCGTGCTCCCGGATGCGGCCGGTGGCTTCCAGTCCGTCCATGACCGGCATCTGCACGTCCATAAGGATGACGTCGAAGTCCTCGTTTTCGTACAACTCTACGGCCTGTTTGCCGTTAGTTGCCACGGAGGCGTCCAGCCCGAAGGTTCGCAGCATGTTGACGGCGACGTTGCGGTTGATCTCCATGTCCTCGACGAGGAGGATTCGCGGTTTTGCGGAGTCCGGATGGCCGTTGAGCATCGGGGGAGCGGTCGGTTCGGCCATCGCCCGGACGAGGGAGCGCCGAAGTTGGTCCGCGAGGACGGGTTTTGCGATGATGTCCGTGACGCCATGTCGGCGCAGGGCCAGCAGGTCCTGCGGCTCGTCCGTCGAGGACAGGACGATGAGCGGAATGTTCGCGTAATGCGGAAGACGGCGCAGGCTACGGGCGAACGACGCCCCTGACAGGTCCGGGAGGTCGCGGTCCGCGAGAACGGCGTCGATGCGTTCATTGCGCTCGAAGGAGGTCTGGAGCAGATCGAGGGCCTCTTTGCCGGTTGTGGCGACAATGGGACGGATGCCGAGCTGTTCGAGTGATGTCCGCAGATATTTTCGGCTGGCGCGTCCACCGTCAACGATGAGGCCCCTGCGGCCGCGCAGGGTGATCTGTGAGCCGGGAGTTGGCGGTGGAAGCGGGATGGGTGATTTCGCGAATTCGATGGTGAAGGTGAATGTGCTGCCCTGCGTGTGGGCGCTTTCGACGGTGATGGCCCCCCCCATCTGGCGGACGAGTTCCGCGGCTATGGTCAGCCCGAGCCCCGTGCCGCCGTAGCGCCGCGTCGTGGAGCCGTCGGCCTGTTCGAAGGACTTGAAGATGGCTTCCCGCTTGTCGCTGTCGATGCCTATGCCCGTGTCGCTGACGGCGAAGACGATGATGGCGCTGGTGGGGCTTTCCTCCGTCATGCTGGCGGCCACGGAGATTTCGCCTTCTTCGGTGAATTTCACGGCGTTCGAGGCGATGTTGCCGAGTATCTGCCCAAGGCGGGCGCGGTCGCCCAGCAGCATGTCGGGGACGTTTTCGTCGATGCGGATGACGAAGTGCAGCCCCTTGCGCGCGGCCTCGAACGAGTGGGGATGGAGGATGTCGAAGATGCTGTCGCGCAGGCTGAAGGGGATGGTCTCGAATTCGATGTTGCCGTTCTCGATCCGCGCGAAGTCTAGAATGTCGGTGATGATGGCGAGCAGCGCGTCGCCCGATTGGCGGATGCCAGAGACGTATTCCCGCTGCCGATGCGTGAGGTGCGTGTTGGCGAGCAATTCCGTCATACCGATCACGCCGTTGAGCGGTGTGCGGATTTCGTGGCTCATGTTGGTCATGAAGACGGTCTTTGCCCGGTTTGCAGCGTTGGCTTCGTCGCGCATGCGGACGAGGTCGCGCTCCATGGACCGGCGTTCGGACATGTCGCGCAGGATGACCTGCACGATGTTCCTGTCCACGAGCCTGCAACTCAATTCCGCCGGGAAGGACGAACCGTCCTTGCGCAGCATGTCCAGCTCGGTCCGCCAGGTCTCGCCGTTGGCTATGCCGATCACCCCTTGTGTGAAGCGGTCCGCATCCTGCGGGGTGAAGAGCAGGGATGGCGTTTGCCCGCCGAATTCTTCCGCATCATATCCCAGCAGTTCCCGGGCGCTTGGGTTGCCTTCGATGACGCTGGCGTTTTTGTCGTGCAGGATGATGCCGTCCGAGGCGTGCTCGTAGAGGGCGCGGAAACGGCGTTCGCTCTGGGTGAGAGCTTGTTCGGCATGCTTGCGCTCCGAGATGTCCCGCACGGAGAGGCACAGGAAATTCTGCTCGTCGAGGCATATGAAGGTGGTCGAGATTTCCACGGGGAAGACGAGACCTGTTCTGGTCTTTGCGAGGGTCTCGAAAATCGCCGGTGCCTGCCGTTCCAGGCTGGCCCACGTTTCCGTCCATGGACGCTGCGCGAGTTCCGGATGGACATCCCCCACGGTGAGGGCGAGCAGTTCCTGCTGATCGAAATCCAGAAGGCGGGCCATCGAGTCGTTGGCGAAGATGTGCGTGCCGTCTTGCCGGACCCACAGAATGCCGTCCTGCGAATTTTCGAGGGATGTCTGCGCCAGACGCAGGTCGCGCTCGGCCTGCTTCTGGGCCGTGATGTCCACATGGGTGCCCGTGGCCCGCAGTGGCCGTCCGTCGTCGGCATGCTCAACGGTTTGCCCGCGCGAGAGTATCCAGCGGAATTCGCCCTGCGCGTTGCGGATGCGGTAGGCGATCTCGAAGGTATTCCCGTGTTGTCGCGGATCGCGCATGCTCGATGCCAGTCTGCCTCTGTCCGCCGGGTGGACGAAGGCCACCCAGTCCTCAGCCCGCGCGGGGACGCTTGTGGTGTCGTAGCCGAGGCTGTTCCAGAACGACGGGCTGGTGTAGGCTTCGCCGGTTTCGAGGTTCCAGTCCCACATGCCTTCGGCGGCGGCCTTGGTCGCGTTGCGGTAGCGTTCGCCCGTTTCCCGTAGTGCATGTTCCGCCGTGGAGCGGGTAGAGGCCATGATGAGGATTTCCGCGACACGGGAGAGCAGCGGCTGTCCCTCTTCGCCCCATGGCGGAGCGCTTCTGCCCGAATCGACGGATATGCCGCCGATGGGTTTTCCGGAAAAGATGAGCGGGACATGAAGGATGCTGCGGACGCCGTGGCGTTCGACAAGCTCCGTCTGTTGAGGGGACGCCAGCGCGAAGGCCGACGTGTCGCGGATGTCCTGCGGTTGGCCGTCGGCGAAGGCCATTGCGAGGGTCGGAAACAGGGAGATGTGTTTTCCTTCCAGGGCCTGTCGTGCCGGTGGGATGTTACCTGCGCACCATTCGTGCGTTACGGAGAGGCTTTCTCCATCGGGCTTGAATTCCACAAGGCGGCAGTGGTCTGCGCGTAGGTGCCTGCCGATGTGGGGCAGGGCTTCCGAGATGGCTGTGGCAAAGTCGTTCTCGATCATGAGCAGGGAAACACGGGAGACGAGTTGGTCGGCCTCGGCCATGCGGCGCAATGATTCCTCGGTTTTCGTCCTTTGGGCTACCTCGCGTGAGAGGCGGCCGTTCCAGTACACGCTGAGGAGCAAGCCCGCCGCGACGCAGCCCATGGCCGCGAGCAGCATGGGGCTTGGCGTCCAGGTGCTGTGGATGTTGATCCATTTCTCGCGGATGGCGGTGATTTCCCTTTCCTTGATCGAGATGATGGCCTTGTCGATGATGGCGGGCAACTCTGGCCAGTCGTTACGGATTGCGAAGCGGTACTCCTCGTTGAAATCGGTCGTGAAGGCCGTGCGCAGATTGGTGACGCCTGGTTTCGAAAGGTCATGGCTGGCGTGGGGCATGCTGGCGAACATGGCGTCCGCCGCGCCGGAGGCGACAAGCTCAAGGGCGGCGCGGGCATCCGGCGTTGGAATGTAGCGCAGGTCCGGATGGCGAGAGAGGAGTTGGCGGAGCATGGGAGAATCCCCGGTGATCGCAATGAGCCTGTCGGTCAGCGAATCCATGGCCGTGATGTCGCGTTGGCCTTCGCGGACGATGACGACGCCGGGGAGCCGGAGGAATGGTGCGGAAGGAAGAAGACGTTCGCCGCCAGTTGCGGAGGTGTCCGTGGCGACACGCATGTCCGCGAGGTCATGCTCGATGGCGTCTGTGGGGGTGGCCGCAGGGACGGACTCGAAGCGGATGCCGAGGCGGGTTGCGATGAGGGCGAGGATGTCGTGGGTGATTCCGCGAAATTCTCCGTCGTCGATGAATCCCAGCGGACGGTCGTCGGGCGCGACGGCCATGCGGATGACGGGATGCACGGCCAGCCATTTCTTTTCGTGTTCCGTGAGGCCGAGATCGTCCCGACGCGGGCGGAAGTGGCGAAGTGACGTGTCCTTGATCCAGCGGGCTTCGATTTCGGCGAGTTCCGCATGGCTGATGGACTGAAACCCTTTTCGGACAAGTGCGGAAAGGTGTGGCGTCGCATGGGGAATGGCGGGGTGGAGCATGCTTCGGATGATGGCCGAGGGCGACACGTTGAAATCCGCAGATAGGCCAAGGGCAGTCAGCCGGGAATCCATGACCGGGGCCGGACCGGCGAATGCGCCGATTCGCCCTTCATGTGCGGCGAGGATCATCTGTTCCGGACTGCCAAAGAAGATGATGCGCGCGTCGGGGATTTTTTGTTGCAGGTGACTTCCTGTTGGCGAATTGGCGATGACGCCCACATCCCATCCGCCGAGGCCTTGTGGGGTTGCTTTGGGGCCATGGCCGACTGGCGAATAGAGATGGATGCCCGTCTCGTAAATGGCGGGGGCGAAGTCGAAGCGATCACGCAGTTCCTGCGTCGGCGCGAGGGCTGCATGGATGTCTGCGCGTCCACTGGCGATGGCTGCAAGGGCCTCCTGTGTGTTGGCGGGCAGAAACCGTACCTCGCGTTGCGTACGCTGCGCCCAGAGCTGCCAGATGTCCACGAGGAGTCCCGCAGCCTTGCCGCTGGCCCCGATGTAAGCCAGCGGAGGTGCGTCGCTGTCCATGGTCACGATGATGGGGGGCTCGCCGTTTGGGGGCGTTGAATTCGTCTGGGATGCCGATGCGCCAGCCGTCGCGAGGGCAACGGTTATGAAAAGCGCGAAGATTAGAACCTTCGGGCCGTTTCGTGTTGGAGTATCGGCTGCCTGGCGGAGGATGTTCATCATCAATCATTACATGAATGGAGAATGCGCAGGCAAGAGGAATGCGCCAGTATGCGGAGGTGGAGTGGGTTGAATGCCTTGAATATTGTCATTGGCGTCATGTGATGTCCTTTGGAATTGAAGGATGTTTTGCGTCATTCTTTTCTTTTGTGTGTTGCCGTCCGGAATGATGGCTGCTTTTTTGCGGTGCGCGAGACTTGTGCGGTCCGCCATGATGAATGGATTGACATCGCTTGCGTGATTCATGACATTGAACATGGACCCATGATCGCCGATAGTTCCTGCCACATAACGGTTTTCAGTTGATTGCCCAGAAATTCTCCCTGCCGTCGCGAAGGGTTCCCGGTGAAACATGGAGGCATTCGCAACACAAGGAGGTCATCATGAAGAAGAAGCCTGGAAAGGGCATCGAGAAGCTTGAGGACCGGATCGCTCCGGGCATGATCGGGGCAGAGTTCGCGGAAGGCGCGGAGGCGATGACCGGCACCGATGCCCCGGATGATTTTCATCCTGAGGACATGGGACCGGAACTGACGCCCGAGGAGATGACGAAGCTGGATGAATTCGCACAGCAGCTTCAGGGGGACATGAGTCCCGACGAGGTGCGCGGGATTTTCGATGGCTGGGCAGACGGCTTGCCCCCCGATGCGCCCATTGAGGAGATTCGGGCCGGGTTCGAGGAGAGCTTCAGCCAGTGGGTTGCCGATGGCGCGCCGCCGTTCCCCGATGAGGGCCTGACCGCCGAGGAACTTATGCATGGTCCCGGGTTCCTTCCTTCGCCAGATATGCCACCGGACATGCCACCGGACATGCCACCCGAGGGTGGAGAGTACATGCCGCCGGGTGGTGAAGGCTATATGCCCCCGGGCGGCGAGGGTGGCGAGTACATGCCGCCGGAAGGCGAATACGCCGGGCCTGCGCCGGGTGAGGAGTACATGCCTCCCGATGACGGCGGAATGTATCCGCCACCGGAGGGCGAAGGCTACATGCCACCCGAGGGTGGAGACTATATGCCTCCGGGCGATGAAGGCTACATGCCCCCGGGTGGCGAGGGTGGCGAGTACATGCCTCCGGAGGGCGAATACGCCGGGCCTGCGCCGGGCGGGGAATACATGCCTCCCGATGACGGTGGAATGTATCCGCCACCAGAGGGCGAGGGCTACATGCCGCCCGAGGGTGGAGACTATATGCCCCCGGGTGATGAAGGGGGAATGCCCCCGGGTGACGAAGGGGGAATGCCTCCGGGCGATGAGGGCTACATACCCCCGGGTGGCGAGGGTGGCGAGTACATGCCTCCCGATGACGGCGGAATGTACCCGCCACCAGAGGGCGAGGGCTACATGCCGTCCGAGGGTGGAGACTATATGCCCCCGGGTGACGAAGGGGGAATGCCTCCGGGCGATGAAGGCTACATGCCCCCGGGCGGCGAGGGTGGCGAGTACATGCCGCCGGAGGGCGAATACGCCGGGCCTGCGCCGGGTGAGGAGTACATGCCTCCCGATGACGGTGGAATGTACCCGCCACCGGAGGGTGAGGGCTACATGCCGCCCGAGGGTGGAGACTATATGCCTCCGGGTGATGAAGGCGGAATGCCTCCGGGTGATGAAGGCTATATGCCTCCGGGCGGCGAGGGTGGCGAGTACATGCCGCCGGAAGGCGAATATGCCGGGCCTGCGCCGGGTGAGGAATACATGCCTCCCGATGACGGCGGAATGTATCCGCCACCGGAAGGCGAAGGCTACATGCCGCCCGAGGGTGGAGACTATATGCCCCCGGGTGACGAAGGGGGAATGCCTCCGGGCGATGAGGGCTACATGCCCCCGGGCGGCGAGGGTGATATGGAACACTTCGAGCCTTCGCCCGAGTTGAAGGCGCAGGCCGAGCAGTTCGCGTCGCAGCTTCAGGGCGAGATGACACCCGACGAGGCCAAGGCTCTCATGGACGACTTCATCGCGGGCCTGCCGCCGGATGCCCCGGTCGATGACATCGCGGCGCAGTTGCAGGCCGGTTTCGATCAGTGGGTGGCCGATGGCGCGCCCCCGTTCCCGCCAGACGGCATGACGGCCGATGAGCTCTTCGGCGGTCCGCACGAGGGCGAACACATGGATGATCACCACGATTACGGCGGCGAGGAAGGCCCCTTCATGGAGGGCGATATGGGCCATGTGCCCCCGCCGCATCCCGACGGATACGTCAACGAGTTTATCTCGCCGCTGTTCGATGGCGAACCGGCTGGCGCGGACGGAGAACCGGCATGGGGGCTCGACTACAACGCGGCCGATCCCTCGGCCAGCACGTGGACGCTGCCTCTCTCGCCGGATGCAGTGGACATGGGTGCCAATCAGTTCACGGTCCCGGCGGACATGGTTGATTCGTCCTCGCCCCTGCCGCCCGAGGCAACGCCCAATCCCGACGGCTCCTACACGATCAACTCCTGGCCGATTTCTGATATGGTGGACAATGGCGACGGCACCATCACCCTGATGGTCGACATAGGCGCTCCGCCCGAGGGACCGCCTGTCTAGGATTCCTGTGGCGGAGCGTCGTTGCTGGAAACGGCGCTCCGCCATGCCGGGCCGTTGCATTCTGGGGCAGTTCCCGAGGGACGGGAGCATGCCTGCCCGCGTGTCGAAACATCCGCATTCGGACGGTTGTCGTCCGCATGGAGGAGCGTGAGGCATGGACAGTCCCGAATCCATGGACACACAGTGCAATCGGGCGATTACCGATGACGAATTGCCGTCCGATCCCGTCGAACGCGCGCAGCATCTCGAACGGCGTTTGGCGCGGTGCAAGCTCGCCCGTGATCTGACGCGCGAATTCGTTTCCACCACGGACATGAAGCGGCTCATGGGCGTGATCTTCCAGCGCGTGCTGGAGGCGATAAACGCCGAGGCCGGTTCCCTGTGGATGGTGGACTGGCGCACGCGCGAGAGCGTGTGTCATCAGGCCGAGGGACCGGCGGCGGACAAGGTGCTCGGCCTGCGGCTCCCGCTGGGCAAGGGCGTGGTCGGCAAGGTCATTCAGGAAAATTCGCCGCAGGTCGTGCTCGACACCACCCGCGACGAGCGCTTTGCCGCGGATGTGGATAAGACCTCGGGCTTCACCACCAAGTCCATGATCTGCGTTCCCCTCGTCGTGGACTGCCACGTCTACGGCGCTATCCAGATTCTCAACAAGAAGAGCGGCTTCGAGAGCCGTTTCACCAACGACGACTTTCTCCTCGTGCAGGATATCGCGGGCAGCGCTGCCATTTCCATCAAGAACGCCCGGCTTCTCGAATCCGAGAGCAAGGTCAAGGAGATGGGGATACTGCTGCGCATCTCGCGGCAGGTGTCGTCCACGCTGGATCTGAATCAGGTTCTCGGCCTTGTGGTCAATATGACGGGCGAGCTTGTGGAATTGAGTCTTGGCGCGGTGGGCCTGCTCGATGAATCGAAGAACAGCCTGATGCTCGCGGCCCTGTCCGGCGAGACGTCCATAGATGCGGGCGATTCCCGCCAGAAGGCCATGCTCGCGCTTATGGAGAAGACGCGCGAGGCTGGCCGTACCGTCTACGTTCGCGATCGTGAAAGCTACACGCGGCAGATGCGCGGGCAGCGGACCGTGTGGTTGGAATACCTCGAAGGCAACGGCCTTGAATCCGTGTGGGCCATGCCCCTTTCCGACGAGGAAGGGCAGCTTGGCGTCCTGTGGTTCGAGAGTGCGACGCCCGGCTTCGCGGATGGTGGCAAGGCCGACCTGCTGTCGATCCTTGCCAATCAGACCGCGGTGGCCGTGCGCAATGCCAGCCTCTATCAGCGCGTGCCCTTTGCCGAAACCCTCGGAAAGGTTGCGGAGCGCGGGCAGCGGGCGTTCGCCGGGTGGCGCAAGTGGGCGGTCGCCGGAGCCGTGGCGCTGGTGCTTCTGCTTGCGCTGCATCTCGTGCCCCGTTTCCGCTCGTTTACCGGCGATTGCGAGGTGGAAGCGCGGCTGGGCTACGGTGTTTTCCTGCAAGTGGCGGGGACGGTGGCCGAGGTTGTCGTGAAGGAGGGGGACACCGTTCGCGAGGGCGATATGCTGGCCCGGCTGGACCCCGCACCGCTGCGTCTGCGTCTGACGCAGGCGTCGTCGCAGCTTGCGGTGGTGGAGCGTAAGATCGTGGAGGCTCGCGCGGCGGGTAGCGCCGCCGAGGTCCGGCGACTGGCGGCCGAGCGCGAGGCGCTGCGGGCCGAGGCCATCAAGGCCGGGGCCGACCTCGGCAAGGTGGACATCCGTGCCCCGCGTGGCGGGGTGGTGCTGTCCACAGGGCTGGAGGAGCTGGTGGGCGCGAGTCTGCCGGTGGGCGCGGAACTGCTGCGGCTCGCGGAATCCGGCAAGCTGACCGTGGTGGTGCAGGTGCCGGAGGATGTGGTCATGGACATCGCCGTGGGGCAGGACGTGGTGGGGGCGGTGCGCTCCGCGCCGAACCTGCGCTTTCGCGGGCGGGTGGCGCATGTGGGGCGGTCCTACAGTCTGCCCGCCGAGGCCGCCGAGTCTTCCGGAAATGGGGAATCTGGCGAGATAGGGCGCGAGGCCTTCGTGGCCGAGGTGGAGGTGACGGAATCCGAGGTGGCGTTGCGTCCCGGCATGAGCGGCAAGGCGCGCGTGGCGACGCCGGGCGTGTCCGTGGTGCTGCGGCAGTTGCGCCGTGTGGTCAACCTGCTGGCCTTCTGGCTGGGACCGTAGGCGGAGGGCGCCATGGCCGACATCATTCCCCAGCCTCTGCGTGACGATCTGAAAATACGCAGGCAGGTGCTGTCCAACGAGACGTGGTACGTGGTCAAGGAGCCGGAACGTCAGCAGTATTTCCGGTTCGACCCCGGCCAGTACGGCATGCTGGAACTTTTTGACGGGCATAGCAGCCTGTCGCGGCTGGTGAGCGCCTTTAATGCGAAGAGCGAGGAATACGAGTACGATAGGGATTCCGCCGTGGCGCTCTACAATTCCGCGCGCGAATACCGCCTGTTGCGCCGTACGCGTGAGGAGGAGAACGCCGCGCTTGTCGAGCGCCTGCGCGAGACGCACAAGCAGCGGTTCCTGCAACGGCAGGGTTCGTTGCTCTTCATGCGGTTCCATGTCTACGATCCCGACGCCCTGTTCGACCGCATCATCGACCGTATCCGCTTCATGTGGAGCCCTGCGGTGGTTCACGTCTGCGTCGGCCTCATGCTTCTGGCGCTGGTTCTCGTCTTCGTGGAACATAGGCGATTCGCCAGCGATTTCCTTGAGGTGTCGTCGTACGTCTTCGGCAGCCTGACGGGGCTACTCACGGCGTGGCCGCTCATCCTCGTCGTCATCGCCTTGCACGAGTTCGCCCACGGCCTGACATGCAAGAACTTCGGCGGCGAGGTTCACGACATGGGCTTCCTGCTCCTCGTGCTCATCAATCCCTGCATGTACTGCAACGTCAACGACGCATGGCTCTTCGAGAACAAGCGCCACAAGATGTACGTGGTCTTCGCCGGGGTCTACTTCGAACTGCTTCTCGGTTCGCTTGCGGTGTTCGTGTGGTTCTTCACGGACGTCGGCGCGCTGGTCGGGCGGCTGGCCTTTGTGGTCATCACGGTGTGCATCTCCGCCACGGTGCTTTTCAATCTCAATCCGCTCATGAAGCTCGACGGCTACTATCTGCTGTCCGACTACATGGAACTGCCCAACCTGCGGCAGAATTCGCTGTCCATGCTCTCGTGGGGGCTCAAGCGCCACCTGCTGCGTATGCCCGTGGACGCGCCGATGGAGCCGTCCCCGCGTGAGACGCGCATCTTCATCACCTACGGAGCGGGGATGTGCCTGTATCTGGGGACGGTATTCGGCAAGATACTGTCCATGGGCTACGGCTTCGCGCGGTCCAAGGGCTTTGTGGCCGTGCTGATCTTTTATTGGCTTGTGTTTCGCCTGTTTTCGAAGCTGCTCGGATCGTGGCCCGGCACGCTGAAGGCGCTGGTGGTCCGGTCCTTCTGGAAGGGCGGGCGTCGGCGGTTCACCGTGGGGGCGTTGGCCGTGCTGGCCGTGATTCTCGCCGTGTGGTCGCCGCGCATGCGCGTTTACGCGCCGTGCGAGGTCGGGGCGCAGATGATCGTCGTTCACGCGCCGGAGTCCGGTTTCGTTACATCCGTGGCCTACGGTCAGGACCGCCTGCCGCGTTGTGCGCCGGGGGATGTGCTGCTGGCCCTGTCATCGCCGGACCTCGAACTTGAACGGCGGCAGCTGGAGGCCCGGCGTGAGGCGCAGGAATTGGAGCGGCGCATGGCGGGGCTTTCCGGACAGGGCGGTGCGCTACGGCGCTTGGCCGCCCGCGAGATGGCCCTCGTAGCCGAGGCGCGCCTGCTTGACGCGCGGACCTCGGCCCTTGCCGTGCGCCTGCCGCAGGGGAGATGGATCGTGGACGGTCCACCGCCGCGTTCGCTTTTCGGGCGGCATTACGCCAAGGGCGAAACGGTGCTCTCGCTTATTCCGCGCGAGAGTCGCGTGGCTGATGTGATTATCGACCAGACTGACCTGTCGTATGTGGCGGTGGGGCAGGAGGTGCGCGTTCTGCTGCCGTCCGGGCCGGTTGGAACCATTGCTGGCGTGGTGCAGAGCATCGCCGAGGTTGGGCAGAAGGACGGGGTGACGCGTCGCTTCGACGTGCGCGTGCATGTGCCCCTCGCTGCGGATGGGCCGGAACCGCCGCCTGGCATCGGGGGCATGGCGGTCATCATGGGCGAGCCGCGCCCGCTGTGGCAGCATGTGCTGCGGCCGCTCAAACGAATGACGAGGTATGACCTGTGGCTATGAGAAACGTCGCGCGTTGGCTTGAGGTCTTTCGTCTCGCGTTGCTCACGGTGGTGTGTGGGCTTGTTCTTGCTGTGCCGTGGACTGTGGCGGCGCAGGATGGTTCGCCGGGTGGGGCCGCCACCATTGTCCAGACCGGGGCGCAGAGCGTGGGCGGCGTGGTGCGTCCGCTGCGGCGGGCGGTGCTGTCCTTTGCCCGGGATGGCCTCATCGTATTCCTCGCCGCCGAGGGGGCCGAAGTCGCCGCTGGCGACGTGCTGGGGCGGCTGGATGAACGTCAGGCTGTGGCGAATCTGCGCAACGCCCGCATCCGTACTGAGGCCGCCGCCATCGGCGTGGATGAGGCCCGCCACGACCGCGACGTGCAGAAGGATTTGCTGAAGGACGACATCATCACCGAGGAGGCATACAGGAATCTGGAGATCAAGGTGCGCTACTCGCAGATGCAGCAGCGCAGTTCCGAGGCCGCCGAGGCTGTGGCGGAGCTGGACGTGGACGATTGCACGCTACGTGCGCCGTTTTCCGGCGTGGTGGCCCGCGCCGAGGGCAACGTGGCGGAGTGGGCCGGGCGGGGCAAGCCGATCATGGAACTGGTGGACGTGACGCATCTTGAACTGACCACGGACATCCCGCCGGAACTGGCGCGCTCCCTTGCCACTGGGACCGAGGTCGCCATTCGCGATGCGGGGGAGGCCGTGGGGCTGGCGACGGTGCGCGTGATGCTGCCGCTTCTCGATCCGGCCAGCGGTCTGCGCCGCGTGATCTGGGACGTTCGACCCGCTGCGGATGTGCTTTCCGGGCGGTATGTGGTGCTCGATTCGTGGTGGCAATGATTTTTGCCATTGCTATTCGAGGATGGGTCTGTTAGAAACCCCGGTTCGCGCTCCGGCGCGGGGCTGGCCCAATGGTTCGAGCCTCCCCATCAAAAGCTGTTTTTCCCACTTTACAGGATAGGAAGATGCCTAAGAATACCGCGCGCAACGAGTCGCTGCGCAACATTGCAATCATTGCCCACGTCGATCACGGTAAGACGACCCTTGTTGACCAGATGTTCAAGCAGGGTGGCGTGTTCCGAGAGGGGCAGGAAGTCGACGAACGCGTTATGGACTCCGGGGATATCGAGCGCGAACGAGGCATCACCATTTCTGCGAAGAACTGCTCGATCCATTGGCGCGACCGCAAGATCAACATCATCGACACCCCCGGCCACGCCGACTTTGGCGGCGAGGTCGAGCGTTCCCTCTCCATGTGCGACGGCGTTATCCTGCTGGTGGACGCCTCCGAGGGTCCGCTGCCGCAGACCCGCTTCGTGCTTGAGAAGGCCCTGAACGCCGGCCTGAAGCTGATGGTTGTCATCAACAAGATCGACCGCGCCGACGCCCGCCCCGCCGAGGTTCTCGACGAGGTCTACGACCTGCTCATCGACCTCGGAGCCGACGAAAGCCAGCTCGACTTCCCGCTTTTCTACGCCATTGGCCGTCAGGGCATTGCCAAGCGCACCATCGAGGAAGAGGCCACCAATCTCCACGTGCTGCTCGACGCGGTCATCGACGAGATTCCCGCTCCGACCTACGACCCCGACGCACCGTTCCAGATGCTGGTGTCCGACCTCGGCTACTCCGATTACCTCGGCCGTCTGGCCATTGGCCGCGTCCTGAACGGCACGGCCCACGGCAACGACCAGCTGGTGTGCATCGGCGAGGGCGGCGTGCAGAAGACCCTGCGCGTGTCCCGCCTCCAGACCTACGACGGACTCAAGGTGGCCGATACCTCTGCCGCCCAGCCCGGCGACATCATCGTGCTCTCCGGCATCGAGGCCGTGAAGATCGGCGATACCATTTGCACCGTCGACGCTCCGCAGGCCCTGCCGCGCATCACCGTTGACGAGCCGACCGTGAGCATGCGCTTCGGCATCAACACCTCGCCGCTGGCTGGTCAGGAAGGCAAGCTGGTCACCTCCAGCAAGATTCGCGAGCGCCTCATGCGCGAGGCCCTGTCCAACGTGGCCATTCGCGTGGAAGACACCGAGGACCGCGATGCGTTTCTGGTCAAGGGCCGTGGCGAGTTCCAGATGGCCATCATCATCGAGACCATGCGCCGCGAAGGCTTTGAGCTGAACGTTGGCCGTCCCGAGGTCATTTTCAAGCGCGACGAGAACGGCAAGCTCCTCGAACCCATCGAGCATCTCTATGTGGATTGCGACGAGGCGTTCATGGGCGTCATCGCCGAGAAGCTTTCCCAGCGCAAGGGTCGCATGACCAACATGATCAACAACGGTTCCGGCCGTGTGCGCATGGAGTTCTCCATTCCCTCGCGCGGACTCATCGGCTACCGTGACGAATTCCTCACCGATACCAAGGGCACGGGCATCATGAACTCCTATCTGGAGGGCTACGGCGACCACCGTGGCGAGTTCCCGTCCCGCTTCACCGGTTCCATCGTGTCCGACCGTCCGGGCAAGGCCGTTGCCTACGCGCTGTTCAACCTCGAACCGCGTGGCCGCCTGTTCGTGAATCCCAGCGACTCCGTCTACGAGGGGATGATCGTGGGCGAGCACAACCGCGAGAACGACATCGACGTGAACCCCACCAAGGGCAAGAAGCTCACCAACCTGCGCGCATCCGGCAAGGACGACGCCGTCATCCTGACCAACGTGCAGCCCATGACCCTTGAGCGCGCCCTGCACTTCATCCGCGAGGACGAACTCGTGGAGGTCACTCCCGTGTCCGTGCGCCTGCGCAAGGTCGAGCTCGACTCGCAGCGGCGCTACCAGATCGCGGGAAGGAAGAAGAAAGCCTAACTTGAAAGTAACCCTTGTCAGGGTGGGCCGGAACAGGCGGGATCTCGCATCTCGTCCGTGACGGCTCACTCTGGCGTGTCAATTTCGTGGGCGGACCGGCATATGTCGGTCCGCCCCATTTTTTTGGGTCGATGAGCTTTTCGGGATGGGCACTGTCGCGCGGGGAGCGCAGGGCGGGGTTTTTGACGTAGAAGAAGTGGCGGTCCGGCGGGCCGCATTCTGCCTCACAGATTCAGGGGTGAAGCGTTTGGAACCGGGCGGTCCCTAGTCCACCTCTATCCAGTCGATGAAGGCCGTGGCGCGGCTACGGGTGTTGTCCGTGTCGGTCATGATGGCCAGCGCCGCTTTGTGCGGCGGGTCCTCGCCGAAGACGCGGCGGTAGTCGTCCACGATGTTCACGCTTTCTTCCAGCCATATTCCGGCGTCCGCCGGGCCGCGCCGTAGCGGGATGATGGCCGCGCGGTCCGTGTAGGGGCTGCGGAAGTGGTCCGGCGTGTTCTCCACGTTGGCCCACACGTAGTTCAGCGTGGAGTGGGGCGGATAGTCGCCGTTCACCATCTTCGCTAGCGAATAGCGCAGCTTGGTGAAGCCCGTGGCGGAGCCGGGATCGTAGGTGAAGACCACGTAGATGCGAAGCGGGTAGTCGTCCCCGGTCTTCTTCGTGCCGTCGGCCTCGGGGATGATGTTGCCCACCTTCCAGCGCCAGCGCAGGAGCGGGTGCTCGTACACGTCGAAGACCTTCTGCAAGACGAGTCCAGACGCCGAGGAGCGGCTGTCCGCCATGAGGGCGTCCACCCCGTTGACCTTGCCCGCCGTGTAGGTGGTGTGGCGGGGAATTTTCTTGAAGGTCTGTTCCTTCCAATTATCGAGTGTGGCGAAGTCCTCGCGGAGGAAGGTCTCCGCGCAGGCCTGCGGTGGGCCGAAAAACGGGAGGGCCGCAGTCAGCGCGAGGGCCGCGAGAACGCCTTTCGCGTGTTTTTTCATGGGGCTAGTGTACATGGGACGGCTGCTTCGGACAACCGCCCCGATGCGTCATGCACGAAGAAATGCGAACCAGACCCACCCGAAGAGCATGACGAGCGAGCACGGCGCAAGAAGTCCCCGCCACGCGCGGGCCATGTCCGCCTCGAAGTAGCGGCAGGTGAGCAGGAAGCAGATGTGCAGCGGGGAAACCATGATGCCCGTGAAGCCTGAAAAGAGCGCCAGCACCGTGTATTGGAGCGTCTGGCCTTCCATGCCCAGCTGCGCAAGCATGCCGAGCATGAGCGGGAAGGTGCTGCCCACGTAGGCCATGGTGATGCCGGAGATGATGCCCACCAGAAGCGGCAGACATACCGTGGCCACAATCAGCGCGGCCGTGCCGCCAGCTAGTTGCGACAGCTCCGTCACTACGCCGGAATCTTCCATGAACTGCTTGAAGATGAAGATGCTCGCCACCACCCACAGCATGCTCCACAGGTAGCGCCCGGTGAGGGTGGAGCGGATGGGCGCGATGGGCAGGCCGTTCTGGATCACTGCGCAGAGGATGGACGCCGCGAGAGCGATGATGATGCCGATCTCGAAATGCACGTCCGGCGCGAAGGCGCTCAGCACGGCTTCCATGCCGATGGCCCCGGCGATGGCGATGACGAGCGGCAACCCCTCACGCAGCGCGCGCATGGGATTGCGCGGTGTGTCGGTGGCCTCGGCGGTGCGGCTTGGCAGCCTGCGCATGACCGGGGCGAGCACGAAGCGCCAGCCGAGGAACAGGCACAGGAATATGCCCGGACAAGTGTGCAGCACGAGCCTCGTGATGGGCACGCCGGACAGCGACGAGGCGAGGATGATGCCCGGATACAGCGGCCACGCGATTTCCCAGATGTGGCGGAACCAGTAGTTCACCAGCACCTTGTCCTCGCGCGAGAGGCCCATTCCGCGAGAGACGCTGTCCACCATGGGCGCGGAGAACACCGCGCCGCCCGGCATGGGCAGCAGCCCGATGAGCGCGGGGAAGAACAGCAGCCGCAGTTTCGGTTCGCGCAGGTAGGCGGACAGGGCGTCCATGAGCCGCGCGGACTGGCCGGTCTTTTCCAGCAGGTTGGAAAGGATCATGATCAGTGCCACGATGGCCACGAGGAAGATGGTCTTGTCGTTCAGCACGCCCGAGAGCGCCGTCTGCGGCCACATGGCGACGGGAAGACCGAACAGCGCGCCCGTGAGTAGGCCGCCGCACAGGATGGACAGGCCAAGGCCGATTTTGAGGCGGATGCCGCCAAGCATGGTCGCGAACACGGCCGCGATTTTGAACAGGGGAAGGAGGGCAGCGGGGAAGTCCATGGCGAATCCTCGGGCGGCGACGCATCGGGCGCGAACCCAGTGTGTTGATGGTGTAGGGAATGTGAACGACCAGTTTCGGGTATCCCTGAACGCGATCAAGCGCAATGTTTCTCGGCGCGGAAAGTTGCGGTCGGGTGTTTTTTGCGGGTGTCCGTCTTCTCGCGGGGTGGGGCGGTTCTGCGCGGGGAGTGTGCATTTTCGCGTTGAACATTCCCATGTGCCCGTGGCACTGTGCCGGGCGCGCGGCGTATCGCCGTGTGGCTTCGCGCCTGTTGCGAAGGCAATTCTTTTTCGATTCGAATGAGGTGACGATGGTGATGGATGCACAGGCACTGGCTGCCCCGCTTTCGGATTTCGGACTGGAACTCGGGCGCGTGCGTGCGGACCTTCCTTTGGCGGGGAGTCCGGAGCGCTGCGGATGGCGGCGCGTGGTGGAGGACACCGGCGGTCGCCTGTGGGTTCTGGAGCGTCTCAATCCGGGACAGGGACCGCGTCGTGAACGCATCGCCGCCATGCTGCGGGCAGTGGCCGACGCGGGCTGTGCGGGCGTGGTCGCCCCAATTCCCGGTCGCGAGGGGCGGGCTGTGGTGGCCGCGCAGGGCTACGACTGGCAGGTGACGCCTTTCGTTTTAGGCGATCCGCTGCCCCGGCCCGAGTACATAGCCGATGGCGAGCGCGGGCGCGCGTTGGCCGCTTTCCTTGGCGACTTCAAGCGCTGTGGGCTTCATGTGCCCTGTCCCGCCGACGATGCGCCGTTCTCCCTTGCGGGATACATTAGCGACCTGTCCGGAACCGTTGCCCGCCTGCGGCCCGATGTGGCCGCCGCCCTTGCGCCGGTCCGGGGCGCTCTGGACGAATTGGTGTCCGATTATGCCACTGCACCCATGGCCCTTGGGCACGGAGATTTTCATCCCCTCAACGTCATCTGGGGTGGACCGGGCGTGCGCGTCGTGGTGGACTGGGAATTCTCCGGGCTACGGCCGGAACTGTACGACGCCGCCAACTGCATCGGCTGCGTGGGCAGCGAGGACCCGGCGTATCTGACGCGGGGGCTTGTCGCCGCGTTTGTCGATGGCCTGTGGGCCGAAGGCGTGCTGACGGCGGACAATGCCCGCTGGCTGCATCCGCTGGTGCTTGGCCTGCGCATGGCGTGGCTGTCGGAATGGCTGCGGCGGCGCGACGGCGAGATGCTTGAGATGGAACTCGAATACATGCGCATCATTCACGAGGGCCGGGCGCAGCTCGAAGCCGCGTGGGGAATCCGGCGCTAGGCGCTACGACATATTTGGCGCGGCCAGACCGCGCGAAAAGGACAGAACACCATGGATACATTCGACGTCATCGTCATCGGCGCTGGGGCCTCGGGCCTCATGTGCGCCATTGGCGCAGCGGGGCGCGGACGGCGTACCGCCGTGCTCGACCTCGGCAGGCGTTCCGCACGCAAGGTGCGCATAGCAGGCGGCGGGCGCTGCAATTTTACCAACCTCGACTGCGAGGCGGAGCACTACCTTTCCGAGAATCCCCACTTCTGCAAGTCGGCCCTGTCGCGCTTCACCCCGTGGGACATCGTGTCCCTGCTGGCGGAGAACGGACTGAGCTACGAGGAGAAGGCCCCGGGCCAGCTGTTCTGCGCGCAGGGCGGCGGTGCGGTGGCCGGATGCCTTGAGCGCATGGCCGGAGAGGCGGGAGCCTCGCTGTACATGGGGCGTGAGGTGCGCGGCGTGGAAATGGACGCAGGGCGTTTCGTGGTGCGTACCGGCGGCGAGACCTTTTCCAGCGCGTCACTCGTCGTGGCAACGGGCGGGCGCTCGTGGCCCGGCGTCGGCGCGACGTCCACCGGCTATGAGATCGCCACGCGTTTCGGTGTGCGTGTGGTGCCGCCTCGGCCTGCGCTGGCACCGCTGGTGGTGCCGCAGTGGTCGTTTTCGGATCTTGCCGGGGTGTCGTTTTCGGCGCGCGTATCGTGCGGAAGGATTGCCTTCACGGACGACGTGCTCATCACCCACAAGGGTCTGTCCGGCCCCGCCGTGTTGCAGATTTCCAGCCACTGGCGCAAGGGTGAGGAACTGACGATCGACCTGCTGTCGGGCGGCGACGTTGAGGCGCTACTGGACGAGGAGCGTGCGACCCGAGGCGGACGCGCTCTGTTGCGAAACGTGCTGTCGCGCCACGTGCCGGGACGGCTTGCGGAGATGCTGATCGGCGCGCACGGCGGCAAGCCCGTTGCCGAACTCAACCGCGAGGCCCTGCGCGACGTGGCGCGGCGCATCGGCGCATGGACGGTCATGCCCTCTCGAACCGAGGGCTGGGAAAAGGCCGAGGTGACGGCGGGTGGCGTGGATACGGCCGCGCTGTCGTCCAAGACCATGGGGGCGCGCGGCGTGCCCGGGCTGTTCTTTACGGGAGAGGTGCAGGACGTGACGGGCCGCCTTGGCGGCTACAACCTGCAATGGGCGTGGTCCAGCGGATTTGCGGCTGGAGAGTTCGCGTAGGAAGGAATGGTTGGAAGGCGGGGCGTGTGCGTCCCGCCTTTTTCGCGGCCGGAGGCTGGTGCCCCCGGCGCGAAAAAAAGCGGCGACTAGTCGACGCGGCGGGCGGTGTTGATGATGATGGCGTCCGCAGGCACGTCCTGATGGTAGCCCTGGGTGCGGGTGCGGGCCTTGGCGATCTTGTCCACGGTCTTCATGCCGTCGACGACCTGACCGAACACGCAGTAGCCCCAGCCGTCCGGGGTTTCGCTGGAGTGGTTCAGGAAGCCGTTATCCACGGTGTTGATGAAGAACTGCGCGGTCGCGCTGTGCGGGTCCATGGTGCGGGCCATGGCCACGGTGCCGCGAGCGTTGGCCACGCCATTGTTGGCCTCGTTTTTGATGGGCTCGCGGGTTTCCTTCTCGCGCATCATCAGGTCCATGCCGCCGCCCTGAATCATGAAGCGTTCGATGACGCGGTGGAAGATGGTGCCGTCGTAGAACTCGTCATCCACGTACTGGAGGAAGTTCTTTACGGTTTCGGGAGCCTTGTCTTCGAAAAGCTCGATGATGATGTCGCCCTTGGTGGTTTCGATCCAGACCTGGGGATTGGCCATATCAGATCTCCTTTTCATGATGTCGTTTCGATGGGCGCGTGCCCTGAGCCATGGGCTATAGAGCAAATCCGTCCCGAGGTCATCCCCCGAGTGGGAGGGCCATGTCGAGGTATTCCTTCTTCAGGCGCTCGCCGGGGGTGTCTTCCGCCAAAAGCAGATACATGAAACGCAGAGCGCTGCGGATTTCCGCCCGGCGTTCAAGCCGCTGCGCCACGAGGGCGTGGGCGTCGAATCCGTTTAGCCACTGGGCAAATTGCGCCGCCCGGTGCGTCTCCCGGTGCGCGGCGTCCACCTTGCGGCGGCCGCTTTCGGCTACGCGGGCGCAGCGCTGCGGGTCGGACAGGCACGAGCGCACAAGCGCCACAAGTCCGTCCATGTTGTCCGTGTCGTAGATGAAAAGATCCTCGCCGTCGGCGAACAGGTCGCTTAACCCGTGGCCCACGCGTGGCGTGATGAGGCAGCTTCCGCAGGCTAGTGCTTCGAAGACCCGAAAATTTAGATCTCCGCGTTCGCAGTAGTTGAGCACCAGCCGCGCCTTCGGAAACAGGGCGCGAAAATCGCCCTGCATGACCACAAGATTTGGTAGCCGCAGGGCAAGGGCGTCGAGAAAGGCCTTGCGGCGCGGGGTTGTCTTTCGGTCCACAGTGCCAACGAAAAGCAGGTCCCATGCGGCGCGGGCCGGGGCTGGGCGGATGTCGTCAAAGGCAAAGTTCGGCAGCCACAGGATGCGCTCGTCCGGCAGCACGGAATGCCGGAAGCGTTCGATTTCGCCGCGAAGCGCCACGGAGCACAGGTCGAAGCTTTGGGCGTAGAGTGGGTGCCAACTGTGGATGTGCGCGTCCACGCAGTGGAAGGCCGTGAGGCACGGCCACGATTCCACGTCGCGCAAGAGGGGCGTGGTGCTCACGTCGCCGAGCACGGTGGCGTAGGGCGTGCCACCGCAGGCCGCCGCGATGTCGTCGAAGCCCAACATGCGGTTTGTCGGCAGCGGGATGTGGACGATGCGGAAACCCTGCGCCACGAGGGCCTGCGCAAAGAATGGGTTGCCAATCCATGCGATGGTGCGTGGTGACGCAGTGTCGGCGTGGTCCATGCTCATTATACGATGGGTAGGCGTGTGCGGGCGCGGAGTCAAGCGTGCGACGTTTTGCCGATGCAATGTGACGGCTTGCGCGGGGTTAGCGGTTGAGCCTTGGGCGCAAAGAGGATACACACACCCGACGGGCGGCCATCGCGGCCCGTGCATCACAGCTCCAAGGAGTCAGCCATGAGTGAACTGAAAGTGACGCCGGTCCAGCCCAAGCCGGAATTCGACGTGATGTATTTCCTCGAAATCTGCGGCGAGTCCCGAATCGAGCAGGAATTGCTCGAAAGGCTTGAGACTGCCTGGAACGATTGGACGGACAGGATGTTTGCCTTCAAGCTTATCCCGTCCACCGCCAAGAATGACGAAGGTTTCCTTTTCCTCTATCTGAGCGAGGGCGTGGAGAACGCCGTGGAGGAAGCCTGGCAGAAGTCCCCGCAGGAAGGCATGGCCTTCCATAATCTCGCCATCACGCTGGTCATGAGCAGCGCCCAGAACGTCATTCCCGAATTGCTCGATAGCTGTACGCCGCTGCCTCGCCCCATGGGTGAGGTGCTTGATTTCTTCGAGGCGCAGGGCCTCGAATGGAACGACCAGATCGGTAGCATCAACAGACAGTACGCCGTCTACACGCCTTTCCCCTATCGCGGCGGTTGCGAAATCTGCATGCAGAGCGACACCTGCCCCAATTCCACCTTGAGGGGGAACGCGTAGCCATGGACGTTCAGGATATGCGAGCCCATATCCGCGAGGTGCTGCTGCGCAAGCTCGACCAGACTGCCGAGCGGCGCCGTGAGGCCCTCGTGGAGTTCTTCGGCGTGACCATGGGCGAGGCCGATCAGCGCGCCACCGAGCGCCTTGCCGAAATCGTGCCGCCGCTTCTGCCCCAGCTCTATGAGAAGTGGATCGCCATGTTTCTGGACCGACTGTTCGAGACGGTGCCCATGCCGCAGCTTGAAACGCTGTGCGACGGCACTGACGACAACAACGCGGCCCTGATCCTCATCTATCTCATGTTCCTCGAATCCGAGCGCATGGAGAAGCAGATCGACAAGGATCTGCACCAGTACGGCCTTGCCCAGACCGGGAATGACTCGGACATGGGCGACCTCGCCTCGTGCTATATTCGGGCGAAAATGGCCCAGCTTGGTCGCGAGATCAAGGGACTCGACAAGAAGTAGTCCCACCTTCCGCGCGAGATGCCCATACGAAAGGAAAGCCCGTTCCGCCATGCGCGGTACGGGCTTTTTTGTTTCTTTGCGTCCCTTCGCCGTCTTGGGCGACTACCACCTGCGGGGCGGGCGCGGGGCGCGGGGGCGGGCTTCGTTGATCTGGAGCGACCTGCCGCCGAGCGTTGCCTCCGTAAGATTGTCGATGGCTTTGAGCGCAGCGTCGGCCTCCATTTCGACGAAACCGAAGCCACGGGACCGTCCGGTCTCGCGATCCTCGACTATCTTGACGGAATTGACATCGCCGTAGGCCTCGAAAAGCTTGCGAAGATCATCTTCGGAACAGCTCCAGGGAAGATTCCCCACGTAAATCGACTTGACCATTTCGAAAACTCCTTGAAAGAAAACGTGTGCAACTCCCCGCGCCGGTTTGTATCATCCATTCATGATAACGCGGGACAAGTTTGTAGTCTTCATTATGGCTGACGAAGTCAAGTAAAAAAGACAATATTCCACTGGCGCGCATCCTCTTGTGCGCGCGTGCCCTGTTGCGTTTCGAGAACATGTAAGGGAGGCGACATGACTCATGCCGTGTAAGCGCGCTGGTGATTGTCTGAAACGCAGCGCGTGCTGGGCGTTTTGCGCGGTTGTGCATTGTTTTGTCGTGTTGTGTCTTGTATTGCCGTGTCTGGCTGGTGGCGTGGAACAGGCGAAGAGTGGCGCGCCGGTTCTTCGTTTCCGGGTGCTCGCAAGCCTGCCCCACGACAGAGAAGCGTTCACGCAGGGATTGGTGGTGGATGGCGATGTCTTTCATGAGAGCGTGGGGCGTTACGGGCACTCCGCGTTGCGCGAGGTGGACGTGCGGACGGGACGCGTCCTGCGGGAGGTGCGCCTGTCGGATGATGTCTTCGCCGAGGGACTTGCCCGCGTGGGCGATGCGCTGGTCCAACTGACGTGGCGACGTGGCGAGGCGTACGTCCATGATGTGGCGACATTCGCGCGGACGGGGCGTTTCGAGTATTCGGGGCAGGGGTGGGGGCTTGCCTTCGACGGGCAGCGGCTCGTGCAGAGCAATGGCTCCGATGTGCTGGTTTTTCGTGACCCGGCGACCTTCGCCGCATGCGGGCGCGTGCGCGTGCATGACGGCGGGGAGAGCGTGCGGCTGTTGAACGAATTGGAATGGATGGACGGGCTGGTACTGGCCAACGTGTGGCATGACCCGCGCGTGGCCGCCATCGACCCGGACAGTGGCGCGGTTCGTTACTGGATTGATCTGTCTGACCTTGTGCGTGAGGCGCAACGGGCCGGGGGCGGGGTGGCCAACGGGTTGGCGTGGGACTGTGTACAGCGGCGGCTTTATGTCACGGGGAAGAACTGGCCGCATGTGCATGTGGTCGAAATCATGTATGATGATCAGGATGGGATGTAAACGGGATATGTTGGGTGGAAAGCCGCTTTATGACGAATGGAATACCGTGGCTATGCATCGCATTGTTTCATATGCGATGATATTTTGCTGTGATAGTGTTTTGTGTGCATCTTTCTAGAAAAAATCTTGATCGACTTGTGTGTGGAATGTATATGGATTGAAGTGGTGTGTGCGCATGCTCTGAATGCCGAGGTGGCGGGAGGACGTGATGGCTCAGGTTGCGGCGCGGGTTTCGCCCGAACACGAACAGTGGCTCAAGGAATACTTCCGGACCAAGAGCGCCGGAGCGGAATTCGTGGTCCCGTGGGCGGCGGACACGTTTTTCAGGTCCATCAATCAGGTCAAGGGCATTTTCTCCGCAGCGGAGCTTCTGACCATCCTCGAAGCGCACCGGGACGTGAAGCTTCTGCCCGAGCAGTCCCGGCTGGCCTATCTCCAATTGCGCGTGCAGGACGCCTGCGACATTGGGCTGCTGCATACCCGCCATGGCGCGGGAAAGGCCAACCTCGAAGCGAAGCTCAAGCGCCTCAACGACACGCAGGCCGCCGCAGTGATGATCTGGGCCACGGCCTACTGGGTCAGCAAGCGCTGGACCGAGGTCGAGATGGAAGAGTATGCGCGCATTCTGATCTGATGGCGTTCATTTGGACGACGCGAAAGGCCGTGGGAGGTGCTCCCGCGGCCTTTCGCGTCGTGTGCGGACAGGGGGGATCGGAAAAAGCTCTACAGCGCTAAAGAATATTTGCCATCCGGTCGATGGAGTATTTGCGATGGTCCGTTCGCCGCAAGGGCAGCGTGCCCGCGCGAGGACCATCAACGCGGCGAAAGATCGTTCACGCCGCACAATCGGAGAGGCGACCAATGCGGAAATTGTTCATTACTGCGGCTGTCGTGTTGGCAGGGCTGGGACTTGCGGGGTGCAACTCGCAGATTCCCGTGGCCTCGACCTACCCGATGAAGACCCAGCGGACCATGCAGGCGGCCCAGCACTGGGGCGTGCTGGCCGACGACGTTGCGGCGCAGGTGGCCAAGGCGCTCGACGACAGGGTGGAGCTGCGGCTTCTGGCTATCGACGTGAAGCCCGAGACGGAAGGGCCTTTTGCCGAGGTCTTTCGCGAGCTTCTGCGCTCGCGCCTTGTGTACGAGGGCTTGCAGGTGGCGGACCGGGACGAGGGGCAGCTCGTGCTGCGCTACAAGGTTCAGGTCGTGAAGCACGGTAGCCGGTTCCAGCGCACGCCGCCCGGCCTGCTGACGCTCCTTGGCGCGGGCGTGGCCGTCAGTCGCGATCTGGGGGCCGATGCCATCTATGCGGCAGGAGCCGGCGGACTGCTGGCGGATGTGGCTGTTGGGCATCTTGCGCCGCACAGCGCGCACGAGGTGGTGGTGACGTCGGGCCTCGTCTGGCACAACCGCTTCGTCACGCATTCGTCCGACATCTACTACATCAACGACGCGGACAGCGGGCACTACGGAACCGCCCTTGCGCCCGTTGCGGACGAGGACATGAAACCCTACGCGTCGCGTCCCATGGGCGTGACCAACAACTAGACAAGGAAGGCTCGCCGTGTCCGCACGCATTTCCATACATATCGCGCTGGTGGTCCTGTGTGCCGTGGCGACGGTGTCCTGCGCCAGTCGGGATAGTTCGCACAAGGCCGCAGGGCCGTACATGCAGCAGGTCGGGCAGCAGGTTGGCGGCGGCTTCGAGGGGGAGGCGCTTCTGGCTGGGAGCTTTGCTGCTGCTGACGGGTTGGCGGCCAATCTCGCCACGCGCATGCCGCATGGGACGCGCATGCTCGCCGCGACGTTCGTGGATCGGGATGCCTTCGACCGCTCGTCGGCCTTTGGGCGGCTGGTGTCCGCGCAGGTGGTATCGCGCCTTGTGCAGGGCGGGTACGACGTGGTGGAAATCCGCCTGCGTCGTGAGCTCGGCATCCGAGAGGGGCAGGGCGAGTTCGCCCTCACCCGCCAGACGGCGCAGCTCATGCAGGAGAAGTTCGACGCGCAAGCCCTGCTGGTGGGCTGCTACACGGTGGACGCGCGAAACGTCTTCGTGTCCGTGCGGGTGGTGCGGCTGGAGGATGGCGTGCAGGTGTCGGCGTTCGACTGGGCGTTGCCGAAAAAGGGCGTTGTCGCCCGGCTGCTGGCTCCCGAGTCGTCCGAGGATGTTTTCGAGTCGTATCTGAATCCGCAGGGGCGGATGGTGGCCGGGGGCATGCCCGCCATGGCCGAGCCGCTGCGGATGCCGACGCGAATGGATGCGCCGCAGCCGGTTATCGAGCAGCCGCTGCCGCAGGGCGCACCGACGCAGGGAGAGGTCTTTCGCCTGTTTCCGCCAACGCGCATTCAGTAGCGCTGTTGGCTGAAACGGTGCATCAGGGGGGAGGAGAAGAGACGGCCGGGGCGATTGCCCCGGCCGTTTCGCGTGGTCTGGCCGCGCGGACTACTCGACGCCGAGGGCGCCGTCAAAGGCCTGATTGATGCTCTGGCTGACCTGCACGAGCACCTGATTGTCCTTCTCGACGTAGCGGACGTTGCGCTCGGGGTAGAGGGCCATGTCCTCGGCGACGTACTCCCAGCGCTGCACTTCCCTTGCCACTTCCTCGTTCAGGACGGGGTAGACGGCAACCGTGATCCAATCGGAATTCATGGTGATCCTCCTTCGGCGAGATGCCACTCGGGCGGTTCTGGCGCATCCACGGGACGTCGCGGGTCGAATGTCCGCATGCTGTGGATGTAGTCCGGACCGAGGCCCGGAGAACCGCCGGTGGCGATGGTGTTTCTAATGCCGCTCGTGCTGTTGCGCAACGGCGGACGGTCCTGCGCGGCGCTTGGGTATACCCGGTGCGCCGTGTGGGCCATTGCGCATGCCGTTTCTTCCGTCGTTGCGGGATATTCGGCGTTTGCGCCGCAAGTGCACCTGCATCGGCTACCGCGATGCGTGCCCTGCGGTCAAGTGTTCTTCGCATGCGTCGTGCGGTGGCGTTGGAGCACTGCATATTGTGCGAGCGCGATTGTTGCTGTGTGAGGACGCGCGTTGCGCTGGTCAGTGGCGGTTGGCGGCGTAGTGGCCGGGCGTGGTGCCCATGGCGGTGCGAAAGGTCCGGGTGAGATGGCTTAGGTCCGCGAAACCCGCGTCGAGGGCCGCCTGCGTGGGCGGGCAGCCTGCGTCGAGCAGCGCGCGGGCCTTGCGTATGCGTATGCGCACGAGCCAGTCATGCGGGGAGAGGCCCGTCTCGCGGGTGAAAATGCGCTGGCAGTGGCAGGGACTCAGACACGCCGCCTGCGCGATGGTCACGAGGGTCGGCGTCGCGGCGAAGTGCGTTTCCAAAAAGTCCTTGATCGGCGTGATGGCGCGGTGCGGCTGTCTGTCCTGCGCGGGGGGCTGTGTGGCGTGACGGGCCAGCAGCGCGGTGACGAGTCCGTGCAGGGCATGTGCTGCGTCTGTGGCATGTGCGGCGTTTGGTGCGCTTTCCAGCTTGGCGAAGAGCTGGCGCATGCGCGTGGCGAGTAGCGCATCGGCGAAGGGTTCGGACCGAAAGAACGGGGCGGACGGCATTTCTGTGCATGCGGCGATGTCGCGCAGGGCCTCGCCGTCCATGCATAGGGCGAGGTAGCCGCAACCCGCCTCGGAGGCCGGAGCGCAGGCGTGGGCCTCGTGGGGATTGAGGACGTACATCCAGCCCTCGGGAATGGTGAAGGTCGCGTCGCCACGCCGCAGCAGGCGCGAACCGTCCTCGACGAGCACCAGCACGTAGACGCCGTGGACGTGGCGCGGGAAGGCATTGGCCATGTTCCGCGCCCGTACGGCTTCAAAGCCCGGAATGCCGGGCAGACTGTGGAAGGTGATTTGCGCTTTCGGCCTGCGCGGCATGGGTCGTGTCCTTCCTGCGTGGCGAGTGTGCGTGTGCACCGCAAGCTATAGCAGGGCCGGGAAAAACTTGGCAAGCAGCACGAGGCCGTCATCGCCCGCCGCGACGCGGTGGTCCGTCCCCTTCGGGATGATCGTCAGCGTGCCCGGAGCGTAGGGCATTTCCGTCTCGTCCAGTTGCGCCGTGCCGCTGCCGGAGATGACTTCGTGCAGTTCCCATTGCGCGGCGTGGGCGTGCATGGCGAGGGTGCAGCCGGGGGCCACGCGCACCATGTGGCAGCTCAACGCTCCGGCCGTTTCCGCGCCGGTGACCAGATGCTTGAGCGCCACACCTTCGAAGGCCGGGTGCTCGTTCCACGGCAGGGTCGATGCGTCGAGCGGGCCTGCCGCGAGGTGGAGCGTTCCGCCATCCATGAGTTGGGCAATTTCCGCGAATTCCATACGTGTCTCCTTTCGGTGGGTGGGTATCGTCCGTTGGCATTCTCGCCGAACGAACGACTGCACCGTAGCGCGGGGCGGTGGCGGCGTATTGGATGATCTTGCGGAGTTTTGGGGCACGAAAGCGAAGCGGCCGGAAGCTTTCGCTTCCGGCCGCCGGGAATGCGTGGGAATTGCGGGGGCTAGTGGTCGCAGATGTTCTGGCCCACGGTCAGCTGACCCGCGAGGTAGGCGTTGACGATCGTTTCGGGATCGCCACCCTGTGCGCCGACGACGACCTTGATGCCGCTTTCGGTGAACAGGCTCTGGGCGCGTGCGCCCATGCCGCCGGCGATGATGAGCTTTGCGCCCTTCTCGGCCAGCCAGCGGGGCAGAACGCCCGGCTCGTGCGGGGGCGGGGTAAGCAGTTCACCCTTGGTGATGGTGCGGGTGGCGTTGTCCACGTCGAGCAGGGCGAACTTCTCGCAATGGCCGAAGTGCTGGCACAGCTGGCCTGCGGCCACGGGCACGGCCACGCGGGTCGTTCCGTTGTCGCCGGAGAGGGCGCCATCGACGGGCTTGGAGGTGTCCTGCTGCTCCTGCAGGCGACCGGCGAGGTCGAGCAGGGGCTTGATGATGTGGTTGAGCGCTTCACCAGCGGGGCTGTGATCGCCGAGCTTCATGATGGGGAAGCCCTCTTCGCCGGAGCGTGCCACGTCCGCATGCATGGGGATGCGGCCGAGGAAGCGCACGCCGGTTTCCTGCGCCAGCTTCTCGCCGCCGCCAACACCGAACACGTTTTCGACGCTGCCGCACTTGGAGCACACGAAACCGCTCATGTTCTCGATGATGCCGAAGATCTCGTTGCCGACCTGATTGCAGAAGGTCACGGAGCGGCGCACGTCGTCAATGGCCACGCCCTGCGGGGTGGTGACGATGACGGCCTTGGCGTCGGGACCAAGCTCCTGCAAGGCGGAAAGCGGCTCGTCGCCGGTTCCCGGAGGGCAGTCGATGATCAGGAAGTCGAGGTCGCCCCAGGTGACGTCGGAGATGAACTGGCGGATGAGGCCGATCTTCACCGGTCCGCGCCAGATGACGGCGTCTTCCTTGGAGGGCAGCAGGAAACCGAGGGACATGACGCCGAGGTTGCGGCTCCATGCGATGGGTTCCATGCAGTCGCGCTCCATGTGGGGCTTCTCGTCCTGCAGGGAAAGCAGACGGGGGACACTGGGGCCGTGGACGTCGACGTCCAGAAGGCCGACCTTCATGCCCGCCATGGACAGGGCCACGGCAATGTTGGTGGCGACGGTGGACTTGCCCACGCCGCCCTTGCCGGACATGACAACGATCTTATGCTTGATCTTGCCAAGAGCCTTCTTGATCTTCAGATCCTGAGGGTTCTCCTGGCAGGAGCCTCCGGAGCAGTTTCCGCCGGAGCAGCTTCCGCATTCGCTCATTTCGTTCCTCCTAGGCTATGCCTTTCAGGCGAACAGCTTTCGGGACACCTTGTCCCATACGCTGCGCATGTGTTGTCCGAAACCGTCGGGATCATGCTCGACCACGCTCAGTCCGTGGATCTGTGCGTCGGTCACGATCTGGTCGTACGGGAGAACGCCAGCGATTTCAACGCCGGATTCCGTGCACCAATTCCGAATTTCTTCCGTCAGCAGCGGATTTATGTCCGCCTTGTTCACGACGGCCATCATGGGCACCTGGAAGTGCCGCGTCAACTTGTGCACGCGCTTGAGGTCGTGCAGGGCCGAGAGTGTCGGCTCCGCCACGGCCAGCGCGAGGTCCGTCCCGCCGAGGGAGGCGATGACCGGGCAGCCGACTCCGGGAGGGCCGTCGGTGATGATGAGTTCCGCGCCGACTTCCTCGGCGGCCTTGCGGGCTTCCTTGCGCACGGTGGTCACGAGCTTGCCCGAGTTTTCCTCGCCAATGCCGAGGTGGGCATGGATCATTTTGCCGAAGCGCGTTTCGGAGCTGTACCAGTGCCCGCACATGCGTTCGATCATGCCCGCCGCGTCGGTCGGGCAGACGTAGGCGCACACGCCGCAGCCCTCGCAATGCTCCTTGTGGACCGTGAAGTCCGCGTCGATGGCCTCGTAGCGGCAGTTCGTCGCGCATTCGCCGCAGCGGATGCAGCGTTCGGGGTCGATGACCGCCACCTGTCCGCTGTAGAATTCCGTGGCCGTGCGATTTTCAGGGGCCAGCACCAGGTGCAGGTCCGCCGCGTCGACGTCGCAGTCGGCCATGACCTTGTGACCGGCCAGCGCGGCCAGTGCGGCGGTGACGGTGGTCTTGCCGGTGCCGCCCTTGCCGCTGATGACTACCAGTTCCTTCATCGCGACACCTCCCGTGCGGCCAGCGTGCGGATGTTCTCCCAGATGCTCGCGTAGGCTTCGCGGAATCCGGGCAGGGCGTCCACGTGCAACCGTCCTTCGGAGTAGCAGTGCGCGGCCTCGGCGGAGTGGGGCAGGGTGCCCAGAAGTGGGATGCCCTCGCGTTCGAGGTAGCGGTGGGTGCGGTCGTCACCCATGCCGTCCCGATTGATGACCACGCCGAAGGGAATGTCCATCTTGCGCAGGACGCCTACGGCGAGTTCGAGGTCGTGCAGGCCGAAGGGGGTCGGCTCCGTAACGAGCACGGCAAGGTCCGCCCCGCCGAGGGAGGCGATGACCGGGCAGCTCGTTCCGGGCGGGCAATCGATGAGGCGTACGGCGCTGGCAGGCGCGGTCCTCTTGACCGCCAGAATGAGCGGCGGGGCCATGGCCTCGCCGATGCGCATCTCGCCGCCAACGACGGGAATGCGCGCCGAGTCCGCGCCTGCGGTCGCGCCTGTGCGCACGACTCCGATCTCCCTGGCCCCCTCGCGTATTGCCCGTGCGGGGCAGGCCAGAGTGCACAGACCGCAGCCGTGGCAGAGTTCGGGAAAAACCATGACCGATCCGGCCATCATGATCAGCGACTTGAAGCGGCACAGGTCCACGCACTTGCGGCATTCCTCGCCGAGGCAGCGTTCCTCGTCTACTTCGGGCACCGGGACGTTTTCGGGCGTGGTTTTCGTCCACACGGGGCGCAGGAAGAGGTGGAGGTTCGGTTCCTCCACGTCGCAGTCGAGCGCCGCCACGTCCACGTTCTGTGAGGCAAGCCACACCGCGAGATTCGCGGTGACGGTGGTCTTGCCCGTGCCGCCCTTGCCGCTGGCAACGGCTATGGTAAGCATTGGGGTTTCCATGTCCGTCGGCCTACCAGTGTCCTTCCTTGTCCGCGGAATCGGCCTTGTCCAGCTGTCCCGCCTTGAAGGCCTCAAGCGCCTGCGCCACGGTGCCCTGTGCGCCAAGGTAGATGTCGATGCGGCCCTTTTCGAGGGCGAGGAAGGCCTTGGGGCCGACATGGCCGGTGATGACCGCCTTGGCGCCGGTGGCGGCCACATTCTGGGCGGCCTGAATGCCCGCGCCCTGCGGCAGCGAAAGATTCTGCGCGTTGTCCGCGAAGCTCGTCTCGCCGGTTTCCGTGTCGACGATCACGAAGCCTGCCGCACGGCCGAAGCGGGGGTCGATGCTGCTGTCCAGGGAGTTGCCCTGACTGGTGATGGCAATCTTCATTTTGGCTCTTCCTTCTTCGGAGTGTTTCCCGCGCCGGACCCCGGTCCCATACCGTAGCCCCTTCCCCGGCCCTGTCCCGGATGCGAGCAGCCGGGGGCGACGATGTCGGACTGCATGCGTCCGCGACCGCAGCGCCTGCCGCCGCAGCCCGGCATGGCAAGCCTGTCGAGGGAGCCCTCGGCCAGAGCGGCGAGTACGTCGTCCACGGTGCCGCGAATCCACGGCCGCACATCAAGCCCCGCCTGCATGAGCATCCTTCGCGTGCAGCCGCTCACGCCGCCGCAGACGATGGTGCTCACCCCGCAGGACGCAAGGGCGGAGATGAGATTCTGGGTGTCGTGCCGGGCAAGGTCGAAGCCGCCCGCAGGCGTCGTTTCGCCGTGTTCCAGACGGAACAGGCGGAAGCTCGTCGCGTTCTCCAGAAGGGACGCCAACCGATCTTCGTAGCATGCCAGACAGAGGTTCATGCGAGGTCCTTGCGCATCGGAAGTTTCGGGGCGTGGCGGAATGCCACTCCCCTGTTACGACTGAAGGAAAGCATGGATGATGCCAAATTTGAAAAGTGTTGTATTCCGGTGTGTTGAGTCAAAGCGTGGGCGTGTTCGGATGCCATGGTGGACGATTTTTTAGCCCAAAAGAAAAGGCGATGGCTTAAATTTCGCCCATTTCCTTGCACCGGGCGAGGATGCGCCGAAGCGTGTCCTTGGAGATGTCCAGCTCGCGGCAGGTTTTCATGCGTTTGCCAGCGTTGCGGGCCAAAGCGCGGGACACGGCGCGGCACTTGATCTGTTCGAGGGTGAGCGGCGCGTCGTGGGGTGCCGCTGCGGCGCGGGCCGAACCGGGGGTGGGCTGGAGATGCTCCGGCAGGTGCTCCACATGGATGAAGCCCGACGGACAGAGAATGAACGCGAATTCAAGGATGTTCTCCAGCTCGCGGACGTTGCCGGGGAAGGCGTGGCGCATGAGCACGGAGAGCGCGTCCTCGGAGACGCCGCTTATGGACTTGCCCTGCATGGCATTGAGCTTGCGCACGAAGTGGGCGATGAGCAGCGGGATGTCTTCGCGCCGCTCGCGCAGGGGCGGCAGCTTCATCTGCGCCACGTTGAGGCGGTAGAAGAGGTCCTGCCGGAAGGTACCCTCGGTGACGAGGGTTTGCAGGTCGCGATTGGTGGCGGCGATGACGCGCACGTCGGCGCTGACGCTCGTCTCCGAGCCGAGCGGCTCGAAGGTGCGTTCCTGCAGGACGCGCAGGAGCTTCACCTGTAGGTTCTGCGGCATGTCGCCGATTTCGTCGAGGAAGATGGTGCCGCCGGACGCGGTTTGGAAGCGGCCTGCCTTGTCGCGCTTGGCGTCGGTGAAGGCTCCGGCCTTGTAGCCGAAGAGTTCGGACTCCAGCAGCGTGTCGGGCAGCGCTCCGCAGTTGACGGCCACGAAGGGCCCGTCCTTGCGCGCGCTCAAATTGTGGAGGGCGCGCGCGAAGAGTTCCTTGCCCGTGCCGGATTCGCCGAGCAGGAGCACCGTGGCCTCGCTGCGGGCGATCTGGGGCAGGATGCGGAAGGTGCGCGACAGGGCCTTTGATTTTCCTACGATATCCTCGAAGGAATAGGACTCCTCCATCTGCTTGCGCAGGAGGTGGATGTCCGTGAGGTCGCGGAAGGTCTCCACGCCGCCGATGACGTTGCCCGCCTCGTCGTGCAGCGGGGCGGCGGAGATGGAGATGGGTACCTTTTCGCCGTCCGGGCGGACGATGAAGATGGAGCGGTTGGAGATGGTGCCGGATTCGCGCACGCAGGCGCGAAGGGCGCAGTCTCCGTCGCAGAGGCTGGAATGGAAGACCTCCCAGCATTTCTGGCCGATGGCCTCGTCCGCCGGGACGCCGGTGATGCGACTCGCCGCCTGGTTGAAGGACGTGATGTTCCAGTCCAGGTCAACGGTGAACACGCCGTCGGCGATGGAGTCGAGGATGGCTCCGCTTGGGAGGTCTTCCGGAAAGGGCATGCGTACGGTTCCTTGAGCGGGCTATTCGCCCTGCTTCTTTTCCTTCACCTTCTGCCGCAGCCATGCGTACCAGCCATCGAGGCCTTCGCAGGTCTTGCAGGAGACGGGGTAGATGCTGATGTCCTTGTTCAGGCCGGTGGCGAAGCGGCGGGCGCGCTCCATGTCGAAATCGACGTAGGGCAACAGGTCGATCTTGTTGAGGAGCATGACGGCCGATTCGGCGAACAGCAGGGGATACTTCTCGGGCTTGTCGTCGCCCTCGGTGACGGAGAGCAGGGCGACCTTGTAGTCCTCGCCCACTTCGAATTCGGCGGGGCACACGAGGTTGCCGACGTTTTCCACGAAGAGGATGTCGAGATTCTCCATGTCGATGGAGTCGAGGGCTTCGAGAACCATGGAGCTGTCGAGGTGGCAGGCTCCGTCGGTATTGATCTGCACGGCCTGCGCGCCGGTGGCGGCCACGCGGCGGGCGTCGTTGTCGGTGAGGATGTCGCCCTCGATGACGGCCATGTTGAATTCCTTGCGCAGGTCTTCAAGGGTCCGTTCGAGGGTCGAGGTCTTGCCGGAGCCGGGGGAGCTGATGAGGTTCAGCACCAGAATCTTGCGCTGGGCGAAAATCCGGCGCAGCTGGGCGGAGATGCGGTCGTTGGCTTCCAGAATGTTTCGTACGACAGGGATTTCCATGACGGGTTCTCCTTGGGATCGTGTTTCGGCCGCCGCTCTGGCGTGGAAGACGGGCCTTATTCGGCCTCCATGTTGTCGAGATACAACTCCTTGCCCTGAAGGACCTCATGGCCCAGTCCCTCGCCGCATTTCGGGCAGGGGACGAAGAGGGTGTTCGGGTCTTCGGGGGAGAAGAGCGTGCCGCATTCGCCGCACTTGAGCTTGAGCGGAAGCAGTTCCATTTCGAGTGTCGCTCCTTCGAGCGGGGTACCGATGACGCAGGCCTCGAAGGCGAACTGGAGGGAGTCCGGCACGATGGCGGCGAGTTTTCCGTACTTCACGCGGACGGTACGGAGCTTCGTCAGCTCGTGCTTTTTCATCTCCTCCTGAATGATGCCGATCAGGCTTTGGGCAATGGACATCTCGTGCATGGGTCTCACTCTTTAATGAAAAAAGAGGGTTGCGTCCAGTTGGGGCCTTTTTCGAACTCGGCATCCTTCATACCGTCCCACGCCATGAAAGTGAAGACCATTTTCGAGGAAGTGCGGGTCGAATTTCGGTTTGTGCAAGGGGGTTTCAGCGACGGTGCGCCATATCGCATGTTGCGTGTCTGCAAAATCTGGCAGATTGTTCAATGCATGTGTCGAGCTTTCGCTTTGTGAACGCATGCGTTATGACAATGCGGACGATGGAATGCAGTGGGTGATGCGTTGGCTTGTTATTCTGTTGTTTTTCGATGTGCGGTGTTGCCACCCGTCATGAAACATATGCCGCCTGTGGCGGCCCTCTTGCGCAAGGAGGCTGTGCATGTATGTCGGTCTGAAGATGATAACGAAGTTCGTCACCATCACGCCCCAGACGCTGGTTCGAGACGCGGACAGGCTGATGGAAGAGCAGCGGCTGTGGATGCTCCTGGTCATCGACGCCAAGGGACGCCTTATCGGCTACGTGAACAAGGACGACATTCGCGCCGCGCTGCCCTCGCAGGCGACGACCCTCGAACGCCACGAGTTGAACTATCTGCTGTCCAAGCTCACCGTGGATCGCATCATGCGCGAGGACGTGACCATGGTCTCGCCCGAGACGGAAATCGAGGAGGCGGCCGAGATCATGTACCGCAAGAACCTCGCCGGGCTGGCCGTGGTGTGCCCGGACGGCAGGCTGGTGGGCTTCATCAACCGCAGCGTCATGCTCGATGTGCTTGTCGAGGAGATGGGACTGCGGCAGGGCGGAGCGCGCATCGCCTTCGAGGCGGAGGACCGACCCGGCGTTATGCGCGAAATGTCGGGCATCATCTCCGATATGGGCGTTTCCATCATCGCGGCGTCTGCCTTTTTCCACGATGGGCGGCGGATGCTCGTCTTCCGGCTGAAGACGCCCGACCCCGGACCTGTTGCCGCCGCCATCGCCGAGCGCGGCTATGCCCTTGTGGACGCGGAGACCTTCCGGGCCAAGTGGGCGGATGTCTGCTGCACGCCGGGCAAGGGGTGAGCGCCGGGGCCAGTTCCGCTGTCATGAATCCGGCAGATTCTTCCCGCTTTGGCGTTTTGCGGGCGGAGCGTGCTGCTTTGAGCGGATGACGCGACGCCCGCATGGCATCCGCAACGTCCCGGCATAACGGATGAAGACCTCATGCGCTGTGGGCGCGAAATGCTTCCTGTGCGTCCGGATCGAATGCTGGTGCGGGTTTTGCTACTCCCTTGCATGCCGTCCGCGGTCGAAGCGTGATCCCGTGGACGTGGTATGCATTCTGTCCACAGGGAGAGCGCCATGAACGAGTATGCCCGCCTGCGTAGCGAGCTTGAGCAGGGGCTGGCCCGTGTCGTCCGCTTCGGGCAGGAGGCCCTGTTCAGGAGCGACAGGCTCGACGTCAACTGGCTGGTGACGCTGCGCTGCAACTACAACTGTTCCTACTGCTTCGGGCATGACAACCGGCGGGGGTTCTTTCCGCCCGGTCCCATGCTGATGCAGGCGGCGGATACCCTCGCCAGCCTTGGCCGCAGCCGCTACCACATCACCATCACCGGCGGCGAGCCGACGCTTCTGCCCACGCTCCCGGCGTTGCTCTCGCGGCTGGGCCGTCGGCTGCCGGAATCCAGCACCATTCATGTCCTCTCGAACTTCGGGCGGACTCCGGACTACTTCCGGGGGCTCGCTTCGGCTCTCGACCCGAGCGTGGGCTTCGAATTCAGCGGAACCTTCCACTTCGAGCGCGCGCGGCGCGAGCGGTTCCTGACGAATGTCGGGATACTGCTCAATCGCGGCTTTGTGGTGAATTTTCGGATACTCGCCCACCCCGATTTCATGCGCGAGGTCTATGCGCTGCATCGCGAGGCCGTGGCGCTGGCCGCGGGCGGCGAGCGGCTGAACGTGGACGTTGTGCCCATGCGCGAGCGCAACGAGCAGGGCGAGTATTCGCTCATCGACTCCCGCTACGACCGCATGGCGCGCGAGTGGCTGGAATGCATGAATGCCCCGGAGGACGGGGAGGGGAATCTGCTGCTCGAAGTGCAGGGCGTGGAGGACGGCACCGTGCGCAGCTATCGGCTGACCGGGCGGCAGGTCGATTTCTACGGTCTGAACCGCTTCAAGGGGATGTTCTGTAGCGTGGGGCGCAACAGCATGTCCATCGACCCCTACGGATTTATCGATCCGTCAGTGTGTTTTCGTAGCATCGAGTACCGCAAGCCGAACATCTACATGGATCACGATCCGCTGGCCATGTTCGGCAAGCCGGTCGTCTGTCCCTTTGAGTCCTGCGCCTGCTGCGTGGACCAGTGCCTGCCCAAGACGAGCGCACTGCACTGAAGCCGTGCGCATCGAAAAGGGGCGGTGACCGTGTGGTCGCCGCCCCTTTCGTGTTTTGTTCGCTTGGGCCTAGTGTCCGCAGCAACTGCTGCTGGAGCCGCAGCCGCCGCAGCTTCCGCTGCCGCAGCTCCCGCCGTGACCACCGAGTTCGAGGGCGGATTCGAGAGTGAATCCGTGGTAGCTCAGGTCGATGGAGATGGGCTGTGCCTTGTCGAGCAGGGCGCGGTCAATGACGAAGGTCAGGTTGTCGCCGAGGTCGAAGGTCTCGTCGCCGTCGCCGGGGGTGTCGAGGGCCAGCGACAGGCGGGGACCGGAGCAGCCGCCGGGAGCGAGATAGACGCGTACCGGGGAAGCTTCCTTGTCTGCGAAGAATGCCACCAGTTCTTTGCGGGCGGCATCGGTGATTTCAATCATTGATTCCTCCTATTGATGCGATTGGTCGCCTTGATGAGATGTAGTGCATGGCTGGCATTTGTCAATAGGATGGATAGGAGAGATCAATCTGAGTGCGCGGTTTCCTGTTCCTGCCCCCGAGAGAGGGGGAGCCTGATGACGAATAGCGTGCCCTTGCCCGGCTCGGAGTGGGCCTCGAATTCGCCGGAATGGTTCTGGGTGATGATGAAGTAGGACACGGTGAGGCCAAGCCCTGTGCCCGCGCCTGGGTCGCGGGTGGTGAAGAATGGTTCGAAGACGCGGTCGCGGATGTGCTGCGGCAGACCGGGACCGTTGTCCTCGATTTCGATGACGGCGTGGGTTTGCGTCTTGGAGAGCCGCAGGGTGATGGTGGGGATCGTGTCGGGGGCCCGGTGGTCGTGCAGGGCTTGAACGGCGTTGCGCACGAGGTTCAGAAGCACCTGCTGGATTTCCGTCCGCGTGCAGGGAACGGGGGGAAGCTTGTCGTCGATGACGCGCTCGATGGTGATGCCGCGCGTGTCGATCTGGGTCTTGATATCGAAATCCGTGGTGGCGAGGGTGAGCGTTTCATCGATGATGTCGGCCAACTGGTGGGGGGCCATCCGCGATTCGCTGCTGCGGCTGAAGTCGAGCAGCGAGGCGACGATGCGCGCCGCGCGTTCGCCGGAGGAGCGGATTCCGTCGAGCATGCGCATGATCTTGCGCCTGTCGAGATAGTCGCGAATGAGTTCCAGCTCGCAGCCGATGCGGCGGGCGGTTTCGACATTGGTCGCGATGTCCGGGGACAGGCGACGGGCGATGTTCTGCACGCCATGCAGGATGCCGCCGAGGGGGTTGTTGATTTCGTGGGCCATTCCGGCGGCCAGCCCGCCGATGGACATCATCTTCTCGCTCTGGATCATCATGGATTCCATGCGGGTGCGTTCCGTCACGTCGTCCAGCCGGATGACCGCGCCACCCGTGGGGTCATCCTCCAGCGGATAGATGGTGATGTTTTCCCAGATGCGTTGCCCGCCATGGTAGCGCTGGCGGCGGGGGATTTCGCGCGGGCGCTGCTCGGCCACGGCTTCGCGGATGGTGGCGAGGTCCGATTCTGTGAGCGGCAGTACCTCCTCCATGGGGTGGCCGAGGGCGTGCTCGGAGGAGATGCCCGTGGTTTCCGTCGCGTGGGAGTTCCATTGCGTCACGCGGCAGTCTCTGTCCACGCCGACGAGCACGGACGGCATGGAGTTGACGATGGAGCCGAGAAGCAGGCGCAGACGCAGGGCCTCGGCTTCCGCATTCTTCTGGGCGGTGATGTCGCGCGCCACGCCGTAGATTTCCTGCCGTTCCGGATCGGGGTGGGAGTTCCATGCTATCCAGCGGTACGTTCCATCCTTGCGGCGATAGCGGTTTTCGAATCCGGTGAGCGGTTCGCCGCGTGCGAGTGTTTGCAGTGCCGCAAGCGTCGCCTCATGATCGTCCGGGTGGACGAATTCCAGAAATGGCGTGGTCATGATTTCCTGTTCCGACCAGCCGAGGGTCTGCTGCCACGCGGGGTTGAGCCTGCGGAAGTGACCTTCCGTGTCGGAAATGCTGAGCATGTCCACGGACGTTTCAAAGATGCGGTCCCTGTCGCGTTCGGCCTCGCGGCGGCTGGTGATGTCCTCGTGCATGAGTGTGGCGAAATGGATGGTGTTGTCTTCGCCACGCAGGGGGTAGGCGCGGGTGTGGATGTACCGTGTGCGGCCCGAACGCTCGAAGCGGGCGGGAATGTACTCGATGCCGGAGACGATGACCGTCTCTCCGGAAAGCGCCCGGCGTAGGGCTTCGGCGATGCCGAGCTTTACTGCGATGGGGTCGGCGAGGATGTTGTAGCCGTCGGGATGCGCGGAGCCCCATAGCCTCGTGCAGGCCCGGTTGGCGCGGATGAGGGTGCCGTCCGTGTTGTATATCTCGATGGCGAATGGCGACTGTTCGATGAGCAGAGTGAAGCGCTCTTCGCTGGCGCGCAGGTCCATCACGGCGCGAAGCCGTGCGTCGATCATCCTGTTGGCAGCATGGGCGAGATGCGTGAAATCGTCGTAGGTGAGGGCGGACGAATCGATGTGGGTATGCTCCTCGGCCGCCGTCTGGAAGAATTCGGAGAAGGAATCGAGGTTCGCGCGGATGCGGGCGCTCAACCGCCGCGAGAGCGCGTAGGCCGCGCCGACGAGTATGAGGAGGACGCAGCCTACAAGCGCCGTGCGCGTCTGGATGTCGCGCACCTGTTGTGTGCGCCGTTGGTCGAGCAGAACATTTACGGCATCGAGGTCGATGTTGGCGGCGATGAACCATTGCCATTCGGGTATTCCCGCCGCGTAGCTCACGCAGTGCTGTGGCTTTTGGGCGAAGGCGGCATGTCCGGTGTCGTCCAGCGAGGGAAGCGAGTGCTCGACGAAGCCGCCGCCGCTGCGCGCCGCAGCGATGAGTTCCTGGGTAACCTTCACTCCGTTCGGGTCGGTGAGGTCGAGTATGTTCCTGCCGCGCCCGGGGCCCAGAAGGGCTTGCCCGTCCCATGTCCCGGCGAAGAGATAGCCGGAGTGCCCGAAGGCGCGTCCGGCGAGCATGCGCAGAACCTCGTGCTGGATGTCGCTTTCCGTATCGTCGAGGTATTCTCCCGTGCCGATGACCCAGCCGTACGGCTCGAACAGGCGGACGAAGGACAGTTTGCGTTGCGGTTCGGGCGCGTCGGGCTTGGGCCATTTGTATTCGTAGAACCCCGCCTGTCGTTCCCTCGCGACGGTCAGAATGTCCTCGATGACGAAGTGGCCTTCCGGGTCCCGCGCTGACATCTGGCGTTGACCGACAAGCCCTGGCGTGGCGGGATTGAGGAGCATTGTCCCGTCCCCGGAGATGACGAAGTAGTACCCTCGTCCTTCGTTGTAGCGCGAGGCCGCAAGTGCGTGGACGATGCTGTCTTTGATTGTTTCGCCCGGCAGGTGGCCGACGAGGGCGTCGTGAAGTTCAAGGGCCATGGCATGCGCCGCGTCCACCTGCGTGCGCAGGTTTTGCTTGAGGCGGTCGCGCGAACTGGTGCGTAGGTAGTGGACGAAGGAGAGCATGTTCTCGATTTCGCGACGAGCGGCTTCCTCCTGCCGCTGGCGGAAGTTGTCGTTCAGCTTGGTGGTTTCCTGCAGGAATTGCAGGCGGGTGGAATTGATCCACAATGCCCCCAAGAGCACGATGGACGTGCACGAGAGCGCGAGCATGCCCTTGAGGAATGTGGCGCTGAGCGTTGTGGTTGTGCGTTTCTGTCGCACCGGGCCTCCCCCGGGGTTGGTCCGTGTTGAAGGCTTTTCAAGGCTTCGGACGCAGGTTTGACTCCATATTGTACGATGATATTTTTCTCGCTGAACGTCAAAAGCCCGCAGACCGAAATGTTCGGCCCACGGGCTTTCTTGTGTATCCCCGGGGGGCGGGGAAAGTGCTATTTCAGGCCGTTGAGACAGGTGAGGCAGAAGGCGCGACCATCGAACATGGTGATGCGCGAATCCATGACGCGTTCGCCGCATCCGTCGCAGACCACGGAGGTGCGAATCTGGGCGGGACGGGGCAGCAGTTCGCGCGGGAGGGAAACGGTCATAAAATCTTCCTCGGCGCGGGAGAGGATGTCCCGGACGCGGCGTTCGCGGATGCTCCGGAATTCCTGGAGTTCCTCCCCCGTGAACGGCCTGCCCGCGTTGGCGAGTTCGAGGAAGCGCGTGTCGTCGGCGTCGCCGATGTAGTACGCGTCCGCGTAGATGCGGATGCCGCGACCGTCCGCGCGGTTGTAGAAGGTGTAGGCCTGTTTGCCGTGGTCCAGAAAGATGAGGTTGCCCTTGCCGAAGGTGCACCCGGTGACGACCTGCACGGCGTCCACCGCGCAGGTGTCGTTTTCGACGATGCAGACGATTTCCTCGTCGTCTGCGGGGGTGTTGCCCAGACGTTCGAGCGCGGCCAGCGCAACCCGATAGCCGAGGGCCAGTCCGGGGCAGACGTGGCCGTGGAAGGCCGCTGCGTCGTCGAATGTTGGTATGGATCTCATGGCGTGTCTCCCTAGTGTGTCAGCAGGTTCATGGGGATGAGCGGAACGAGGAGCAGTATGACGGCCCCGGCGATGCCTGCCGCATCCAGTACGGCAAGGCGTTGGCGGGGGCGATGCTCGCATCGGTTCCATGCGAAGTGGCGGATTTCGAGGGTCAGTGACATGTCGCTGGCCTTCTTGAGATGTGAGATGAACAGCGGGACGACGATGGGCAGCAGGTTGGCCGGATTGACCAGCCGCCGCGCCCGGAAGCCCCGGCAGCGTTGCATGTCGAGGATGCGTTTGGCTTCCTGTAGGCTTAGCGGCACGAAGCGGACGATGGTCGTCAGGAACAGGACGGCCTTGTCGGGAATGCCAGCCGCGCGCAGGGCTGCCGTCATGTCCCGAAGTGGCGTCGAGAAGATCAGGATCAGGTTGGCCGTGAGCAGGCAGGCGATGCGCAGCATGTATTCCGCCATGCGTTCGAGCCCGAACAGGAAGCCCGTGAGATGCCCGTCCGGGTGATTCCAGCCCGATAGGCCGAAGATGAGTGCGGTCCACGGCAGGCTGAACAGCATGACGGCGATCAGCGCGCGGACCACGTTGCGCGGCGGGTGCGCGGCGGGGACCATGGCCACGAGGACAGCGAGGACTGCGCACAGCGTGGGCAGGCCATCGAGAAGGAAGACGTTGATCGTGATGGCTGTGAACAGCGCAAGCTTCGTGAAGGGATTCAGCCTGCGCAGGAACGGGATGGACGCGCCGGACGAATTAGGCATGTGCATGGGCGGCCTCGCATTCTGCGTGGGGGGTGGTCCGGGAGCGGTCGGATTGCGCGTCGTGTTCGAGGTGGCGGTCGCGGATGACGAGCGTGCGGTCCGCCACGCTTGCCGCAAAGGCATGATCGTGCGTGGCGATGAGGATGGCCGTGCCCGCGTCGCGCAGGTCGAGCAGCGTTTCGCGCAGGATGTCCAGATTCCGGCGGTCCAGCGCCACGGTTGGCTCGTCGAGGCACAGGATGTCCGGGCTAGTGACCAGCACCGACGCCAGCGAGAGTCTGCGCTTTTCGCCGTAGCTCAAGGTGAAGGGTAGGCGCTCGGCAAGCGTGTCGATGCGCATGAGGGCAAGGGCCTCGCGCACGCGGCGGTCCGCCTCGGGGGCGGGAACCTTGGCGTTGCGCAGCGCGTAGCCGCATTCCGCGTGCACGCTGTGCGCGAAAATCTGTTCGTCCGGGTTCTGGAAGACAAGCCCCACGCGTTCCATGAGCGGTGAGCTGTCGGCGGTGGCCACGCGGCCCGCCTGTGGTTTGGAAAGGCCCTTGAGCAGGCGCAGCAGGGTGGTCTTGCCCGTTCCGTTGTCTCCGGTGAGGGCGACGATTTCGCCCGCGCGCAGCGTGAGTGAGGCGTTTTCCAGCACGGGGCGCGACGGCTCCCAGCCGAAGCGCAGGCCATCGGCCTGGAGCAGGACCGGGCCGGGGAGCACCGTGCGGGGGCGCGGGCACGACGGAAGGGGGGTGATGACGTCGGCCGGAACGATGCGCCCGTCCTGCATGGGGACCACGCGTGAGGCGAAGCGCATGGCGCGGGTCAGATCATGTTCGACGACGATGACGGTCAATCCGTGCGATGCGCAGCGTTCCGCAAGAGTGGTAAACAGCGCGTCGGCGGAGCCGTTGTCCAGAAAATTGGTGGGTTCGTCGAGAAAGAGCACTTCGGGGCCGATGGCGAGCATGCCCGCGATGGATAGCCGCTGCCGCAGGCCGTGCGAGAGTGTGTGGATGCGCTGGTGGCGGTAGGGTGAAAGTCCCATGACCTCAAGCATCCGCTCGGTGATGTGGTGCACCTCGCGCGGGGATTTGCCCATGTTTTCCGGGCCGAGGGCGATTTCCTCTTCCACGGTGTCGCAGAAGAGCTGCGAATCCGGATTCTGGAGGACCACACCGCAGAAGCCGGGCAGGTCGCGGTCCAGACAGTCTTGCCCGCTAATGGTCAGCCGTCCCGTGCTCGTGCCGCACAGGGCGCGTTTGTGGATTGCGCACAGATGGTAGCCCAGCGTGGTCTTTCCCGCGCCGGATGGGCCAACGAGGGCGATGCGCTCGCCGCGTCGGACGTTCAGGCTCACGCCGCGCAGGACGTGGGCGTGCGTGTCGGCGGTGGTGAAGTGGAGGTCGTGCGCGTCGATCATGCCTGCGCTCCTATGTGGGCCACGAGATGCGTGTGGCCGATGCGTTGCCACACGCGAAGCGCCAGCCACGCGCCAAGCGCGTTGACGGCCAGCGAGGTCGCCATCTGCGTGCCGAAGAGCACCTTCGTGACGCAGAACCACGGCATGCCGAGCGCGACCTTGAGCAGCATGAGCACGCAGGTCGAGACGATGCCGCCGAGGATGGCCGCCGCGTAGAGTCGTGCGCGAGGCAGCCCGGCGAGGGCGGAGAGCAGCACATCGTAGGTCAGCCCTTGCGCGAGGGCGGGGATGAGCTTGAGCGGTCCGGGCAGGCCGTAGGACGCGGGCATGGCCGCCATGGCCAGCGTGGCGAAGACGAGTTCGTAGACGATGAGCGTGCCGAAGCGGTCGATGATGAGCCGCGTGAGCAGCACGAGCATCACCGGCACCACGAGGTCCACGCGTACGATGGCGAGTAGCCCCGTGGGTTCCAGCACGTTCTTGAGGATCATGCCGAGGCTGAAGTCCATGGCGATGATGAGGCCGAGGAAGATGACCTGTGTGGTGCCGAAGGAGAATGTCGCGCGAAGGGTGGTCATGCCGTCTCCGGACGGGCCGGGCGCAGGTGGGTGCCTGCGCCCGGCGTCGTCGTTAGAAGGTCCAACTCAATTCGGCGGTCACGATGCGGCCGGGGGCCTTGTCGTCGTCGCTCTCCATGTAGCGCAGGTCCGCCACGTTCTGGATTTCCAGCGAAGCGGCAAGGCCTTCGGCCACGAAGTCCAGCTCGCGCCAGAACTTGAGGTCGAGCGTCGTGTAGGAGCCGATGATCTCGGAGTTGTCGTCGTTCACGTACTGCTTGCCCTTGTAGTTGACGATGGCACTCGTGTTGACCACGTCCCACATGAGCGTCGCGCCCACGTTGAGCATGTCGCGTGGGACGTATTCGAGGCGCATGCCTTCCAGCTCGGGCCGGTCCTCGAACTCCTCGATTTCGGTCTCGGTGTACGTGTAGTTGGCGAAGAGGGTCAGCGGGGAGGCGGGCTTCCACGTGGCGTCGATCTCGACGCCTCGGATGTCCACCTTGCCCACGTTTTCCTTGCGCCACACGGCACGGTTGGCACCCCACAGGAAGCGGGTCGCGCCGGTGTCCACGCTGTAGATGAAGTCGTCGCCCTTGGAGATGAAGCCCGATGCGGACAGCGTGACGTCATGGGGCAGCTTGGCATCCGCGCCGATCTCGTAGGTGTCGATGGTCTCGTTTTCGAGGTCGGGGTTGGCGTCGTAGAAGCGGCCGTAGAAGATGCCGTTGCGACACAGCGAATCGAGGATCGGGGCGCGGAATCCGCGCGACCACGAGATATAGGCGCTCAGGTCGTCGGTGAGGAAGTAGCGCGCCGCGGCCCGGGGCGAAATGGCGCTCCAGGTGTTCTCGTCGAGATCGCCGCTTAAGGTGTCGTAGGGCGGCTTGTTGGAGTCGTAGTTGCCGTCGTGGTAGCGGGCGTGGTCGAAGCGCAGGCCGCCGGTGAGGATGAGGTCGCCGGACAGGAGCTTCCATTCGTCCATGACGTACGCGCCGAAGAGGTCCATGGTGCCGGTGTTGTCGGCGTAGCCGTTGCCGGCGTCGTCATCGTCGGTGGCGTCCACCTTCTGGCGTTTGGCGTCCAGCCCGAGGGAGAGGGTGTTGTCCTCGAAGATGCGGGTGTTCATGCCGATCTGCCCTCCGCAGTCCGTGCGGGCGGAATCCACGGTGTAGATGCTCGACTCCTTGGCGAAGTCGCGGTGCCAGAAGTAGTTTTCCTGATTGAAATAGGCGGAGGCGTTCCAGCGCGTGTCGTCCGTGCCGCCGTGATAGGCGGCGGTCAGCGCGTGGGTATCGAACGAGCGGTGGCTGCCGTGGGTGAGGTGGTACTTGTAGCCCTCACTGCGCATGTCCTCGAAGTAGGAATAGCCGACTTCCACGCCGGTTCGCCCGTCGAAGTCGTAGCCGCCCTTGATGCTGACGTTTTTTTCGTCCACGGAGCGCCGGTCGGACGCGGCGTAGTCCTTGGATGCCTCGGTGAGGGTGTGGTAGCCCTCACTGGAGGTCCATGCTCCAGCCACTTCGGCGAATGGCCCTTTGCCGTCGTCCTTGGCGTGGCCTGCCACACGTGCGGCGGTGCGCACGGTGTCATAGCTGCCGTAGGAGGCGGAAAGCTTGCCGGAGAGGCGCTTGTCCGGGTGCTTGGTGATGATGTTGATGACGCCGCCCATGGCGTTGGTGCCATAGATGGACGAGCCCGGACCCTTGAAGATTTCGATGCGCTCGATCTGGTCCCGGTTCAGGCGGTTCCAGTTCACGTCGCCCGTGTCACCCTTGTTGAGCGCCACGCCGTCCACCATGATCAGCGTGCGTGCCGGGGCGTTGCCGCCCAGACCGCGCATGGTCACCTTGGAGGAGTAGGACGAGATGCCGTTCCCTCGGCGCACGTTCACTCCGCTGACCCAGCGCAGGATGTCGTCCACGGAATTGAACGGGATTTCCTTCAGCCGTTCGGCGTCGATGACCTGTACCCGGCCGGGCACTTCCGAAAGCGGCGTTTCATAGCGCGATGCAGTGACGACCACAGGTTCCATTTCGTGCGCGGGGGCCTGAATGCCTTCGTCCGCCGTGGCGTATGCGGGCATGCAGGCGAGGCACGCCATCCACAGGCATATCGCCAGAGGCCAAGTGGCCGTTATCCTTCTCTCCACCGTGTTGTCCTCCCGTGTGCGCGGTCCGGATTCCTGTTCGGACCGCTGGCTACATGTTTGCGAAAAGTCGTACGTGACAGGACTTTTTGTTGAATCGGTAGCTAAAATCGAACACGAAATTAAAACTGGTAACACGAATCTGCTAATGAAGATTCCGCAATGTGTCAACATGACTACCAAATCAAAAAAAGTGCCGGATAGTGGGCATAAACGGAAGAGTGGGGGGGCAGGGCGGGCTTATCCATAGGCGAGTGGGGCGGGCTATTCGCAGGCGAGTGGGCGGCTCTTCGTAGGGGCGTGGGGCGGGGTGCCGTGCGTGGGATGGCACACCGGTATACGCCAGGCGGGTGAGCCGGGGGGGCGGGCAAGTGGTTGCGGCATTGGCGCTTCCGCGATCAGTGCGCAAGAGCGACGCTTATCCGGTCACGGTGTCCTTGGCTTCGTCAAAGCCGTGAGCCGCGTCGGAAAAAAACGATACCCGTCGCTGACGGTTGAATGATCTTTCTTCTTAACAGGTTGTTGCCACGCGCTCTCGTTGCTGATATTGAATCTCAAAATCAAATGAAGGCTGTGCGGCAGCGCTGCCGTCCTTGGCTCTAGGAACTTGGGCTTGGAGGCTTGAGGAAGCACTTCGCCTTTCCAAGAGCCGTCGATGGGGCTGGAAAGATTGCTTCTCATTGTGTTGGGGGGTGTTGCGTCGGTTCTGACATGTTGAAGCGGGTAGTCTGCAATCAGTGAGCGGCTTGTTGGAGCTGGAACTCGAAATGTGTGAGGGTACGGATACAATGAATCGACGGGAAATGGTGAGGAGCGTGTCCATGCTGCTGGCGGCAAGCCTCCTCCCTGTGGGAATTGCTGGTGCCTGCGAGAGCACGCATGATGGTTTGTTGGCTAAAATGGACTCGTATCATGGGCGGATTGATATCAAGGCTGCGGATAAAGAGATTCACGTATATCTTGATTCAGACAGAATTGATCACGGATATCCGTTCAAGTTGGATATGATGTTTGTGTTGCAATGCTATTGTGCGCCAACACCGTGGTCGGATATGACGCTGAATGATGCCGTGCTGTCCGCGAATGGTAGAGAAGTGGTTATAGTGTCTTCTGCTGATCGGATGGTTGTTGTTCTTTGCTTGAGCGATGAGGACTGCTTGATTCAGCAGGAATTTTTTCATGAATATACATTTGTCAGGTATACAGGGTACGGGCTTGCACGTAACGTGCGTCCGGCAGTGAAATTTTAAGGCTCAAAAGGTCGAGACACATTGAGCCTTGTGATTGTTCATACTTCTGCGCGTGCGGATGTCCTTGACGTTGTTCCCGAAGTTGGAAGAGCCAAAAGAAAAGGCGGCATCCTTTCGGATGCCGCCTTGAAGTGCGGTGTGGGCGCTTAGCTGCCGCAGCAACTGCCGCTGGATCCGCAGCCTCCGCTGGAGCAGGAACCGCTGGAGCAGCTACCACCACCAACAGGCAGGTTGGAGTCGACGACGAAACCAGTGTAGGTGAGGTCGACCTTGACGGGTGCAGCGCTCGTGAGCAGCTGCTTGTCCATGACGAACTTGAGGCCGTCTTCGAAATCGAAGACTGCGTCGGTTTCTTTTGGCTCATCCAGAGCCAATGACAGACGTGGGCCTGCTCAGCCGCCGGGAGCGAGATAGACGCGCACGGGGGTGATTTCCTTGTCACTGAAGTAGGAAATCAGTTCCTTGCGTGCCTTTTCGGACACTTCAAGCATTGCTACCTCCAAGAGATGGTGATTAGGGAGAAGTAAGGGCGTGAGTCGGCTTTGTCAACCGCATTGATAGGAATTGGGTATATGGATAGATGAAATCGATACATATGATGAACGTGCCGGGAGAACTGTCGGCCGTGTTGCCAAGGCGCAAGTGATTGCTTATTCTTCCCAATCACGGCAGATGGGGCCGAGCGGCCCAAGCGAGCGAACCAACCGTGACATGTCTGGAGACGCCAAAAATGAGCAATAGCAAGGTAATTCTGAACGCCGAAGAGATAAGCCGGACCATGGAGCGTCTGGCCATGGAAATCAACGAGCGTCACGGGGACTGCAAGGAAGTCGCCATTCTCGGCATTCAGCGCCGTGGCGTGGACCTCGCCGCCCGCCTGCGTGCCGCGCTGGAGAAGCGGCTGGGTCAGGCGATTCCCTCCGGCCTGCTGGACATCAATCTCTACCGCGACGACTGGACCACCCTCGACGTGCAGCCGCAGATCAACAAGACGGAAATCCTTTTCGACATCGACGGAAAGGAGATTATCCTCGTGGACGACGTGCTGTTTACCGGCCGCACCATTCGCGCCGCGCTGGAGGCCATCCTCGATTTCGGCCGCCCCCGGCAGGTGGAGCTGATGGTCCTCGTGGACCGTGGGCATCGCGAACTGCCCATTCAGGCCGATTACGTCGGCAAGACCGTGGAGACCCGCCGTGGCGAGCACGTGGACGTCTATCTCGACGAACGCGACGGCAGGGAGATGGTCTGTCTGGTGGAGTAGGTATCCGATTTTCATCCTGTGCGCAGGAGTGGGGCCGTCGGCATTCGTGTCGGCGGCTTTTTTTGCGTTCAGTCCCTGTGCATCCAGATCATACGCAGCGGTTCGCCCCTGCGCTCCAGCTCGCGCAGCCAGTCGAGGTTGTGGGTGATGGACACGTAGGGCGATACGCGAAGCCGCAGGAGCGCGTCGCGGATGGTGCGCACCGGGCGGCGTGTCGCGCGGGGGCAGCCTTCCGGCGGCGGAGCGGTTTCCCCGGGGCAGGCAGCGATGTCCGCGATGAGGTCCACGTCGCCAAGCGCCCGTGCCCCGCGCAGATAGCTTCCGTATATCCATAGGCGCGTGGGTGCGAAGGCCGCGTCGGCCTCACAGTTCATACATTCCGCCTCGTCGATGACGCGGGCGATGATCTCCCGCGCCTGATGCATGGGGATGCGCCGTAGCGCCTTTTGCATGCGCAGGGCGTGGCCCTTGCGGGTGAGTTTCCAGAGGGCGGGCGGTGCGCCCTGCCATGGGTGCTTTTCGATGAACGCGCCATCGTGGAGCAGGCACAGGACCTTTCGGGTGCGATCCAGCGCATCGTGCGCCGTCGGTGAACGCTCGTCTCGCGCCTCGCCGCGCAGAAGCTCGCGCGCGGCGTTGACGTTGCGCCGCCGGGACGCGCCGGACCGATGTGGCGTTTCCGCCTGTTCGCCTTCGGTCTGCGTGTCCAGTTCGTCCAGCAACTGGTTCCGGAAGAGCCACGCGGCGAGTTCGGCCTCGTCGAAGGCTTTGAAGCCGATGCGCCGAAAGGCGTCGCGAATTCGTCGCCATGCGAGTCCGGGGATGGCGTCGGCGGAGAGGTCGATCTTTTCGTGGCCGGGTGCTGGAGTCATGCGGTCCGCCTTGGCTGGTGGTGGAGCCTTCATCCTATCGCATGCGGAAGCGGACGCAAGCCCGGCGAGGCTGCGCTGACGAGAAGGGCCGGGGCATCGTGCGATGTCCCGGCCCTGTTTCGTATCCGTCGGATAGTGCGGCGTGCGCGTGTTGGCGAACGTGTGGCGGGTCGGTCTACGCGCCCACGATCTCCGTGCCGATGCCCTCTTCGGTGAACAGCTCCAGAAGCAGGGAATTGGGCAGGCGGCCGTCGATGATCTGGGCCTTGCCGACGCCTTCGTCCACGGCTTCGATGCAGCATTTGACCTTGGGGATCATGCCGCCCTTGATGGTGCCGTCCCCGATGAGCTCCATGGCCCGCTTGCGGTCGAGGGAGGCGATGAGTTCCCCCGCCTTGTCGAGGATGCCGCTGACGTCTGTGAGCAACACGAAGCGGCGTGCGCCGACGGCACCGGCCACTGCCGAGGCCACGGTGTCCGCGTTGATGTTATACGTCTCGCCGTGCTCGTCCACGCCCACCGGCGCGATGACCGGGATGAATCCGTCGCGCATGAGCGAGCGGATGAGGGTGGGGTCGATGGCGGTGACCTCGCCCACGTGGCCAAGGTCGATGATCTCGGGCGGGAGGTTTTCGCGGTCCACGGCCAGTTCCAGCTTGCGGCAGGAGATGGTGCCGCCGTCCTTGCCGGAGAGGCCCACAGCCTTGCCGCCAGCGAGGTTCAACTGGGTGACGATTTCCTTGTTCACCTTGCCCGCGAGGACCATTTCCACCACATTCATGGTGGCGTCGTCCGTTACGCGCAGACCTTCGCGGAACTGGCAGGGGATGTTCAACTGTTCGAGCATGCGCCCGATCTGCGGGCCGCCGCCGTGGACGATGACCGGGTTGACCCCGATGTACTTGAGCAGCACCACGCACTTGGCGAAGGCCTGCTTGAGGGATTCGTCCTTCATGGCGTGCCCGCCGTACTTGATGACGATGGTCTGGCCGTAGAACTGCCTGATGTAGGGCAGGGCTTCGAGGAGAACGTCGGCCTTGAGCATGACGTGCTGGTCCACGGGGTGACTCCTTGGAGTGGACCGGCCCCTTGCGGGGCCGGGGAATCGGTGTCGGTTTAGAGGATGTAGCGCGAGAGGTCGCGGTCTTCCACGAGGTCTTCGAGGTGCTGCTTCACGTAGTCGCTGTCCACGACGACCTTCTGGCCGCTGCGGTCGGGCGCGTCGAAGGAGAGGTCCTGCAGCACGCGTTCGAGGATGGTGTACAGGCGGCGCGCGCCGATGTTCTCGGTTTCCTCGTTGATGCGCTGGGCGAAGGTCGCGAATTCCTCGATGGCGTCATCGGTGAATTCGAGGTTCAGGCCTTCGGTTTCCAGCAGTGCCTTGTACTGCACGGTCAGGGCGTTGCGCGGTTCCTTGAGGATGCGCACGAATTCCTTGCGGCCGAGGCTCTGAAGCTCCACACGCAGGGGGAAGCGGCCCTGAAGCTCGGGGATAAGGTCCGAGGGCTTGGAGAGGTGGAAGGCTCCGGCGGCGATGAACAGGATGTGGTCCGTGTGGATCATGCCGTATTTCGTGTTGACCACGCTGCCTTCCACGATGGGCAGCAGGTCGCGCTGGACGCCCTCGCGGGAGACGTCGGCGCTGTTGGACTGCTTGGCGGCGGAGGAGCAGACCTTGTCGATCTCGTCGATGAAGACGATGCCGCCCTGCTCCACGCGCTCGCGGGCGATTTCGGACACGCGGTCGCGGTCGATGAGCTTTTCGCTCTCTTCCTGCAACAGCACCTCGTAGGCCTCACGCACGTTCATGCGCTTGGTCTTCTTCTGCTGGGGCAGGAAGCGGCCCATCACGTCGCGCAGCTGCATTTCCATGTCTTCCATACCGGGCATGGCCATGACGCCGATGCCGGGGTTGGCGCTGGAGATTTCGATCTCCACCTGCCGATCGTCCAGCTTGCCTTGCCGCCACAGCTTGCGCAGCTTTTCGCGCGTGGAGTCGGTTTCGGGGCGCAGTTCGCCGTCGGGCGCGGCGGCATAGACCGGAGACGTGGCCGGGGTGGCGGGCTGGCCGCCGGGAAGCAGCAGGTCCAGCAGGCGCTCCTCGGCGTGCTTTTCGGCCTTCACGCGGACGCGTTCTGCTTCCTCGCGGTGGACGAGATTGATGGCGATTTCCATGAGGTCGCGGATCATGGATTCCACGTCGCGGCCCACATAGCCCACCTCGGTGAACTTGGAGGCCTCGACCTTGATGAACGGCGCACCAGCGAGGTTGGCGAGGCGGCGAGCGATCTCGGTTTTGCCCACGCCGGTGGGTCCGATCATGATGATGTTCTTGGGCGCGATCTCGTCGCGAAGTTCGGGGGTGACCTGCTGCCTGCGCCAGCGGTTGCGCATGGCGATGGCCACCATGCGTTTGGCGTCGTCCTGCCCGATGATGTAGCGGTCCAATTCGGAAACGATTTCTCTGGGGGTCAGAATTTGCACTGTTGGCTCCCTGCGGGCCGGATGGTGTCCGGCCTGCGAAGTCTAATTTTTATCCTGCGTTTCCAGGATGATGTGGTCGTTGGTGTACACGCAGATTTCCGAGGCGATGTGCAGCGCCTTGGTGGCGATGTCCGCTGCGGGGAGATCCGTGTTGCGCTTGAGGGCGCGGGCGGCGGCAAGGGCGTAGGGACCGCCGGAGCCGATGGCGACGACACCGTCGTCGGGTTCGATGACGTCGCCGTTGCCGGTGAGGACGAGCACGTTTTCCGCGTCGCCCACGATCATCATCGCTTCAAGTTTGCGCAGGTACTTGTCCATGCGCCATTCCTTGGCCAGCTCGACGCTTGCGCGCACGAGATTGCCGCCGAATTCTTCCAGCTTCGCCTCGAACCGCTCGAAGAGCGTGAAGGCATCGGCCGTGGAACCGGCAAAACCGGCGACGACCTTTCCGTTATACAGGCGGCGCACCTTGCGCGCGCCGTGCTTGAGGGCGACGTTCTGCCCGAAGGTGACCTGTCCGTCGCCTGCCATGGCGAGTCCGTCTCCGTTAAGGACGGCAAGTATGGTCGTGCCGCGTATTTCCATTGTATCCTCGCGTGTTGCGTGGTGAAGGAGCGCTGCTCCCGGTGTGGCTCAAGCGGGAGGACCGAGGACTTCCCGGCCCACGGCGAGCCATGTTTTTGCAGTGTCGCGTGAGAATATAACCATGGAAATCGAGTTGACTAGACCCTCGCGCAGGCTTTTGGCGATGGTTTTCAGCGCGATGCCCGCTGCGCGTTCGATGGGGAATCTGTAGACGCCGCAACTGATGGCGGGGAAATGCACGCAGGTCGCGCCGTGGGTGGCGGCCGCGAGAACGCTTTCGCGGTAGGCGGAGGCGAGGGTTTCGTCCTCGCCGTTGGTGCCGCCGCGCCAGATCGGGCCGACGGTGTGCACGACGAGGCGGGCGGACAGGCGAAATCCGGGGGTGACCACGGCCCGGCCCGGCGGCAACGTGCCGTCTTGCGCGATGATTTCCGCGCAGGCGCGCAGCAGTTCCGGGCCTGCCGCGTCGTGGATGGCACCGTCAACGCCGCCGCCACCGGCGAGGCGGCTATTGGCGGCGTTGACGATGGCGTCGGCCGTGGAGGTCGTGATGTCGCCGGTTTCGATCAAGAGGGTTCCGGAGCCTATGGTCCAAGTGGCGAGAGTCGTGATCATGCTGCCTCCCATGCGTCCGGGCGGAAGCGGCAGCTTCCGCGACGCGGCCTACCAGAATTCGGAGCGAGCCTCGTAGACCTTGCGCAGTTCGGCGAACGCCTCTTTCTGTGCGTCGCTCTTGGCGAAGGCTTCGGCCTTGTCCATGTGGAAGCGGGCCTGCTTCTTCTGCAAACCGTAGATGGCGGAGTAGGCCAGATGCAGGTGTCCATCGAAGAGCTGGCCGGATTCGCCGAGCACACGGCCGAGGTGGTACTGGACCTCGCTGTCCTCGGGGAGTTTGGCGAGGATGCGGCGGTAGGCCTTCACGGCGTTTTCCGTGTCGCCGCGGTCGCCCAGCAGGCGGGCGTGATAGAACAGGGCGAACAGGTCGCGCGGATTGAGCAGCACGGCCTTTTGCAGGTACAGGGCGGCGAGGTTCTGGTCGCCCTTCAGGTAGTGGAAGCGCCCGGCTTCGCGCAGGACGAGGGTGTCGTTTGGCGCGAGCTGCACGGCCTGCTCGAAGGCCGCGCGGGCCTCGGTGATGCGGTTCTCTCGCGCGTGGACGATGCCCTTGCCCATGGCGCTCAGCGCGCCGTTTTCGCCCTGCGGGACGTCGAAGGCCGCGAGGGCGACCTGCGGGTCGAGGTAGCGGGCGGTGATGAGCGCTTTGATGCGCAGGAAGCGCGTGTCGTCCAGGGGGCGCTTGCGGACCTCCGGGTCGAGTCCTTCGATCATGGTGTCGAGGTAGGAGACACGTTCCTCAACGGCTGGGTGGGTGCTGAGGTACTGCGGCATGTTGCCGCCACCGGCGAGCCATGACTTCTTCTTGATCTTCCTGAATGCCGAAACCATGCCCTCCGGGTTGTAGCCCGCGCCCACCAGATAGGTCAGGCCGGACTGGTCGGCCTCGCGTTCGTCCACGCGGCTGTAGTTCAGCATGGCCTGCGTTCCGCCCGCAAGCGAACCGTAGATGAGGGCCTCGCCCGCCTCGGCGGCATTGTTGCCGCCTGCCGCCACGCCGAGGAACATTCCGGCCAGCATTCCGGCCAGCATGCCCATTTGCGTCATCTGCTGCTGCTTGATGCGTCCGGCCAGATGCCGATGCGAGACGTGCGCGAGTTCGTGGGCGATGACGCCTGCCAACTCGGCTTCATGTTCGAAATTGGTGATGAGCCCCGTGAAGACGTAGACGTAGCCAGCCGGAGCGGCAAAGGCGTTGATGTTGTGGTTAAGCACCACGGAGGTGGTCAGTTCGAAGGGCATGGTGGGCACCTGCTCGCTGATGCGCTCCACGATGCCGCGCACGTAGTCCGCGATTTCGGGGTCTTCGATGATGGGTAGCCGGGCGCGCATGAGCGCGTTGTACTTCTCGCCTAGCTCCTTTTCCTTCTTGATGGGGAAGTCGCCGAAGATGTCCGCGGAGGCGGGGCGGACGGAGGCCAGCGGCCCAAGCGCGATGACGAGGGCCATGAACAGGCATATGGCCGCGCGGAGTCGACCGGCGGCAAAGGGGAACACGGTGTTTCGCATTCACGATTCCTTGTATGGGTTGCGCCCGCAGGTGGGCTGGTCACCAGCTATAGCGCAAAGCCGGGGGCGAGCCAAGAACGGCATGGTGGGGTAAGAGGCCGGGTGATCTCGGTCGGGAACCGAGCGGGCTGTGGAGCGGGCAGGCGGAACGAGGGACAGGCGCAAAGGTCCTCCATTCGCGGAAGAAAGGAAGACAACGGTCATTGTCACGTCGTGCACGGCACGACGCATCCTTGCGGTGCCCATGGCACGAGACGCGCCAATTCGAGAGTGGAATTTTTGGAGGCGTGATGCGGGGCCACATAAGAAAAGGCCGGGACGAAACACGCGTTTCGTCCCGGCCGGAAAGACAGATGCAGGCACGCGCGGGGCGCGCTACTTGTTCATCATGTCGAGGAATTCCTTGTTGCTCTTGGAGCCTTTCATCCTCTTGATGAGGAATTCCATGGAGTCGATGGGGTTCATGGGGGCGAGCACCTTGCGCAGAATCCACACGCGGTTGAGCACGTCGTCGGAGAGCAGCAGCTCTTCCTTGCGGGTGCCGGAGCGGTTGATGTCCAGCGCCGGGAACACGCGCTTCTCGGAGAGATGGCGGTCGAGGTAGATTTCGCAGTTGCCGGTGCCCTTGAACTCTTCAAAGATGACCTCGTCCATGCGCGAACCGGTGTCGATGAGCGCGGTGGCGATGATGGTCAGACTGCCGCCTTCCTCGACATTTCGCGCTGCGCCGAAGAAGCGCTTGGGGCGCTGGAGGGCGTTGGCATCGAGACCGCCGGACAGCACGCGGCCGGAGGACGGCGTGACGGCGTTGTAGGCGCGGCCGAGTCGGGTGATGGAGTCGAGCAGGATGACGACATCCCTCTTGCGCTCGACGAGGCGCTTGGCCTTTTCGAGAACCATCTCGGCGACCTGCACGTGGCGGGTCGGCGGTTCGTCGAAGGTGGAGCTGACGACTTCGGCGTCGACGGTGCGCTCCATATCGGTCACTTCCTCGGGGCGTTCGTCGATGAGCAGAACGATGAGGTAGGTGTCGGGGAAGTTGGCCTTGATGGAGTTGGCGACGGTCTGGAGGAGAACGGTCTTGCCGGTGCGGGGCGGGGCTACGATGATGGCGCGCTGTCCCTTGCCGATGGGGGCGAGAAGGTCGATGACTCTGGCGGAGAAGTTTTCCTTGCCGTTTTCGAGTCGGAAATGTTCGTTGGGGTAGACCGGGGTGAGGTTGTCGAAGAGGACGAGGGTCTTGGTGGCTTCGGGCTTCTCGAACCCGATCTCGCTGACCCGAAGCAGGGCGAAGTAGCGCTCGCCTTCCTTGGGGGGGCGGATCTGGCCCGTGATGACGTCGCCCTTTCGCAGGCCAAAGCGGCGAATCTGGGAGGGGGAGACGTAGATGTCATCGGGGCCGGGCATGTAGCTGTACATGGGGGACCGCAGGAAGCCGAAACCGTCGGGGAGTATCTCCAGCACGCCTTCGCCGTAGATGGACCCGTTCTGCGACGCGCAGGCCTTGAGCAGGGCGAATATAAGCTCCTGCTTGCGCAGTCCGCTGGGGTTTTCGATTTCGTATTCCGCTGCGAGCTCCATCAGCTCGGACATGCTTTTTGCTTTGAGTTCAGATTGGTGCATGGCCTTCTCCGTGGCACAGATATGGTACGCGGCCTGGTTCATCTTGCGATAGAGATGAACGCTTTAGTGACCGTGACGGGAAAACGTATGTGTATAGATTGTCCGTCGTGATTCGGTAAACATGAAGGGCATTCGGAACATGCGCCCGCATGTTGGCAACAAAGGTAAAGGCCTGTGAGGCGGAGCCGTACATAACGGCTCCGTTCCGCTTGACGAATGTCAGGAAGCGGATTGCAGGTCAGGCTTTACAAAATTAATTTATGAGAAAAAACGAGAAATGCAGCTGAAGTTTGCTGGGCGAAGTAGTAAAAAACTTGCGCATTGCTTTGATATAAAATTTTTAGCGCACACGTTGCATGATGGCAAGATTTTTTTACTGCTCTTCCTTTGATTCGAGAACATCTGAGAAGATCTCCTCGATCTGGGCGCGGACGACATCCTGCTCGGAACTGAGCGCATGGGCAAGCTCCAGCGTGAGCAGTCCCATGGCCTGTTCCAGCAGCCTGTGCTCGCCAAAGGACAATTCCTTGTCCTTGCCGATGAGCAGAAGCTCTTTGAGGACATAGGCGACATCGGCGAGGTCGCCGCTCTTGAGGTTTTCGGAGTACTCGCGGTAGCGGCGGTTCCAGTTCTGGCCGGAATAGCCGGTGAAGTCCGAACGATCCTTGAGCGACTCGATGATCGATTCGGCCTTTTCCTTCGAGCAGACGTGCCTGAGGCCAACGTTCGTGGCGTTCGAGACGGGGACCATCAGGGTGACGTTGTTGCTGAGGATGCGAACGTAATAGAATTCGGCAGTGGCTCCGCCGATTTCCTGTTCTGCAATACGTTCAACAACCCCAACGCCTTGAGCGGGGTAGACGACTAGTTCGTTTACTGAAAACACGTTACCTTATCTCCATGGACTCACAGTGAAGCACACAACAGTGGAAACCTACCCCAAAAGGCGTATTTAGTCTAGGTTTTCGGCAGCATCCGCCGAAGGCACAGCGTCGAAGCTGTTGATGTGCTGCACGGCGAAAGACATGCCGCGCCGCGCAAGTATTCCGATACCCTTGATGGCGGCATCAATTACAGCATTCGCAATGCCTGTCTCTTCCGCGTCCAGCGCGCCCAGCACATAGTCTCGCGTCGGCCCGTGTCCATCGGGGCGGCCCACGCCAAGGCGCAGGCGTACGAAATCCGCCGTTCCCAGATGTTCCACTATGGAATTGAGGCCATTGTGACCGGCCGTGCCGCCACCCTTCTTCAGCTTCATTTTGCCAAGCGGCAGGTCCATTTCGTCATGGGCGACGATGATGTCCGCAGGGGCGATGCCGAACTTTCGGCTGAGTCTGCCCACGGCCACGCCGCTCAGGTTCATGTAGGTCAGCGGCTTTGCGACGAGCCAGTGGGGTTTGGACTTGATGAGCGCACAGTCATGGACGATGCAGTCGTCCCACTGAACGGGCTTGGGGCATTGCTGCGGACCGCCAGCCTTTTCGATGAGCTGGTCGGCCAGCATGAAGCCGAAGTTGTGACGAGTATGTTCGTATTCCGGCCCAGGATTGCCAAGGCCGACGATGATACCTGCGTAATTTTTCATGCGTAACGCCACGTCTGCCGGAGTCCGTCCCTTGGGGCGGCTTCGGGGTTAGCGGGTGATGGAGGGCGAATCCGGCCAGTGTTGTGACCGTGAGGGCGAAAGGCAGGGAAGGGACGGATGGTCACCGGCAAATCGCAAGGCCCCGCGTGGCGGGGCCTTGCGTAGAATGCGGTGACTACTCTTCAGCCTCTTCCTTCTCAGCGCCCTTCATGATCAGGCGCAGGACGGCGAAGTTGTCGTCGTGGATGATCTTCACACCCTCGGGGAGGGCGAGATCTTCGATCTGCTTGGTCTCGTTGACCTGCATGGCGGTGATGTCGATATTGATGCTCTCGGGCAGGTTGCCGGGGAGGCACTCGATCACAGCGGAGGAACGGTAGATCTCAAGCTTGGCACCCATGGCCATGGCCGGGGCTCTGCCCACGATCTTCAGGGCCACGGTCACGCGAACGGGCTTGTTCATGTCCACGCCGAAGATGTCGAAGTGGGTGACCTCGGGCTTGAACGGGTGGCGGATCATCTCCTTGAAGATGGCGGGGCAGGCTTCCTTGCCCTCGATCTCAAGCGACACGAGCCTGGAGGTGCCGACCTGACCGAAAACCTTGTTCAGGGGCATTTCGGGGACCTGGATGAGGATGTTCTCTCCCTTGGAGTAGAAAACGCCGGGTACCATTTTCTGGGTACGCAGGGCGCGGCAGGAGCCCTTGCCGGTTTCCTCTCGCACGGCGGCTTTGAGCATAACCTGTTCAGACATGAGTATCTCCTTCAAGCTGTTCCCGCACGGCTCCATGGCGGGCCCGGCGGTGGTCATCAATTTTAGAAATGTTTAGACGAACAATACACTCACGGAAGATTCCGTGTGGATGTTGTGAATCGCCTTGCCAAGCAGGCTGGCCAGAGACACGACCTTGATCTTGGAGCATGCCTTGGCCTTCTCGCCCAGCGGAATGGAGTTGGTAACGATAACCTCGGAGTACTTGGACTTCTCGAGGCGCTCCACGGCAGGGCCGGAAAGAACCGGGTGGGTCGCGCAGGCCACAACTTCCTTCGCGCCGCTCTCCATGAGGACTTCCGCACCGGCACAGATGGTACCGGCGGTGTCGATCATGTCGTCGAGCACGATGGCGGTCTTGCCCTTCACGTCACCGATGACGTTCATGGCCTTGGCCTGGTTCGGAGCGTCGCGGCGCTTGTCGATGATGGCAAGGCCGGCGCCAAGACGCTTTGCATACGCACGGGCACGCTCGACGCCGCCTGCGTCCGGAGAGACGATGACGAGGTCGTTGTCGTGCTGGCGAAGATTGTCGAGCAGGGCCGGAGCTGCATAGAGGTTGTCCACGGGCAGGTTGAAGAAGCCCTGGATCTGTCCTGCGTGCAGGTCGACGGTAACGAGACGGTCGATACCGGCCACGGTAAGGAAGTCGGCCACGAGCTTGGCGGAAATGGGAGCGCGGGGAGCGACCTTGCGGTCCTGCCGGGCGTAGCCGTAGTAGGGCACCACGGCGGTCACGCGACCGACGCTGGCGCGCTTGAGGGCGTCAAGCAGGATGCACAGCTCCATGAGGTGGAAATTCACGGGAGCGCAGGTCGGCTGAACGACGAAGACATCGGCGCCACGAACGTTGGAGCCGATTTCCACGCGGATTTCACCGTCGCTGAAGGTGTCGGTGAGACACTGGGTGAGTTCGCAGCCCAGGTGGTTGCAAATCTCGGATGCAAGCTCGGGGTTTGCCGAGCCGGTCATGATTTTCAATTCGCCAATTGCCATCGTGGTTGTTCCTTGCAAGAAATAAAATATGGCTGGGGCGGAAGGATTCGAACCCTCGAATGACGGGACCAAAACCCGTTGCCTTAACCAACTTGGCTACACCCCAGCATCAGAAACTGTGAATGAATGCGGGGATGTTGTCCCGCCGGAATTCGTCCGCAGCGTGGGCGGCGTCCGTGTGCTGTCGGAACAGTCCGCACAGGCTCGCCCCGCTACCGCTCAAGACCGCCCCTGCCGCTCCGTTGCGGAGCAGTCGTTCCTTGAAGATGCGTAATTCCGGGAAGGACCCGAAGACCACGCCTTCGAAACTGTTGTGGAGCAGGAAATGAGAGCAGGGGAAGCACTTACCCGCACTCGTTCCGCATGTCAAGTATTCGGCCCCTTTTTCGCCTGGCCTGCCGCCGGGATGCGCCGCGTCCCACGCCCTGTATGCCCAGACTGTGGACACGTGGACGCGGGGACACAACAGTAGCAGAGTGAATCCCTTCAAATCAAGAGCCGTGGGGGTGAGGCGTTCGCCGATGCCCGTCGCCCATGCCGGTGAATCCTGAAGGAAGAAGGGGACATCCGCGCCGATACCCGCGGCGAGGGCGTTGAGTTTCTGCGCGTCGAGGGCCATGTTTCCGGCACGATCGTTGAGCAGGCGCAGCAGGCAGGCCGCATCCGAACTGCCGCCGCCAAGACCTGCGCCGGTGGGAATGCGCTTTTCGAGGTGCACTGCCGCGGCGGGGGCGAAGCCTGTGGCCTGCGCAAAGGCCCGGTAGGCGCGGGCGATGGTGTTGTCTTCGCCGCACAGGGCCTGATTGCCGCAGTCGATGCGGATGCCCGTTCCCGGGCCGAGGTCCACGGTGAGCGTGTCGGCCGGTTCCGGCAGCGGCACGAAGAGCGTGAGCAGGTCGTGGTATCCGTTCTCGCGCACGCCGGTGATGTCGAGGTAGAGGTTGACCTTGCATCCCGCCGTGAGGGTGATGTGTTCCCGATCGATGTTCATGACTTGCGGATTGTTTCCGAAAACGGCTTTGCTTTCAAGAGGATGCGTGGCGTGCGGCAAAAAAAAGGGAGGCCCGGATGGGGCCTCCCATATGTTTAATGACATGGGGCGTTTTATTCCGCCGGGAGCGTAATGGTGCGGAAGACGCTTTGTCCCTGACGCTGGATGAGCAGGAGCAACACGCCCTTCTTCATGGCGTCGCCGGACAGGATGGTTTTGAATTCGGCAACGGAGTTCACCAGCTGCTGGTTGGCCTGAATGATGACGTCTCCGGGGCGGATTTCGCCATCCTGCGCTGGAGAGCCTTCGGCAACGCCCGTCACGAGCAGGCCCTGCGGCGAATCCATGCCAAGCGCCTGCGCCTCGCGCGGGTCCACCGGGCGCAACGCGAGGCCAAGGGCCGCTTCGGGCTGTGCCTCGTCCGGCTGTTCAGCCTGCGCAAGCTCGCGGGTCTCGCGTTCGCCGAGGGTGACGCGGAGCTTCTTTTCACGGCCCGAGCGCCACACCGTCACGTCGATCTTCTCACCGGGGGCAAGACCCGCGATGCGGCGCAGCAGGGCGTTGGCGTCCTTGATGTCGTCCTTTTCGATCCGGATGATCACGTCACCGGCCTTCACGCCGGATTTTTCGGCGGGCTGGCCGGGAAGCACGGAGGCGATGAGCGCGCCACGCGGGCTGTCGAGCTCCAGCGCCTTGGCGGTGTTTTCGTCCACATCCTGAATGGTCACGCCGAGCCAGCCGCGCGAAACCTTCTGGTTGTCCTTGAGCTGGGCGATGACCTTCTTGGCCATGTTGGACGGGATGGCGAAGCCGATGCCCTGTCCGGAGGCGACGATGGCGGTGTTGATGCCGACGACGTCGCCATTCATGTTTAGGAGCGGACCACCGGAGTTGCCGGGATTGATGGAGGCGTCGGTCTGGATGAAGTCATCGAAGGGGCCGGAGCCGATGATGCGTCCCTTGGCGCTGACGATGCCCGCGGTGACGGTGTGGTCGAGACCGAAGGGGTTGCCGATGGCCACCACCCACTGGCCGACCTTGGTGCTGTCCGAGTCGCCGAAGGCGAGGGTGGGCAGCTTGGCGTCGGTCTTAATCTTGAGCAGCGCGAGGTCCGTATCCGGGTCGCGTCCGATGATCTCGGCCGGGTAGGGTTTTTGACCGCCCTGAAGATTGACGGACACCTCGTCGGCGTTGGCGATGACGTGGTTGTTGGTCACGATGAAACCGTCATCCGAAATGATGAAGCCGGAACCGAGGGAGCGTTCCTTGCGCGGGCGCTGATCCGGGCGCTGCTGGAAGTAGCGGTCGAACTGTTCGAAGAAGTCGTCGAAGGGGGTTCCGCGTTTGTGGAAGCGGAAGAACTCCTGCATCTGGTCTTCGCGCTTGACGATCTTGACCGTGCTTATGTTGACGACGGCGCCCCCCGCCTTTTCGGCGAGGTCGGTGAATTCGGGAAGGGCTGCGGCGGCCGCCTGGGAGGCGGCGATGACCAGCGCCAGAGCCAATGCGAGTATGCGGGGCATGTGGTGTCCGGGTTTCATGTTTTTCCTCCATTTGGAACGGTTCCACTTCCGGCCCCTCCTCGGGTGGGGGAAGCGGGAGTCATTTCGATACTATAAACTCTTTCCGTGGCCTGTAAACCGGCTGCACCTTTTTCCTGTTCAATACATGGATGGAATTTTTGGCTGCGCACAATTTGCACAAGCGGGGAAGATTCTTTCGATGTCTATTTAAACAATATATTCAATGTATTGCATGCTGATGTCGTGATGCAGGCGCGCGGGGCGGCGCGGTTGGCAAGCGTTGGCATGCGTGGCCTGTGACGTAGTGTAGTTGTTTTTTATTCAATGAATCCGATGAGTTGATTGAGCAATCGCGAAGGTGGGCAGGTGGTCGAAAACTGCTCGTGAAACACTGGACAAGCGGCTCGTCCTCATGTATTTCGCTCCGTCCGCACCCGATGGTCCGGGATCGTCCATCGCTTTACGCCCATTCTGCTTTCACGGACGGGGGCTTCGGCTTGCGGATGCAACAACATATCGAATGCAAAGGATTTTTTGAAATGTTCAATACTGTCGCGTTTGCCCTAATGGGCCTCGTCCTTGCGGCCGGTTCCGTTCTCCATGGCCTTCTGCTCATCCTTGTGCTGGCTGGTGCGGCGCATTTTTGTGGCGTGTTCCTGCGGCGGTCCCGCGCGGGCCTTGGTGCCTTTCCGGGAAACTGTGTCGTGCGACATGCGAAGCTCGCCGTGCCCGCGCTACTGGTGCTTCTCGCCGATGCGGCGGTGGCATACGTCGCCGTGCGTGGTATGGGGATATAGGCTGACGTCGGACGACATTCGCGGTGGCTGGCTTGCGCTGGTCATGCGGCGCGCGTTGGCGGTGTCGAATTGGCGTGCATGATTGATTCTGTTGCCGGTTGGCGGCGGATAGCGCATTTCGCCAATGACGAGAATCGCGAGCATCCGGCTGACTGGTCATCTGCGCCTCGGCGCGGTTTGTTCTCGCGTTTGCGAGGGCCGATGCGGTCTCCTGCGGGAAAAAAGCCCCCCATGGATAGAAAAACATTGCGTTCTCTGCGATAGTTGGGTAGTTCAAACGCCCTCGGGCATTGGTTGTTTGCCGTATGCGCGAGATGTTTGGCCCCGTAGCTCAGTTGGATAGAGCGACCGCCTCCTAAGCGGTAGGCCACAGGTTCGATTCCTGTCGGGGCCACCATTCGACATTTAAGCCGGATTCAGGGTTTTTCTGAATCCGGCTTTTCTTTTGCTCTTCGTTTGTCTTCCCCCTGCCTTTGCGTCACGCCGTATCCTGCAAGTCCTTGTATATGATGCACGTCTTCTTCTTTCGGGGACAACCTTGGCGCGCTCTTTCGTCACAGCATTGGTGCGCGTGTGCGTCCGTGCTGTTCCTTATTCGGTCGAGGCTGAAAAAGGTTTGTTTGACAAAAGTGTGTACGGCCATTTGGGGCGGCCGCGCGAGGAGGCTGGCTGGGCGGCGCGCGTAAGGGTTTACCAAAAGGTATGCCGGGGGAGCGACGCGAGGATGGCGGGGCGCATCAGTGTGAAGTGCACAGGGTGTAAGAGATGGTCCCGTGAGTGGCGTCGGTCTGTTCGCTGACGGCGGTCGGAGTGTGGAGGGGCGGATGTCCACGTCGAGTAGGTTGATGAAAAGTGTTGGTGAATGGGCGCGATTGGGACTTGATGGGCGCGCAGGGATGAGGCGGAGGTGGTGTGGGTGCGGTGGGTGCGGTGGGGAAAAGACGCAAAACGGAATCGGAAGAGGCTCATCGCCGCGTGTTTCCATTCATGCGGTGAAGTAGTCATGGAGCGTCTCGGGGCTTGGTCGAGGAACTCGGGCAGTGTTGTTCGGTGAGCGGGTGATGTCATTTTTTACCAAGATTGGCAGAGTCTGTTCGGGGCCAAAAAAAAATGCGAAATCTTGTCGATTTCGCCAAAATTGGAAATCTTTCGCTTGCCACGTTCTGGCTTTTGGTGCATGAAGAATCGTTCATGTTATCGAGGGTCCGCCAGATTTCGTCAGGCGACCCATGGGCGTCGTGCCCGAGGGGTTCTTTCGAGACAATTTGGGACAACTTCATATTCTGAATCCGGAGGAAGAGCATGAAACGCGTTATGACCATCCTGTGCGCCATGGCTGTTGCCTTTGCCATGAGCTCCACCGCCTTTGCAGGCAAGCTGGTTGTTGGTACCGACACCAACTTCCCGCCCTTCGAGTTCAAAGATCCCGATTCCGGCAAGCACACCGGTTTCGACGTTGAACTCTGGGATGCCATCGCCAAGGAGATCGGTGCCGAGTACGACCTGCAGCCCATGGACTTTAACGGCATCATTCCCGGTCTCCAGACCGGACAGCTCGACGCCGGCATCGCAGGTATGACCATCAAGCCCGAACGCGCCGAAGTCATCGACTTCTCCGACGGTTACTACAATTCCGGCCTGCTCATCCTCGTGCGCTCTGACAACGAGGACGTGAACAAGATCGAAGATCTCGCCGGAAAGGTTGTCTCCACCAAGCTGGCCACCACCAGCGCCGATCTCGTGAAAGAACGCGCCAACGCCAAGGACGTGAAGCTCTTCCCCAACAATGACGCCATGTTCATGGAGCTGCTGTCCGGCGGCGCCGACGCCGTGGTGTTCGACTCCCCGGTCGTGGCCGACTTCATGCGCAAGGCTGGCAAGGGTCAGGTGAAGGTCGTTGGCCCCCTGTACCACGGTCAGGCCTACGGCATCGGCTTCCCCAAGGGCAGCCCGCTTGTCGCCAAGGTCAATGCCGCCCTCAAGAGCCTGAAGGATTCCGGCAAGTACCGCGACCTGTACATCAAGTGGTTCGGCACCGAGCCGCGCTAAATCTCCCTGTTTATCGATACACAGCGGGGGCGGCCACCTGTGCGCCGCCCCCGGCATTTTTGGAAAACGCAACAAGTGGTGCTTTATGGCTTTCAATTTTGACCCCAGCGTAATGGTGACGACCCTGCCCCAGCTCATGCGTGGTGTGCATCTCACCATCATCCTGACTCTCGGGGGCCTGTCCCTGGGCTTCATCCTCGGCACTGTCGCAGGCCTTCTGAAACTCTCCAAGAGTTTCGCACTGCGCAAGGCCGCAGGTTTCTATATTGAAATTATTCGCGGCACGCCCATGCTCGTGCAGGCGATGTTCCTGTACTTCGGTTTGCCCATGGCACTGGGATTGCGCATTCCGCCCATCGTGGCGGGCATTATCGTCATCGCCGTCAATTCCGGCGCGTACATCGCGGAAATCGTGCGCGGCGCGGTCCAGTCCATCGACCCCGGCCAGATGGAGGCCGGTCGTTCCATCGGTCTTACCCGCGGTCAGACCATGCGCTACATCATCTGGCCGCAGGCCTTCAAACGCATGATTCCGCCGCTAGGCAACCAGTTCATCATTAGTCTCAAGGATACCTCCCTGCTCATGGTCATCGGCGTGTCCGAGCTGATGCGTACGGGACAGGAAATCACGGCAGTGAACTTTCGGGCCTTCGAAGTCTACATGACTGTCGGCCTCGTCTATCTGGCAATGACCCTTACGATCGCCCGGTGCCTGCGCCACGTTGAAAAGCGCATGGCTTCCCGCTAGCGACCGGGGGAGATACATAGATGATCAAGATTACCAATCTGTGCAAGAAATTCGGCGACCTCGAAGTCATCCGCGGCATTGATCTGCATGTGAAGACCGGCGAAGTCGTCGTCATCATAGGACCCTCGGGTTCCGGCAAGTCCACCGTGCTGCGCTGCATCAACAAGCTTGAGCAGCCCACTTCCGGCACCATCGTCGTCGACGGCCATGACATCATGGACCCGAAGACGGACATCAACTATGTCCGCTCCGAGGCGGGCATGGTGTTCCAGCAGTTCAACCTTTTCCCGCACATGACCGCGCTGGAGAACGTGACCCTCGGTCCGGTGAAGGTTCGCAAGATGCCCCGGCTGGATGCTGATTCGCTGGGCATGCGCCTTCTGGACAAGGTGGGCCTCGCCAGCAAGGCTTCCGCATATCCGAATCAGCTTTCCGGCGGTCAGAAGCAGCGCGTGGCCATCGCCCGTGCGCTGGCCCTGCAGCCCAAGGTCATCCTCTTTGACGAGCCGACCTCTGCGCTGGACCCCGAACTCGTCGGCGAAGTGCTGGAAGTCATGAAGAAGCTCGCTCGCGAGGGCATGACCATGGTCGTCGTTACCCACGAGATGGGTTTCGCCAAGGAAGTGGCCGATCGCGTCATCTTCTTCGATCAGGGCCGCATTCAGGAGGAGAACGAGCCGAAGCAGTTCTTCGCGAATCCCAAGAACGAGCGCCTGCGCGATTTCATCGGAAAGGTCGTCGGCCACGATTAGGCTGGGACCCCGCAACGAGACGATACGAAGGCCGATTCCCTTGGGGAATCGGCCTTTTTCGTGAGCTCGGGAGAGTTGTGGGTGATGCGATATTCTGGTAACGCTGCGGACACAACTCGATAGATCAGCCTTTTTGTAGGCCGAGGCGAGTGGTAATCATCAAGGAGAAGGACGTGAATCCCAAGCTGAGCATCGTGATTCCTTCATATAATATGGAGCGCTGGCTGCCTGTGGCTCTTGAGTCATGCCTTGCGCAGACAGAGACGGATATCGAGGTCATCGTTGTGGACGATGGATCGACGGATCGGACTGGTGAAATAGCCGACGCCTATGCGGCGGCGGACGCACGTGTTCGGGTGATCCATCAGGAGAACAAGGGGTTGGGTGCGACTCGTCAGGTGGGACAGGACGCCGCGCAGGGCGAATTCATTACGTGGCTCGATGCCGATGATTTTCTGGAACGCAATGCCGCACGGGATATGCTCGGGGTCGCCGAGCGCGACAAGGTGGACATGGTGTGTGGAAATGCCGTCGTCTTTTCGGAAAAGACTTTCAATACCCGTCGCTATTTCTATCATCATGCCGTTTCCCGGACTACCTTCGACAATCCGGAGTACTGGAAGAGCAAGGTGCTTTGGCGCTGGTTCTTCCGGCTTTCCTTTGTGCGGCGAATTGGTATGCAGCACCCCACCCTCAAACTCGGGCAGGACGTGTGTAGCATGTACGAGGCGTTGACGCAGGTGGACGCCTTTTCGCAGTGTCCAAATTTCTTCTATTATTTCAGGCAGGATCATAAGCGTCCCGGTTCCGACATCGAACGGGAGATCAACCACCAGCTCGAACACTACCGGGAGGTTAAGCGTATCCTTCTGGCTGCTGGCCGCGTGAAGCCGCTGATGAAGTATCTGCTTGAGAACTATTTTCGCGATATCAAGAGCCTCGCTCCCCGTTTCGTCGGCGAGGATGCCCATTGGCGCGCGCGTTGCGTGGAGATAAGTCTGGATATCTTCGACGGGCTTGATCCTGCGTGGTTCCGCGACGAGTTCCTTGCACCGGAACTCAAGAGCCGTCCGGAATTCATTCCGTTGGCGGACGCGCTCATCGCGCGCGATGCGCAGGCTATCGATGTGGAGTTGGATCGTTGGCGCGAGGCGGGGGCCAAGGTGCGCGATGTCGACAAGACTAGCGCCTTCCATACGCTGCGTCGCCGTCTCAAGTCCGCACTCAAGCCGATGTCCCTTGGGGCGCGCATCCGTCTGCGAGCGCTTGAGGGGCGGGCGCACAAGCGTCTTGGTCCGCTCTGGAACATCTAGGGTGTGAAAGCGGCCGCTGCGCCTAGTGGCGTGGCGTCGTCGAAGTGCCTTTTGTGGAAGGCGGGAACTGATTGTGTCAGTTTCCGCCTTCCTGCGTTTTTCCGAGCCAGCGTTCGCGCAGGCGGTCGAGGCGGCCGTCCTGCTTCATTCGCTCAAGAGCCTTGTTTACCTGATCGAGAAGTGGCGAGTTCTTTTTGAAGGCGATGGCGTAGTCCTGTGGATCGAGAAGCGGCCCCACGGCCTTGACCCGTCCCTTGCCCGCGTTTGCGGCATAATGTTCCACGGCCGGAGCGTCGAAGATGATGGCGTCGATCTTGCGGAATTGCAGGTCGAGGAATGCGTCGTCGATGTTGCGGAACAGGCTGACCATCGCGTCGGGAATTCGGCGGGTGGCGAATTCCGCGCTGGTCGTGTCGATCTTGCAGGCGACGATGCGTCCGGCGAGGTCGTTGACGTCGGTGATCTTCTCCTCCGATTCGCGCACCAGAAGGCGCAAGCCGGTGTGATGGTAGGGGATGGAGAAGTCGACGATGGTCTTGCGCTGATCGGTGATGCTCAGGCCCGTCACGGCGAGGTCGGCCCGTCCGGCGAGAAGCGTGTCGAAGATGTTCGAGAAATCCTCGGGCCGATACATGAAGTCCAGCTTCAATTCGTGGGCGATCTCTTCCCACATGTCGATGTCGAATCCGGAGAGCGTGCCGTTGGCGCGGAAGGTGAAAGGAGCATAGTCGTCGTTGACCGCGACGATGACCCGCTTTGCGCAGGCCGCGTTCGGCAGGGCCGTGCAGAGTAGGCAGGTCAGTATGCAGGCCTTGGCGACAAGGGTGAACAGTCTCATGCCGGTGAACTCGTGCGTGGAGGTGATGTGGGCGGCGAAGGGCGCCAGCCCGCTGGAGTTCCCCAGTATGAGCGAAAAAGAGGAGCCCCTCAAGGATGATTCGAGGGGTGCGATGACGCGGCGGGAGGCTATGGCTGGGAGGGACGTTCCACCGCGCCTGCCTCGACGAGGCGGCGGGCAATGGCGTCCGCAAGGAGCGCGTACCCGCGAGCGTTTGGGTGCAATGGGTCGGACTTGAGTGTGGTGTCAGCCAGAATGGTGGCGAGGATGTCCCGTTCGAGGACGACATGTAGGTCCTTGGCCACATTGTCATACAGAGGGGCCGGGCGTAGTGCGAAGCCGGGATGGGGAACGGCCACGAGCAGAACGTCCGCGTCCGCCTCGCGGATGAGTTGGATCATGGCGCGCAGGTTGCGCTCGATTTGCGCTTCGGGGGTGTTGCGCAGCATGTCGTTTCCGCCGTGGCACAGGATGACGAGGGTGGGGTGGAGAGTGGGAAGCGTCTCCCGCAGGCGGGCGAGGCCCGTGTCCGATGTTTCGCCGGGTATGCCGGATTCGATGACGGTGCGACCAATCAGGGTCTGAAGCTGGGCTGGGTAGCTGGCCTTCGGGTCGACGGTGCCGAAGCCTGCGGAACCCGTGCCATGAGTGATGCTGTCGCCGAAGGCTAGAATCACCGCATCGGCGGCAAGGGGGGAGAGCCGTGCGGGCGCGTCGCAACCGAGGGGCAGCGCAATCAGCGATGCCAGAACGAGCAGGAAAAGGGGCCGGACAAAGTGCCCGTGCCCCTTCGGATTGCGTGTCGTCATGGTTGGGCGTCAGTAGTAGAGCTTCGCCGCCTTGCCGGTGGCGGTGAGCTTGTTGCCGACGAGGACCAGCGGGGTGCAGTCCTGCCGGGTGACACCGATGTGGCTCATGGAGGTCGCGAGGCAGCCGTCGCCCATCTCGTTGGTGTAATACCACAGGACGGTGCGGGTCCTGGCCGGCTCGGCATTGACGTCCTTGAAGTTCGGCTGTCCCATGATTTCGACGATCTGGGCCTCGTTCATGCCCGGTTCGAGACGCAGCAGATTCGCACGGTTGGTCCGCATGGAGGAATTGATTCCTGCACAGGCGGAAACCAGCGTGGCCACGAGAACAAGCGCCATGACGATGGAAAGTCTCTTCATCGATGCCTCCTGCGGGATGCGCGGTTTTTATGCATGGCACATGCGTGCGCAGCATAGGAAAATCCATTCATTACGGCAATCTTGCATCGTGTACAATGTACTGGAGAAAAGTGCAAGGGCGCTGGAAAATGAGTGTGGTTGGCAATGATTGGCAGTCTGCATTCTTCGCAGTGAGCGATGTCGCCAGTTTGGTTGCCATTTTTTGCGCGGCGTGGCATATTCCATGTCAAATCGGGTTTCTATCCCCGGTAGTGCACAAAACCCCCATGAATGTTTACGCTCTTTCGGTTGGAGCTGCCCTGTGGTCCATACGTCGGGAGCTCCCCGAAGTGGAGGGGCGAGTGTGAATGGACTGAGGCGGGAAGACGGACAATCGACTGGACTTGTGGAGGGCTGCATGGATTCAGAGTTCTACAGTGAGCTTCACCCCCTGCACGCGGATAGCGTCAGCACGGATCTTTCGGTTCCGCTACATGCCGCATGGGACATTTCGGAGCATCTTCTCGAAGGCAAGACCGTTCTTGAGGCCGGATGCGGCGGTATGGGAGCGCAGGCTATCCAACTCATGAGCTACAACCCGGCCCGCCTCGTCGTTTTGGATCTTTCCGAGAACAACATCCGAAGCGCCCGCAGCAATTTCGAGTCCGTGCATGGCGAGCGTCCCAACTGCGAGTTCATGACCTTCGACCTGTGCAGTCAGGATCTGCCGCGAGAGGCGTTCGACGTGATTCATCACCGGGGCGTCTTCCAGCATCTGCCGGACAAGAATTTCGCTCTCGACAACCTCTACCGGGCCCTCAAGCCGGGCGGGCACCTGCTCATCGCCACGTATGGGCATGGCGGATTGCTCAGTATGATAAGCGGAGCGCTGCGACCGCCATTCCGGCATGTCTCCATGCGATGGGCGCAGCGTTTCCTGCTGCGCTGCGGCATCAGCCCCGATCTCGTGTCGGGCATTCTGGATCATCTCTATGTTCCCGTGCAGACGCGCTTCACGCGGGCGGAAGCCATCAACATGGTGACTTCGCGCGGGTTTTGCATCGTCAAGGACGTCTCGGACCTCACGCACGAGATCGACACCAGCCGTTGTCAGGGCGGGTTCTTCTCCTTCTGGGCGAAGTACGTCTATCCCAACTCGAACAGGAAAATCGGCTGGTTGAGCCGTCTGCTTTTTGGGACCTTCGGGAACTCGCTGGTGGCCATAAAGCTTTGATGCTTGAGTAGGGCGCCTGTTTTTCGGCGTGTGCCCGATGTTTTCGCGTATCGGTTTCCGTGGCGGGCAAGGCAATCCGCTGTGGAAACCCTTTGCGTAGTGTGCTAGGCTTGAATCACGTACCGAACTGTGTGCCCGCCTGCCCGCCGAAAGGGTTCCCTTCGTCGGGCGGTTGGCGCACAACAGGACGGAACGGTTGGCTCCCGACGGAAGACGGGAGCACTATGAGAGCGCCGGGCGGAATGGCATGGACAGCGGCTCCGCTTGATGACCACTGGAGAGTGAGCCATGAGTGTGCCCGATAATTTCGTCAATGTCGTCACTAACAGTGGCGCGAGGATGACGAAGACTGTGCTGATGGCCAAGGTGCGGACCGGAACCCCGCTTACCCACACCGATGCCAGCGCGGCGTCCGTGCTGTGGGCGCAGAAGATTGCGGATCAGTATCCGGATTTCATCGGTATGCCCCGCAAGAGCGTTATCGCCGCCGAACATCTCATCGGACTGGTGCGCGATCTGATGGCGTGATGCAAATGTATCCAATCAGGCGGCAGGGTGCGTCCTTTTCGCATCCTGCCCGTTTTTTTTGCCCAGACAGGGGGGAAGTTGATGTTATCCCGTGAACAGACGGAGAAATATGCCGAGGTGTTGCTGTGGGCGCTCGACGTGTCCCGTGGCGAACCTCTCGCTCCGGGCAGCCTTGCCGCGCTGCGGTGGGACATGCCCGCCATGCCGTTGGCCGAGGCCGTGTACGCGTTGCTTGTCGATCGTCATATCAACACGGTGCAGCGGGTGAACCTCTCAGCGCGCATGGAGCGGGATTTCTACCATGCGGCAAGTCCGGGACAGCTGGTCTTCCAGACGCCGGGCGATGCGGAACTCAACAGGCATCTTGATGGCTCCATCCATCTCCTCGCGCCGCAGTCGCTGACGCATCTTTCCGATGTCGATCCGCAGGCGATCGGTGCAGTGGCCGCCGCGCGAAAACCGCTTCGCGACATTCTGGAGGAACGCGAGCAGGGCGGGCTGTATGGCTGGACCCTGTGCATGTGGCCCACGGAAGCGCTGGCAGCCAGCGCGGGGATGAGCATTGATGACTACGCAGCGTGCATCGCCTCGGCCTGCTATCTGAACAAGGCGGACCCGGTGATGGAGTGGCGGCATGTGCTCAAGCGCGTGAAGGAACTGCGCACATGGCTTGACGGCCTTGGCGCGGAAACCTTCCGTGTGGAGTCGGAGCACGTGGACCTCACGGTGCGCATCGGCGAATTGCGGCGCTGGCTGGGAGTGACGGGTCATAACATTCCGAGCTTCGAACTCTACGTCTCCCCGGATTGGCGTGGAACGAGCGGCGTGTACTATGCGGATCAGCCGTCCTTCCGCAGTGGCAACTACGTGCGCGGCGTGCGCCTCGAATTCCGGGATGGAACGGTGGTGGCTGCCGACGCCGAGGAGGGCGGGGAGTTTTTGCGCAAGCAGGTCTCCATGGATCAGGGATCTGGGCGCGTTGGTGAGTTTTCCCTTACGGACACCCGCTTTTCGCCCATCGACCGATTCATGGCCTCCACGCTGTTCGATGAGAATTTCGGTGGCACGCACGGCAATTGCCATCTCGCCCTCGGGTCGTCGTATCCGGGAACCTACTCGGGGTCCCAGCGGGAGTTGTCTTCTCTGCTCAAGGAGGAACTCGGCTTCAATTCGTCGGCCTTGCACTGGGATTTGGTGAATACCGAACCCAAGACCGTTACCGCTAAGCTCCATGGCGGCGGGACGCGCGTGATCTACGAGAACGGGCGGTTCGCGATCTAGTCGCGGTTTGCGTATCGCGGCAACGCCGCCGTTGGTTTGAGGAAATAAAGGCTCCCGGAATGCATGCATTCCGGGAGCCTTTTCTTTTGTCGGAGCGGGAATGGCGCGGCGTTTAGCGCGTCAGGCGGGCCGAGAGCATGTAGCCCAACTCGTCGTCCACGACGGTTTCGATGCGAAATCCCGCCGCGTCGAGCAGGGTGCGCATGACGTCCGGGGTGGGCATGGTGTCGTGCTTCACGGCGGTTCCGGCCTTGCGGTGGTGGTCGTTGATTGTGGCTGAATTGATGAAGTGGTTGATGATGAGGCGCTGTCCGGGGCGCAGGGCCTCGGCCATGCGGGCGAGGGCGGTTGCCTTGTCCTCGATGTGTGGGAAGACCTGATGGCACAGGACGAGGTCGAAGGACTGCGGGGTGAGCGGGATGTCCTCGATGGCTCCGAGCCGCACCTCCGCGTTGGCGCATCCCGCGAGGCGCTCATGGGCGCGTTCGACCATGATGGGGCTGACGTCCATGCCGAGGACGAAGCCCTCGTGCCCGACGCGCTGGGCGAGGAGCCGGGTGAGCCGTCCCGTGCCGCAGCCGGGTTCCAGCACGCCGCAGCCGGCGAGGTCGCCCGTTTCGTCGAAGAGGCGGGCAAGCCGGGGCTCCTCGTGCGGGCCGTATTCCGCTGCCGCCCAGCGCGCGTCGGCCTGAACGTCGAAGAAGGCCGCCTTATCTGTGTACATGATCCCTCCGTATGGGTTCCCCGGCGGTGCAGACCGTTCGGGAGAAGGTGAGTGACAGGCGCTCGCGATGCGACAGCCCCCGCTTTTTCGGGGAGAGGATGGTGCATGCGATGAAGAGCGCCGTGGACAGCATGACGATGACCGCGCCCGAGGGGATGTCGAACGCGTAGGAGAGGGCGAGGCCGCCCCAGCAGGACGCGACGCCGAACAGCGCGGCCAGCGGGAAGATGTGCTTTAGGCTGTAGGAGAGCTGATAGGCGGCGGCCGCCGGGTTGATGATGAGACTGAAGATGAGCAGTCCGCCGATGCTTTGCAGCGAGGCCGCCACGGTGGCTCCGGTGGCGAAGAGCATGGCGTTGAAGATGGCCGTGGCGGGGATGCCCACGGCGAGCGCCGTGGCGCGGTGGCAGAGCACTGCCTGTATTTCCTTGAAGAACAGGGCGAGCGCGGCGAGGAGCACCAGCGTGGTGCCGCCCATGTAGGCGATGTCGTGCCAGCCCACGGTGAGGATGTTGCCCCAGAAGAGGTTGAGCGCCGCTGTCCTCGGTCCGGGCAGGAGGCCCACGAAGAGGAAGGCCAGCCCGAGCATGGCCGAGAAGACGATGCCGACCACCGTTTCGGGCGCGAAGTCGGCCCTGTCAGCCAGCGGGCCGATGATTCCCGCCGCGCCGAGGCTGAATGCGAAGGCGAGCGGGGTGGGGTCGATACCGAGTAGTATACCGAGGAGTGCCCCGGCGAACGCCGCGTGGGCCATGCAGGTGCCGATGGCCGTGATGCGCATGGTGACCACGACAACCCCGGCCAGAGCGCAGGACACACCGCCGAGAAATCCTGCCAGCAGAGCCTTCTGCATGAATGCGTAGTGGAATATGGATGCGTCCATGACATGTTCCCTAGTAGCAGACGTGGCGTCTGCCGTTGAAGTCCGCGACGCGTATCTGCGTGCCGTAGAGGACGCTCAGGCGCTGTTCGTCCACAGCGTGGTCCGCTGGTCCCTCCCACATGAGCCGCCCGGCCTTCATGAAGGCTATGCGGTTGGCGATGTCCGGAATGGTGTTCAGGTCGTGGGTGACGATGAGGCTCGTCAGCGCGAAGCGCTGGTGGATGCTCTGGATGAGGGCGAGGATTTCCCGCTGGGCCTGCCAGTCGAGGGCCGCTGTCGGTTCGTCGAGGAGCAGGATTTCCGGTTCCTGAAGCAGTGCGCGGGCAATGGCCACCCGCTGTCGTTCGCCGCCCGAGAGATGTCCGAGTGGGCGGTCGGCAAGAGCATCAAGGCCGACGAGCGCCATGAGCTCCTCGGTTCGCTCCCGAGCCTGACGCGGGATTCTGCGTAGCAGGCCGACTCGTCCCATGCAGCCGACGAGGATGGACTCGCGCACCGAAATGGGCAGCAGCGGGTCGATGTCCTGTTGTTGCGCCACGTAGCCGATGCGCCTTCGCAGTTCACCGGCGCTGGCGGGCGTGACCTCGCACCCGAGCGCAGTCACGCGGCCGCCGACGAGTTGCCCCAGTCCGTTGACCACCGTGAGCAGGGTGGTCTTGCCCGCTCCGTTGGGACCGATGACGCCGAGGAAGTCGCCCCGGCGGATATCGATGCTGACGTCACGCATGGCCACGTGGCGGCCATAGGCCGCGCTGGCGTTTTCCATGCGGATGACGGCGTCGTCCATGTGTCGCGCCGCGCTCATTTCGTGCTCCGCTGCGCGGAGAGCGCGGTGAGTAGGCGCTCTGCGTTGGCGGTGATGGTTGCCGCCCAGGTGGGCGTATCCGGAAACGCGTCCGGGAAATTGGAGAGAACGACGTGGCGTGCGCCGAGTTCCTCGGCAATGGCTTCCCCGCCTCCGCCACTCTGGAGGTTGTCGATGACGAGGCGTGCCGATGCGGCGCGTCCCGCGTCGATGACCCGGGCCAACTGGTCGGGCGTCATGTCCGCCGGGCGGCCATAGGTGGCGGCGATGGAAAATCCGGCCCAGCGGACAAAGGGTGCCTGCATATCCGAACAGACGACGGGCGTTTCGCTCGCGCCAGCCTTGGCGAAATGTGCCAGAAGCTGCGCGGCCGTGTCGCGGGTGGAGTCGTTGCGGCGGGCTGCGGCGAGGAGGAGGTCTTCGCGCCGCTCGGGGGCGAGCGAGGCCAGCGCTTCGGCAACGGCCAGCGTGCAGAGTTCCTGTGTCTGGGGCGTCATGGGATTGCCGGGGGTGGCGATGGGGATGACGCGCATGCTGCCGCCCTGTGTGGCCTCGATGAGGGCGCGGATGCCGCCCTGTCCGGTCTGCCAGTCGTGCAGGATGGTGGCCTGCGCATCGTGCAGCAGGCGCATGTCGCCGGGGCGCAGGTCGTAGTGGCCGGGGCACGAACCGCCGGGGATGAGCGTGCGGATTTGCGCGTCGGGCCGAATGTCGTGGACGATGTCGGCAATGATGGTCGTCCCCGCGATGAGTCGAGGCTCTTCGGCGGTCGCCTGCGCGGGGGGCAGAAGGAGCGCTGCGGCCAGAAGCAGCATGGCGATGATAGGCCGTGCGGGCATGGTGCGTCCTTTGCGGAAAGGTTGGGAGGCCACGCGGTCCGGATGTTCCGGACCGCGTGGCCTTCGGTTTCTAGAAGGTCAGTCGGGCGCCAACCATGCCGTTGATGCCGGGCATGGGGTAGTCGGGCCGGTACTCGTAGTCGGTGTCGGTGATGTTCTCCAGCGCGCAGAACACCTCGCCCTTCGCGCTCCAGCTGGGCAGCTCGAAGGCACGGGCCAGTCGGGCGTTGAGCAGGAAGTGGCTGTCCACCTTTTCGGTGTTCGCGACGGTGGTCTTGCGGGACTGGCTGAGCGCGTACATGTCGTCCACGTATTCGCAGTCCGCGGACAGGGTCCACAGTTCGGCGAAGTGCCAGTTCACGCCTGCCTTGACCGTGGTGTCCGGCGCGTAGGGCATGTTGTCGGGATCGACGTCCTGCGTGGTGATGCTGGCGAAGAGCGCGATGTCGTCCGTCGGGGTGACGGTGACGCTTGCCTCGATGCCCTGCACGTCGAATTCCTCGGTGTTGCTCCACGCGCTTGGCGGACGGCCGGGGGTGAAGACGTAGCGGTTCTCGCCGTCGTCGTGGAAGTAGGTGAAGTCGGCCCGCACGTAGGCGTTGAAGGTGTGGCGGATGCCGATCTCGGTATGCCAGACCTCTTCGGGGTCCAGCTCGTCCCACTTGGTGATGGCGGAGGAAACGGGCGGAACCATGGTCACTTCGAGGCCGGGATACACGACGCCCTTGGCGATGGAGGCGTGGACCTCGGTGGTGCCGTAGCCCGCCACGATGCCCGCGTGCGGGGCGGTGGTGTCGTCGAACTTGTTGTGGCTGTAGAAGCGCGCGCCCACGGAGGGGATGGCGTGCCAGCCCTTTTCGTCGCCGATGAGGTAGTTGGCAGACGCATAGGGCATGCAGAGCGAGAACTCGGGAACGAGGACGGAGCTTTCGGTGCCATCGTCCTTGGTGTTGCGGATGTTGCCGTCCCACCACTGCTGGTCGATGCCTGCGGTCAGTTCCAGACCGTCGATGGGGCGAACCGTCTCGTGGGCCTTGAGTCCCCAGAACCAGAAGTCGTTGCGGTTCTCGTCGTCATCGCCGCTCTGATCCTTCCAGTAGCCTTCGCCCGCGTTGACGAAGAACTTCAGTTCGCCGTCCGCCACGCCGAAGTCGTTGGCGAGTGTCACCACGGCCATGCGCAGGCCCGTGTCGTACGTGCCGTCGGTCTCGCCGCCGGTGTCGGGACCGGGATCGCCAGCCGCGTTGTCGAGGCCCAGCGCGAAGACGCGGGCGCTCCAGTTGTCGTTCAGGTCCATGCCGAGGTTGGCGAAGAGGCTGGCCTGACGGCCGTCGCCGCCGGAGCGGTGGCCGTCGGAACGGCGGAAGCCTTCACCGAGGTAGTAGTCAAACCCGCCGAGGTCGCCGCCGTGCTCGATGGACTGGGACACGGTGCCGTAGCTGCCGCCCGCCGCTTCGAGTGTGGTGAAGGTATCCTTGCCGTAGGCGGTCTTGGGCACGATGTTGATGGCGGAGAAGGCATCGCCGAAGCGGTGGGGCTGGGGGCCCTTGATCACTTCGACGGAACCGGCCGGGTCGATGGGCAGCAGGTCGAGCAGTGGATGGTTCCACAGGCCCATGTAGACGGGCACGCCGTCGATGTAGGTTTTGATTTCGCTGCCGGGGCGGCTTGAACCCATGCCGCGCACGAAGACCGCGCCGCCCTCGCCGCCGCCGAACGCGCCGACGGGGTTGTAGCGGGTGATGGTCACGCCCGGCGTGCGCCGCAGGGCGGAGGCGATGTCCAGCGCGTTGAGGTCGCGAATCTGTTCCTCGCTGACCACGGTGCTGACCGCGCCGTAGCGGTCCACCTCGTTACCATGAATGAGCGGTGTGGCGACAACGGTCATTTCGTCCAGCCGAACGGCGTCGGCTGGCTTTTCCGTTTCCCCCGCCAGTGCGGAAACGGACGACACGAGTGCGGCCAGAAGCAGGATTCCGGCCACCAGATGCTTCTTCATCCTATCCCCCAATTCGAACGGTTTGGAATGTTGGTTGAAATTGCCTGTGTCGGTAGCACGAAAAAATAATACTGACAACTCAAGCGATGACGAATTGGGCCGTTACACTACCAGAAGGGTCTGAAAACGTTTGTGGTGCTACAAGCCGGATACGGTCGCAAGGAGGGGCTATGCCTGATTTCGGGCGTGGCACTTGATTCCTGTGCCCATTCGTCCTAGAGATGTTCTGATGGGAAACCCTATACGGGCTTGCCTGGTCGGGAGGACGCATGGGCGATTTTTCAATGCGTGATGGGGATGGAGGAGGCGTTTTGGCGCTTACGGGCGAGTGGACGCGCGAGTGCGTCGGCGAGCTTCGGCAGTGCGTGCTCGACGCGCTGGAGGCGCATGCGCGTGTGACGGTGGACCTGTCCGATGCCGGGCCGGTGGATGCCGCGTTTTTCCAGCTTCTGCACGCCGCCGGGTTGGAGGCTGGTCGTCAGGGCGTCGGGCTGACGCTCGGAGATGAGATTTCCGCATCCGTGCTGGAGGCCGCCGCTCGGGCCGGGTTTGCCGCTTCGGACGGGGCGGGGCTGACGCTCAAGGGCTTTGATGGCGATGGCGCATCGCCACCGGCCGCAGGTCTGGAACCGCCGCAGGGAGAAGGGGGAACGCATGCCGCTTGACGACGCCACGCGCGAACTCTTTCGGGAGGAGGTCCACGAGAATCTTGCCGAACTCGAATCCGCGCTTCTCGAACTGGAGGACGAACCCACCAATCGCGAGAACGTGGACCGCGTCTTCCGGGCGTTGCATACGGTCAAGGGCGTGGGGGCCATGTTCGGCCACGACGACATCGCCATGTTCGCGCACGAGGTGGAGGGCACCTTCGCCCGCGTGCGCGAGGGGCGGCTTGCCGTGTCGCACGAGCTCCTCGACCTGACGCTGGCGGCCCGCGATCATCTGCTGTCCCTCTTCGACGAGCGCGCCGAAGCCGATCCCGCGCGGGGCGAGGAAATTGTCGCGCGGCTTCGTGTTTTGTGCGGCGCGACGGACGACTCCTGTCCCGGGGACGATGCGCCCCCCCCGCAGGAGGCTCCATGTCCTGAGATTTGTGGCGAGACCTTTTCCTACCGCATCCGCTTTCGCCCGGACGAGGGGCTTTTCGCGTCGGGCGTCGATCCTCTTGGCCTCATGGCCGATCTGGCGGAGCTTGGCGAATGCGTGGTCGTGGCGCGTACGGGGCGCATTCCGCCGCTGTCCGAACTCGATCCCGAACTGTGCCTGCTGGGCTGGGACGTGGTGCTGACCACGGACCGGGGCGAGGATGCCATCCGCGACGTGTTCATCTTCGCCGACGGACTCGGGGAACTGACTATCGAGGTGTTGGAGGCGGTGCATGCCGATGGCGATGACGAGGTGCAGCCCCGGCTGGGGGATATCCTTGTCGAGCGCGGCGACATCAGCGAGGACGATCTGCGTTCGGCCCTTGGGGAGCATCGCCGGCTGGGCGAACTGCTGACCGATTCGGGCCGCGTGTCCGACGACCAGTTGCGGTCCGCGCTGGCGGAGCAGGAGGCCGTGCGAAGCGTCAAGTCACGCCGTCGTCAGGAGGCGGACTCGTCGAGCATTCGCGTTTCCGCAGATAAGCTGGACGACCTCGTGTCGCTCGTGGGCGAACTGGCCATCGTGCAGGCCCAGATCACGCAGGCCGCGACGGATGGCAGCAGGCACCACCTCGCGCGGCTGTCCGAGGAGTTGGAGCGGCTGTCCTCGCGCCTGCGGGAGCGGACGCTGTCCGTGCGCATGCTGCCCATCGGGCACATGTTCTCCCGCTTTCGGCGGCTGGTGCATGATCTGTCTAACGAGCTCGACAAGCACATTGAGCTGGAAACCTTCGGCGCGGAGACGGAGGTCGACAAGACCGTCTTCGAGCGCATGGGCGATCCGCTCGTGCATCTCATCCGCAACTGTGCGGACCATGGCATAGAGTCCCCGGAGGTGCGGGCCTCGGCGGGCAAGCCCGAGGCGGGGCGGATTCGGCTGGGCGCGGCCCACGCCGGGGGCGAGGTGCGCATCATCGTGGAGGACGACGGACGCGGCATGGACTCCTCACGCATTCTCGCCCGCGCACGGGAGATGGGCATCGTCGGCGCGGAGGCCGAGGTCAAGAGCGCGGATGTGCTCTCGCTCATCTTCGAGCCGGGGTTCTCCACCATGAACGAGGTGACGAATCTGTCCGGGCGCGGCGTGGGCATGGACGTGGTGCGCCGGGGTATCGACTCGCTTCGCGGCAGCGTGGAGGTGGAGAGCACGCCGGGCGGCGGCACGCGCTTCACCCTGCGCATCCCGCTGACGCTGGCCATCATCGAGGGGTTACAGGTGCAGGTGGGCGGGGAGTTCTACGTCATCCCGCTGGCGTCGGTGCAGGAGTGTCTGGAATTTTCGCCGCGTCAGGCGCAGGTGCTCGACATTCGCGGGCAGATTATCCCGTGGGTGCGGCTTCGCGAGGTCTTCGGACTCGACGGCACCCGGCCGAGCGTGGAGCAGATCGTGGTTGCGGGGGTGGAGAACCGGCGCATGGGCATCGTGGTGGACCGGGTGGTTGGCGAGCATCAGACCGTCATCCGTAGCCTCGGCAGACTCTACCGTGACGTGCGGGCCTTTTCCGGCGCGACGGTGCGCGTGGACGGTTCCATGGCGCTGATTCTCGATGTGCAGGGACTTATGCGCACCCTGCGCCCCGAGGTCGGCATGGGCGGATGAGCGCGCGGACAGCGGCATGCCGCGTGATAACGGAAGAGGCGGTCCCGGTGCCGCGAAAAGCGGAGCGCAAGCGGGAGGACGGGTGACCAGAGACAATCGTGAAGGCGGACGCGCCGTACAGGTGGGCGTTCCCCGTTCCATGGACGAGCGGGATTTCGCGCGCTTTGCGCAGTTCATCCACGAGACGTGCGGCATCAAGCTGCAACGCGCGAAGAAGACCATGCTGGAGGCGCGCTTGCAGAAGCGGCTGCGCGTGCTCGGACTGGAGAGCTATTCCGCATATGCGAGCTATCTCTTCAGCCCTCGGGGGCTGGAGCTGGAGCTGTCCTACCTCATCGACTGCGTTACCACCAACACGACGGACTTCTTCCGGGAGTCTCGCCATTTCGACTATCTGCTCCAGTCCGCGTTGCCGTACTGGTACGCGGAGAACGGAACGGCGAGGCCGTTCGGCATATGGAGCGCGGGGTGCTCCATCGGTGCGGAGCCGTATACGCTGTCCATGGTATGCACCGAGTTTTCCGAACTGCGCCCCGGATTCCGGTTCGACATTCTGGCCACGGACATATCCGGGCAGGCGCTTTCCGCCGCGGTCCGCGCCATCTACACCGAGGATCAGGCTCGCGGCGTGCCCGACGCGCTCAAGCGCAAGTACCTGCTGCGCAGCAAGGACCGGGCGCGGCGCATGGTGCGCATCGTGCCGGAACTGCGGCGGCAGGTCACGTTCAAGCGTTTGAACTTCATGGAGGATTTCCGCCTCGACAGGCAGATGGACGTGGTGTTCTGCCGCAACGTGATCATCTACTTCGACAGGCCGACGCAGGAGGTGCTGCTCGGCCGGTTGAGCGATCAACTGCGGGTGGGCGGGCACATGTTCATCGGCCATTCGGAGAGTCTGACGGGGATGGGCCTGCCGCTACGGCAGGTGGAGCCGACAATCTACATCAAGACGGGCGAGCGACGACATTCCGGGTGATTTCTGGCGTTCGCCGGGTGTCCGTGGAGGGCGTATGGGCAAGATTCGGGTGCTGGTGGTGGACGATTCGGCTATAGTGCGCAACACGATGACCGAGATACTGGAGTCCGATAACGGCATCGAGGTCATCGGCTCCGCTGCGGACCCCTTCGCGGCGGCGAAGAAGATGATGGAGAGCGTTCCGGACGTCATCACGCTGGACATCGAAATGCCGCGCATGGACGGCCTGACCTTCCTGCGCAAGATCATGAGCCAGCATCCAGTGCCGGTGGTCGTGTGCTCCTCGCTTGCGACCAACGGCTCGGAAACGGTGATGCGTTGCATGGAGTACGGCGCGGTGGAGATCATCGAGAAGCCGCGCGTGGGCACGCGGCAGTTTCTGGAGGAATCGCGCATCCGCATCACCGACGCCGTGCGCGCCGCCGCCCATGCAAACCTGAAGCGTGTGGCCGCGAAGCCGGTGGTGGTGCAGCCGAAGCTCTCGGCGGACGCGGTCATCTCCGCACCCCCCGTGCATAATCATACGTCGCTGACCACCACGGAAAAAATCCTCTGTGTGGGGGCGTCTACCGGCGGGACCGAGGCCTTGCGGGTGTTTCTGGAGGCCATGCCGCCCAACTGTCCGGGCATCGCCATCGTCCAGCACATGCCGGAAAAGTTCACGGCGGCCTTTGCCCAGCGGCTCGACGGGTTGTGCCGCATCACCGTGCGCGAGGCGCAGAACAACGATTCCATCCTGCGCGGGCAGGCGCTCATCGCGCCCGGCAACAGGCATATGCTCCTCAAGCGCAGCGGCGCTCGCTACTATGTGGAATTGCGCGACGGGCCGCTGGTGTCGCGGCATAGGCCGTCTGTGGACGTGCTGTTTCGCTCGGCGGCGCGCTATGGCGGACCCAACGTCATCGGCGTGATCATGACCGGCATGGGCGACGACGGTGCCAAGGGCATGAAGGAGATGAAGGACGCCGGAGCCTACAACATCGCGCAGGACGAGGCGACCTGTGTGGTCTTCGGCATGCCGCAGGAGGCCATCAAGGCCGGGGCGGTGGACTCGGTGATGCCGCTTGAGCGGCTCGCGCCAGAGTCCTGCCGACTTGCGCGTTGAGGGCTATTTGCCCTCGTTGTGGCGGTAGACCAGCACCTGAACCTTTTCGCGAACCACGAGGCCTTCTTGGATCATGGCGTCGAGCCGTGGCAGGAAGGCTTCGATGCGTTCCGGCGCGTCTACGATTTCCGTAACCACGGGCAGATCCTCGGACAGGCGTAGAATCTTCGAGGTGTGCACGCGGCTGTTCGCGCCGAAGCCGAGGATGCCGCGCAGGGTGGTCGCTCCGGCCATGCCTTCGCGCCGGGCTTCCTCCACGATGACCTCGTGCACGGGGCGGCCTTGGTATCTGTCGTTCTCTCCGGTGTAGATGCGCAGCCTTTCGGCGTCCAGCGGGAGCTTCATGGCATGTTCCTCCTTGTGGTGGATCAGGGGACGAGGCGGGCGAGGGCGAGGCCGGTGAAGAGCAGGGCGAGTCCCACCATGTTCTGCCCGGCGATGTTCAGCACGGCGGGAAGCCACTGGCCGTCGCGCAGGAGCGTTGCGGTCTCGAACATGAAGGTGGAGAATGTGGTGAACGCGCCCATGAATCCCGTGAGGATGATGACGCGCGCCTGCGGGCCGAGGATGGCCCGCTGGTCCAGAATGCCCCAGATGAGGCCGAAGAGCAGGCTGCCGATCATGTTGACCACGAAGGTGCCTGCCGGAAAGCCGCCCCCTGCGAACCTGTGTACGAGTCCCGCCAGTCCGTAGCGCGACAGCGCTCCCGCGCCGCCCGCCATGGCGAGCAAAATCAGTTTTTCCAAGGGGATTCTCCTCTTTCGTCGTCCTTGTCGTTTGCAGCCGGAAAGGCTACTCAATCCGGAAACCGGGCGTCCCGCCCGAACGTGGGGATTCTATGCCACTGGAAACTGAAATCAAGTATATCGACGTGGACCACGAGGCCGTGCGGCGAAGGCTGGCGGCTCTTGGTGCACGGCGGAACCCATTTCGCTTCGAGCGAAACGCCGTGCTCGACGATGCGCAACGTAGCCTGCGCGGGCGTGGGGTGCTCCTGCGGCTGCGGTACGACGGCGAGAACCTGCTTACCCTCAAGACGCCCGCATCCGGGCCACAGGGGCTGAAGGTCCGTCACGAACACGAGACCCGCTTCGAGGACTTCGACGCCGCCATGCGCGTGTTCGAGAACCTCGGCTATGGGGTGGCGTTCTGGTATGAGAAGCTGCGCGAGACGTGGGAGTATGGCGGCTGTCACATCTGCCTCGACCTGCTTCCCTTCGGCAGCTTCGCCGAGATTGAGGGCGAGCCGGAGGCCATCCGCCAATGCGCCGTCGAGCTTGGGCTTGACGCGTACCGCAGTTCCGACGCGAACTACCACAGCCTGAACGCGCAGTACCGCAAGCGCGCGGGCCTGCCCGAGCAGGACGGCTTCGCGTTCGATGAGGCGGAGCGGCAGCGGCTCATGGAGATTGCCGGTTCGTAAGCGACTGGAAGGATTCGCATCCGCCCGTTCCATTTTAGGAGCGTGGGGGCTGCCTCTTTACGGGGAAGAGTAATTTGCGTAGGTTTTGAATAGGTGGAGAATGCCTTTTTTCCCCGCATGGCGCGGATGCGGACCGTATGGTCCCCCGCACCGGAAAGGCTTGCCCCATAGACGTCAAGGGAGACTACGGTGGCCGATTCGTTTTCGTCGCCCGGCATGCTGCCGGACACGTTCACCGAAGACGAGGTGCGCGAACCCCGCAAGTTCAAGGTGCTGCTTCACAATGATGACTACACCACGATGGATTTCGTGGTTCACGTTCTCACTTTCGTATTCAGGAAGACTCTGGCGCAGGCGACCGAGATAATGCTCAAGATCCACAACCAGGGCGTGGGCGTGTGCGGCGTCTACACGGCGGAAGTGGCGGAGACCAAGGTGGTCCGTGTGCACCAGCTCGCACGCGAGGCGGGCTACCCTCTAAAATGCACCATGGAAGAGGTCTAGATGCTCAGCAAGCGACTCGAGAACGTCCTCAGTTCGGCCGTGAAGGAAGTCAAACGTCGTAGCCATGAGTACCTGACCCTTGAGCATCTGCTTTACGCGGTTCTGCTTGAGGAGACAGGGAGGGATATCCTTGTCAATTGCGGTGTGAACGTCATTCGCCTGAAGCATCAGCTGGAGCGTTTCTTCATCGACCACATGGAAATCTTGCCCGAGGACCATACCGGGGAGGTGGTGCAGACCCTTGGCGTGCAGCGCGTGCTGCAACGGGCCATCCTGCACATCCAGAGCTCCGGCCGGGAGAAGGTCGACGTGGGGGACGTGCTGGCGGCGCTGTTCGAGGAGGACGACTCCTACGCCGTGTATTTTTTGCGTTCCCACGGGGTGACGCGTCTCGATATCCTCGAATACATTTCGCACGGCATGCCGCGCACGCCGTGGACCGGCGATGACCAGCCCGCCCCCGGCAAGCCCTTTGCCTCGCCGGATGAGGGACGCAAGGAAGGCGGCTCCATGCTGGAGCAGTTCACGGTGGACCTCGTGGAGAAGGCCCGCCGTGGCGAGATCGACCCGCTCATCGGCAGGGCGTCCGAGATCGAACGCACGGTGCAGATTCTCGCCCGCAGGCGTAAGAATAACCCGCTGTTCGTGGGCGACCCCGGCGTTGGCAAGACCGCGCTGGCCGAAGGACTGGCCCTGCGCGTCGTTTCCGGCGATGTGCCCGAGGCCTTTCGCGATGTGCGCATCTTTGCCCTCGACATGGGGTCCATGCTGGCCGGAACCAAGTACCGTGGCGATTTCGAGGCCCGCATGAAGGGCGTGCTCGCCGAGTTGGACAAGATTCCCGGAGCCATTCTCTTTGCCGACGAAATCCACACCATCGTCGGCGCGGGTGCCACCAGCGGCGGAACCATGGATGCCTCCAACATCCTCAAGCCCGTGCTCGCCTCGGGCAAGCTGCGCTGCATCGGCTCCACCACCTACGAGGAATTCCGCAACCATTTCGAGAAGGACCGCGCCCTGTCGCGCAGGTTCCAGAAGATCGACGTATCCGAGCCGAGCGTGGACGAGACCGTGGAAATCCTCCGGGGGCTCAAGCTCCACTACGAGGAACACCACAACGTCCATTACACGCAGGCTGCCCTGCGCGCGGCGGTGGAGCTTTCCGATCGCCACATCAATGACCGCTTCCTGCCGGACAAGGCCATCGACGTCATCGACGAGGCCGGAGCCATGTATCGGCTCAAGAAGCGCCCCCGCAAGGGCAACCCCATTCGCCCGGCGGACATCGAGGAAGTCATCGCCCGCATGGCGCGGATTCCTGCGGAGCGCATCTCCACCAGCGACCGGCTGCGGCTGCGCCATCTGGAGGACGAGCTGAAACGGCGCGTGTTCGGGCAGGATTCGGCCATCGAGGCGCTGGTCCACGCCATCAAGCGCTCGCGTGCGGGTATGACCCAGCCCGGCAAGCCCACCGGCAGCTTCCTCTTCGTCGGCCCCACTGGCGTTGGCAAGACCGAATTGGCTCGTCAGCTTGCCCAGTCCCTGAATGTGAACTTCCTGCGTTTCGACATGTCGGAGTACATGGAAAAGCATGCGGTGGCGCGGCTTATCGGTGCGCCTCCCGGATACGTGGGGTTCGATCAGGGCGGTCTGCTCACGGATGCCATCCGCAAGAATCCCTACACGGTGCTCCTGCTGGACGAGATCGAAAAGGCGCATCCCGACGTATTCAACATCCTGCTTCAGGTCATGGACTACGCCACCCTCACCGACAACACGGGGCGCAAGGCCGACTTCTCGCATGTCGTTCTGCTCATGACCTCCAACGTCGGCGCGTGGGAGGCTGCTGGTTCCACCATCGGCTTCGGCGACGCCAAGTATCTGGACCGGTCGGACAAGTGCATGCAGGCCGTGGAAAAGGTCTTCTCGCCGGAGTTCCGTAACCGCCTCGATGCCGTGGTGCCGTTCCGCTCCCTCACCGGGGACATCATGGAGCGCATTGTGGACAAGTTCATCGGTGAGCTGAACGGACGGCTGGCCGAGCGCCGGGTGCGGGTGGTCCTCACTGCCGAGGCCCGCAAGTGGCTGGCCGAGCGGGGATTCGACGACACCTTCGGTGCGCGGCCCATGGGGCGGCTCATTAAGGTCGAGATCGAGGACAAGCTCGCGGACGAGGTGCTTTTCGGCAAGCTGGCCCATGGCGGCGAGGCGCGTGTGCGTGTGGCGAAGAAGGGACGGGGCGACAAGGCCGAACCCGGCTTGACCTTCACCTTCTCCTAGACCGCCGCGTCGGCGGAAATGATCGTGACCGAGCGCGGGCCAGTGGTGTCCGCGCTCGTTTCCGTTTGGAGCATCATGTCGATTGAGTATCTGCGTACGATGAACATGTGGTTTCCCGATCCCGAGGAAGCCGGGCCGGACGGGCTTCTGGCCTTCGGTGGCGACCTGTCGCCGGAGCGGCTCGTCGCAGCCTATGCCAACGGCATTTTCCCGTGGTATGGACCGGGGGAACCGATCCTGTGGTGGTGCCCCGATCCGCGATTGGTGCTTGAGCCCTCGGAATTGCACATTCCACGCTCGTTGCGGCGCGTCATCAATGCGCGGCGCTTCAGAATCACTCTGGACGAGGCCTTTCCCGCCGTCATTGGCGGCTGCGCCCATGTCTGCCGGGGCGACGACGTCGGGACGTGGCTGGTGCCGGAGATGATCGAGGCCTACAACCGTTTGCACGCGCTCGGCGTGGCGCATTCGGTGGAGGCGTGGGATGGGGATGAGTTGGTCGGAGGGCTGTACGGCGTGGCCGTGGGGCGCGTGTTTTTCGGCGAATCCATGTTTCACCTGCGCCCGGACGCGTCCAAGGTGGCCTTCGTGCATCTTGCGCGGCTACTTGAGCGCTGGGACTATGGTCTCGTGGATTGCCAGCAGACCACGCACCATCTTCTGCGCTTTGGCGCGTACGAAATTTCGCGCGCGGAGTTTCTGGAGCGGTTGGTTCGGCTGCGCGAGGAGCGCCCGGCTCCGTCGGCGTGGATCATGCCCGAGGGCTTCGATCCCCTGCGTTGAGGGGGCGACGGGTGCGTATGCCCGGCACTGCGGCCGGGCTAGGCGTAGGGCGATTCGAAAAGTTCGGGGTGGCTCTTTGCCAGTTCCCTTTCGATGTCCATGGGGATGTCCGCCCCGTGCAGCGAACCTGCCTGTGCGAGTGATGCGGCGGAAAGGCCTGTGGCGAGGGCGAAGCGTGCTCCGCACAGGGACGCGCCGGAAAGGTCCGCCCCGGTGAGGTTTGCGCCGGAAAAGTCCGCACGGTCGCAGTCCGCGTCGCACAGCAGCGCGTCGGCGAGGTTCGCTCCCGCGAGGTTCGTTCCGTCCAGATCGGCCTGCGAAAGGTCCGCTTCTGAAAGATCGGCCTGCGAGAGGTCGGCCCCGTCGAGGACCGTTCCGGCCAGCCGTGCGCTGCGCAGGTTCTGTCCGGCCAGTTTCGCGCCCTGCATGTAGGCTTCCTCAAGGTTCGCCCGTTCGAGGACGGCCTTGTCCAGCACAGCTTCATCCAGATTGACGCCGGGCATCCGGGCCGAGGCGAGATTGGCGCAGGTGAGGTTCGCCCGTGCCATGTGGGCGTCCTCGAAATCCGCACCGCTTGCGTTGGTGCCGGAGAGGTCCGCGTCCTTGAGGTCCGCCGAGGCGAGGTTGGCTCCGGCGAGGTTCGCCCCTGCGAGATTGGCTCCGCGCAGGGTCGCGCCTTCGAGGTTCACGCCGGGAATGTCGGCTCCCGAGAGGTTCGCGCCGGGCAGGTCGATGCGGACGCCGGGATTTTCCTTGCGCCAGCGGTTCCAGGCCTGTGGGCCTTCGAGGAGAAGGGTCAGTGGGGTACGTGCGTTCATGTCCGGTACTTCGTTTTGCATGTGAAGAACGGGGCGGGACATTACCCGAGGCGGCGTCGGTAGGCCAGTCTTAAATTCCGTTCCGGCCCGGCTGGCACTGGCTTGTTCGGGATTCTCCACGAAAAGGGGCCGGGTAGCGCGATGCGCCGCCCGGCCCTGCCGATATGTTTCGATGGGAGTCTAGTCCTGCTCTTCGACCACCGGCTCGTGCTGCGAGAGGTCGTAGAGGCCGTGGAAGGCGAAGGGCAGGGAATAGTTCGGGGTGCGGTCGAAGCGGATGAACCCGATGGTCTGCCCCTCCGGGATGTCGGACAGCGGCACCAGCCCGAGCGGGATGGGGAAGTCCATGGGACGCGCGGCGATTTCGCTGACGCGGTCCTCGTAGCGTTTGGCGAGGTAGTCGAGAATCTGGTCGCGCTCTTCCTTGGTGAAGGCTTCGAGCAGCACCTTGCGGCTGCCCTTGTCGTCGGTGTGGTGCATGTCGAGCGGCTGGCCGAGCAGGTGCTGCCACGGGTAGGCGTGGTCTTCCGTCGCGGCGTCGTATCCGGTGCGGAACAGGTGGACGACCACGTCCCGGCGGCCCTTGAAGGTCTTGATCGTCATGGACATGACATAGGCGCGATCGGTGGGAAGGGGTTGCTGAGAGGTCTGGCTGTGTATCTGCATGGCTCGCTCCTTTGCGTGTCGTTGTGATAATCTGGCTTCGCGCCGCGATGTCCGGCGTTTCGGGCAAGGTTCTACGCCATTCTCCCGTCTTTGTGAAGGGTTGCACAAGGTCGAATCTCACGTGGGATGCGGGTGGGGCGGAAGGGGCGGCGTCGGCCGCGGTCCGACTGTCCTTTACGGTTGTCGCGCGGGTGCGTATACACACGGCTATGCCATCACACGAGAATGTTTCAGCAGACATTGCCTTTCGCATCGAAAGTCCATTCGAGCCGACCGGGGACCAGCCCGAGGCCATTGCCGCCCTGTCCGAAAACATCCGGCAGGGCGTGACGGATCAGGTGCTACTTGGCGTGACGGGATCGGGAAAGACCTTCACCATGGCCAAGGTGGTGGAGGCCGTGCAGCGCCCCGCGCTGGTGCTTGCGCCCAACAAGACGCTTGCAGCCCAGCTCTACAACGAGTTCCGCCAGTTGTTTCCGCACAACGCCGTCGAGTATTTCGTCAGCTATTACGACTATTACCAGCCGGAAGCCTATCTCCCGCACTCGGACACCTACATCGAGAAGGACTCGTCCATCAATGACGAGATAGACAAGCTTCGCCACGCGGCGACGCATGCGCTGCTCACCCGGCGCGACGTGCTCATCGTGGCCTCGGTGAGCTGCATCTACGGCCTCGGTTCGCCGGAATACTATTCGCGCATGGTCATCCCGCTGGAGCCGGGGCAGCCCATGTCGCGCGATCGGCTGGTGGATAGGCTGGTGGAGGTGCAGTACGAGCGCAACGACTACGACTTCCACCGTGGCACCTTCCGCATCCGGGGCGACGTGCTCGAAATCCTGCCCGCCTACTCGAACCAGCAGGCGCTACGCATTGAATTCTTCGGCGACGAGATCGACATGATCACCGAGACGGACCCCGTGACGGGCAAGGTGCTCTCCGAGGTCCGCAAGACGATCATCTTCCCGGCCAGCCACTACGTTTCGGATAGGCCGAACCTCCAGCGCGCCATGGCCGACATCCGCGTGGAGCTTGGCGAGCGGCTGCGCGAGTTTCAGGACGGCAACCAGTTGGTGGAGCGCCAGCGGCTGGAGCAGCGGACCCAGCTCGATCTGGAGATGATCGAGGAGCTGGGCTACTGCAACGGCATCGAGAACTACTCCCGCCATCTGGACGGCCGTACGGCAGGCGATCCGCCCGCCACGCTACTCGACTATTTCCCGGACGACTTCGTCATGTTCATCGACGAATCGCACGTCACGGTGCCGCAGATAGGTGGCATGTTCAACGGCGACCGCTCACGTAAGAAGACCCTCGTGGACTTCGGTTTCCGGCTGCCCTCGGCGCTGGACAACCGCCCCCTCGCATTCGAGGAGTTCCTCGAACGCAAGGGGCAGACGGTGTACGTCTCCGCCACGCCCGGACCGTGGGAGATCGAGCGCTCGCAGGGCATCGTGGCGGAACAGATCATCCGCCCCACAGGTCTGGTGGACCCCGAGATCGAGGTGCGTCCCGTGGATGGGCAGGTGGATAACCTGCTGGCCGAATGCCGCGCGCGCAGGGACAAAAACGAGCGCGTGCTGGTGACGACGCTCACCAAGCGCATGGCCGAGGACCTCACGGAGTACATCCGGAGCATGGGCGTGGAGACGCGCTATTTGCATTCGGACATCGACACACTCGAACGCGTGGCCATCATTCAGGCCCTGCGCAAGGGCGAATTCGACGTGCTGGTGGGCATCAACCTCCTGCGCGAGGGACTGGATATCCCCGAGGTCTCGCTGGTGGCCATTCTCGATGGCGACAAGGAAGGATTTCTGCGCTCCACGCGCTCGCTGGTGCAGACCGTGGGCCGCGCCGCGCGCAATGCCAATGGCCGGGTCATCATCTATGCGGACACGGTCACCCGCTCCATGCGCGAGGCCATGGAGGAGACGCAGCGCCGTCGCGAGAGGCAGCTTCGCCACAACGCCGAGCACGGGATAACCCCGCGAACCGTGCTGAAAAAAATGGATAATGTGCTCGATTCCCTGTACGGTGAGGCCGTTGCCGAGGGGAAGAAGGCCGCCGCCGCACGCGAGGTTGATGCACTGGGGAGTGATCCCAAGGCCATTGCGCATCAGATCAAGACTCTGGAGCGTGACATGCGGGCTGCGGCAAAGGATCTGGAATTCGAGCGCGCCGCGGAACTGCGTGACCGCATCTCCCTGTTGCGGGGTGTGCTTCAGACCCTGGATTGAAACCATTCATGAGCATCAGCTTGCGCCGGATTCCGGCCCGTCGTTTCGTCATGCCCAAACTGGGCAGGATGTTCAGTCAGGTTCGGGTTTCGAATCTCCGCCGGAGGTACGGCAGCTTCTTTCCTCTCCTCATGGGGACGGTGACGCTGTTCCTCATCTTTTTCGGCGGCGTGTACGCCTATATGGAGATCGAGGGCTGGAACTACCTCGACAGTTTCTTCATGGTGCTTATCGCACTGTCCACCGTGGGATTCGAGGAAGTGCATCCCCTGTCCGAGAAGGGGATGATTCTCACGAGCATTCTCATTTTGCTCGGCGTGGGCAACTTCGCGTTTCTCGTCGGATCGTTCACCCAGATTCTCGTTGAAGGGCGGCTGCAAACCGTATGGGGGAGACTCAGAGTGCAGAAGGCGATTGACGGTCTTTCGAATCACATCATCGTCTGCGGGTATGGCCGCATCGGTAGCATCGCCGTGCGCGAGATACTGCGCGAGGGCATTCCCGTCGTCTCCATCGAGAAGGCTCCGGATTTGCTGGCGAAGATGGAGGAGGACGATGTCCTCTACATATCCGGCGATGCCACGGACGACGAGGTGCTCGACCGCGCGGGCATTTCCCGCGCCAAGGCACTCATCACCGCCCTGTCGCAGGAGGCGGACAACGTCTACGTGGCGCTCACGGCGCGTCAGATCAATCCTGATCTGTACATCGTGGCCCGTGCCGACCACGAGACGCACATCTCGCGCCTCGAACGCGCGGGGGCGGACCGCGTGATGCTGCCGCACACCCTTGGTGGTGTGCGCATGGCGCAGTCCGTGCTGCGGCCCACGGTGACCAGCTTCCTCGAACTGACCCTGTCCAAGCACGAGCTGGACCTCAACATGGAAGAGCTGGAGATTACCGAACGCAGCGAGTTCAAGGGCAAGAATCTCATCGAGTCCAAGTTGCGCCAGCGTTTCAACATCATCGTCATCAGCATCAAGAAGGCCGATGGCAAAATGATCTTCAATCCTTCCGCGCAGACAGTGCTGGAGGAGGGCGACACCATCGTCATTGTCGGCAACAAGGAAAACCTGCGCGAACTTTGGGAAATCATCTAGCGGCGGGGATGTTTCCGCGTCGTCGCTAGCCGAAGCCCGTTTCGCGCATGGTGCGAGGCGGGCCTTTTCGTCCTTTTGGGGGGAGTTGTGAGCGAATCCGGGATGAAGGGAACCGGGCGGGAGATCATCGTCACCGCCATCGTGTCCGCGTACCGCTGCGAGCGGTTTCTGCGCGGCTGTCTCGACGATCTGCTGGGGCAGACCATCGGCGAGAGGTTGGAGATCATCGTCATTGATTCCGGCTCGCCCGAGAACGAAAGCGCCATTGTGGAGGAGTATCGGCGTTCGCATCCGAACGTCAGGCTCATCCGCACCGAGGAGCGGGAGACCATCTATGCGGCGTGGACGCGCGGGGCGCGTGCCGCCACCGGGCGCTACCTCACCAATGCCAATGCCGATGATCGCCACCGCAGCGACGCCTTCGAGGTCATGGCGCGGACCCTCGACGAGAACCCCGACGTGGCGCTGGTGTATGCCAATTCGCGCATCACGGCCACGCCGAACCAGACCTTTGCGGACTGCACGCCCATTGGTGCGACCGACTGGCCGGAGTTCGACCGGCGCGAGTTCTTTCGCTACAACTTCGTGGGGCCGCACCCCATGTGGCGGCGGTCCCTGCATGGGACCTACGGATATTTCGACCGTGACTTCGAGGTCTGCGGGGATTACGAATTCTGGCTGCGCATCGCTCGTAGGGAGAATTTCCGCTTGATTCCCGAGGTGCTGGGTCTGTATTTCCTTTCCCCCGAGACCGCCGAACGGCGGGACAAGCTGCGCTCGCGAAATGAGACGCTTTTGGCTCGCAAGCGCTACAGAATGAACGAATAACCAGAGATCATGACCGACATGCACCCCATATTTCCGCAGGAGGCCGCCGCATGAGCGACCTCGCACAGGCACGCCAGCGGGTGGCGGAACTTCGCCGCCTGCTTGAATATCACAATCGACGCTATTACGTCCTCGACGATCCAGAAATTCCGGACTCCGAGTACGACGCGCTTTTCCGTGAACTGAAGGACCTTGAGAAGCTTCATCCCGAACTGGATGACCCCAATTCTCCCTCCCGTCGAGTGGGTGGCGCGCCCGCGCCCGGATTTGTGCAGCGCGACCATCGCCGCCCCATGTACAGCCTCGACAACGTGTTCAACACGGACGAGTGGGCGGAGTTTGCCCTGCGTGTGCGCAAGGGCCTTGAGACCGAAGAGTCCATAGCCTTCTGGGCGGACCCCAAGCTCGACGGACTGGCCTGCGAGGTCGTCTACGAGAACGGCGCGTTCACGCTGGCGCTGACCCGTGGCGACGGCGTACGGGGCGAGGTGGTCACGGACAATATGCGTACCGTGCGCAATCTGCCGCTGACGCTTGATGTCTCCGATACGCCGGAGCTTCTGGAAGTGCGCGGCGAAGTGGTCATGCTCAAGAAGGATTTCCAGAACCTCAATCGCCAGCAGGAGGAGGACGGCGGCAAGCCCTTTGCCAACCCGCGAAACGCGGCCGCCGGTTCCCTGCGTCTGCTCGATTCGCGCATCACGGCGTCGCGGCGGCTCAGCTTCATCGCCTATGGCGTGGGCGAGGCGCGCTTCGCGTCCGGCTCCCTGCCGTGGAGTACGCATGGCGGCATGATGAACTATCTCGCCGCCGCAGGCTTCACCGTGCCGCCGCAGGCGCAGGTGTGCGCCAATGCCGCCGAGGTGGCCGCCTACTACGAGCGGCTGGGGGAACAGCGCGACGACTTGCCCGTGGAGATCGACGGCGTGGTGGCCAAGGTGGACGACCTCGCGGCGCAGGAGGCACTGGGATTCACCGGCCGCGCGCCGCGTTTCGCCATGGCCCTCAAGTTTCCGGCCCGGCAGGCCGAGACCGTGCTCGAAGCCATTGAGGTGCAGGTGGGCCGCACCGGCGTGCTGACGCCTGTGGCCATGCTGCGGCCCGTGGAGGTGGGCGGCGTGGTCGTCTCCCGCGCGACGCTGCACAATGAGGATGAGATTCGCGCCAAGGGGCTGCTGGTGGGTGATACCGTCAAGGTCCAGCGCGCGGGCGACGTCATCCCCGAGGTCGTCGGTCCGGTGGTGGAGAAGCGCACCGGGGAGGAACATCCCTTCGAATTTCCCGAGACCTGCCCCTCGTGCGGGTCACCCGTGGACAGGTTGCCCGGAGAGGTCGCCATCCGGTGCCTCAACGTTTCCTGTCCGTCTGTGCTGCGGCGCAGGATAGCGCATTTCGTGTCCAAGGCCGGGCTGGACATGTCCGGCGTGGGCGTGAAGTTCGTGGAGCAGTTGGTGGACAAGGGCATCGTGAAAAGCCCGTCTGACCTGTTCCGCCTGAACATTTCGGATATCCTGTTCCTTGAGCGCATGGGACCGAAGTCCGCCGCCAACGTCAAGGCCGCCATCGACGCCGCCCGCACCGGCGCAGCGTTGGAGCGCCTTGTCGCGGCCATGGGCATTCGCCACGTGGGCGAGCAGACCGCCCGGACCCTCGGGCGCACCTTCGCGGACCTCGACGCCATAGCCGGGGCCACGCAGGAGGAGCTGACCGCACTGCCCGACATCGGGCCGGAGGTGGCGGGCAGCATCCGCGCCTTCTTCCATAACGCCGACAATCAGCGTCTGGTGCGGGAATTTCGCGAGTTGAAGTTGTGGCCAGAAAACGTGCCTGCGGACACGGCGGGTGAAGAGGCCGAGGGCCCGCTCTCGGGCCGGACCTTCATCTTTACCGGCACGCTGCCCGGCATGTCGCGGCCCGATGCGGCGCGCATGGCCGAGGCCGCTGGCGGCAAGGTGGTCAAGACCATCTCGAAGAACGTGGACTACGTGGTTGTGGGCGAGAAGGCCGGAAGCAAGCTCGCCAAGGCCGAGTCCCTTGGTTTGACGGTCCTCGATCTCGATGGTTTCCTGCGTCTGCTCGACGAGTCGGCCGCTTCGGACGCGGTGGACGCCGCGATGCCCGAATCCGCGCCGATTGCCGCGCAGGCCGATGTGGCGCGTGGCAACGAGGATGTGCCGCTTGAAGCCGAGCCTGTCGCTGAAGCTGTGCCGCCATCCGATGCCGCTGTTGAAGCGCCGGTGGAGCCTTCCGCCGGGGATGCGCCTGCCGTGGCGTCCGCTCCGGATGGGGAACCCGCCGAGGCCGAGTCCAAGGGCAAGGAGACGTCGAAGCCCGGGAAGGGCTCCGGTTCACCGACGCAGTTGAAGCTTTTTTGATTACTGATCACACAGGAACCTTTTCGGAGGAGAACATGAGCACCCCGATTTTCATTACCGAATCCGCCCCCATTTCCGCCGAGGAGAGCACGGGCACCCGGATTATCGTCATGGGCGCCAAGGGGCGCATGGGCTCCACCATTGTGGGCCTTATTCGCAACGATCCTGACGCCGAACTCGCCGCCGTTATCGAACGGCCCGGCAACGAGAGTGGCCTTGAGCTTCTGGGCTGCACCGTGGGGACCGACCTCGCGGAGGTGCTGCCCATGCATCCCGGAGCCGTGGTCATCGACTTCACCGCTCCGCAGGCGAGCCTTGCCAATGCCCGCGCCTGCGCGGCCAACGGCAATCCCATCGTCATCGGCACCACGGGCTTCGCTCCCGAGGAACTGGACGAACTTCGCTCCATCGCGGCGGAAAATCCCACCTTCTGGGCACCGAACATGAGCGTGGGCGTGAACGTGTTGTTGCAGGTGCTGCCCGAACTCGTGAAGAAGCTTGGCCTCGATTACGACATCGAGATGGTGGAGCTGCACCACAACCAGAAGAAGGACGCGCCGAGCGGCACGGCCCTGAAGCTGGCGGAGTGCCTTGCCGATGCCCGCGAGTGGGACCTCAAGGAAGTTGGCACCTACTGCCGCGAAGGCATCATCGGCGCGCGCCCGAAGAAGGAAATCGGCGTGCAGACCATTCGCGGTGGCGATGTGGTGGGTGTGCACACCATGTATTTCATGGGCCCCGGCGAGCGCATCGAGGTGACGCATCAGGCCCATTCGCGCGATACCTTCGCGCAGGGCTCCATCCGCGCCGCCAAGTGGATGACCGGGCGCTCGGCTGGCAAGCTCTACGCCATGGCCGACGTGGTGGCGGGCTAGTCCGTTTCGGAAAATGTTCGCGGGAAAGGGGAGTCGAGAGGCTCTCCTTTCTTTTATGTGTGGGGCTTATCCCACTTTGCCGAGTGGCTTCGGGCCGTGGGTGCCGTTCGTTTTGAATGTGCATTCCAGCGCGTCCTTGCGGAATTCGAAGATGGCGCGAAGCCGTGGGCGCACGATCAGGCTTTCGATGATGTCGCCCAGCCAGCCGAGGGGCAGGGCGTAGTTGACGATGTCCATCATGTGCGTTCCGCCGTTTTTCCGCTCGAAATGGTGCTGATGGTGCCAGAAGCGGTAGGGCCCGAAACGCTGCTCGTCCACGAAGAGTTTTGGCTCTACAACGTGGGTGATCTCAGTGACCCAATCCACGGCTATGCCCGCGAATGGCGTGATGGTGTAGGTGAATATCTGCCCGGGATGGATGGTGCTGGGCGGTGGGCACGTCATGTCGAAGCACAGCCAATCGGGCGTTATGCTCCGCAGATTGGCCGGATTCGAGAAAAACGCCCACGCCTCGTCAATCCCGACGGGCAGCATCTGGTTGCGCACGAGGGTATGCAGCATCGGGCCAGTGTAGCATGGTTCGGCGGATCGTTTCACCCTTTCACACACACCAGCGGGCGCATTCGCGTGACCTTGCTGGCGATGTCCGCTCCGGTGGTGGCGTCGATGACCATGTCGATGTCCTTGTAGGCCTCCGGGGCCTCTTCCGCCGCGCCCTTGTAGGATGACGTGCGGATGTGGATGCCGTGGCGGTGGAGTTTTTCGATGACCTCACGGCCCCGGAAGGAGGCCTTGGCCTTCTTGCGGCTCATGGCGCGGCCCGCGCCGTGGCAGATGGAGCCGAAGGCGTCGTCCATTCCGGTTTGCGTGCCGGTGAGGATGTACGACGCCGTGCCCATGCTGCCGCCGATGAAGGCGGGCTGGCCTGCCTTGGCGTATTCGTGTGGCAGGGAAGGGTGGCCGGGCGGTAGGGCGCGTGTGGCACCCTTGCGGTGCACCAGAAGCCGTCGTTCGCGTCCGTCCACGCGGTGCGTCTCTTCCTTGCAGGTGTTGTGCGAGACGTCGTAGATGAGCGAGAGCCGCGCCTCGGGTAGCACCTCTGCAAAGGCTTCGCGCACGAGGTGGGTGATGATCTGGCGGTTGGCCAGCGCGCAGTTGATGCCGCTTCGCATGGCACCGAGATAGTCCTGCCCCAGTTCCGACGCAGCCGGGGCGCAGGCCAGTTCCCTGTCCGTCACCGGGATGCCGTGGCGCGGCATGGCCTTGAGCATCCGCGCGAGGTAGTCCGTGCCGATCTGGTGCCCCAGCCCGCGCGATCCGCAGTGGATGCACACCACGGCGTCGCCTTCCGCAAGTCCGTAGGCCGTCGCGGCCTTTTCGTCGAAGACCTCCTCCACGTACTGGATTTCAAGATAGTGATTGCCGGAACCGAGGGTGCCCATCTCGTCGCGCTGGCGCTTTTTGGCAGTGTCCGACACTTGGGACGGGTCCGCTCCGGGCATTCTGCCGCCTTCCTCCGTGTGGTCGAGGTCGGCCTGCGTGCCGTAGCCATTGCGGACGGCCCATTTCGCGCCGTCCTTTAGCATGTCGTCGATTTCAGACGTCGAGAGGCGGATGCCGCCCGTGGAGCCGACGCCGCAGGGCACATGTGCGAAAAGGGTATCCGCCAGTTCCTCCTGCACGGTAAGGATGTCGTCCCTGTGCAGGCCCGTGCGCAGGCAGCGCACGCCGCAGGCGATGTCAAAGCCCACGCCGCCCGCGCTGATTACGCCGCCCTCGGCCGGGTCGAAGACGCCGATGCCGCCGATGGGGAAGCCGTAGCCCACGTGGGCGTCCGGCATGGCCAGCGCCGCGCCGCGAATGCCCGGAAGCGAGGCTACGGCGCGCAACTGACGCCCCACGTCGTCCTCCATCTGCCGCAGCAGGTCCGCCGAGGCGAAGATGATGCCCGGCACTCGCATGTCGCCGTATGGTTCGATTTCCCAGCGGAAATCCGTGAGCTGTTTGAATTGCGAGAGCTTCATGGCGCGGGCCTCCTTGGAGCGGTGTTGGACGATGATACCTCACGGGGGCGCGGCGGTGTCCAGCGGAAAAGCGTTGTGGCCCACGCGGCAGATGGACTGCAACGGCGTCAGCGGCGCTTGGCGAAACAGGCTTTCCTTGGCGTCGGGCTTGGGCTATATGCTTGGATGGTTACCCATTCCATCAGAAATCGGAGGAGATCAGATGAATCCGGAAGATATCGCATCCGCGCAAGCCGTGGTCCAGTGGACGGAGTTCTCAGTGAACTGGCTGATGGCGAACGGATTGCGCATTCCCTTTGCCTTGCTCATATTCTATGCCGGACGGTGGATTGCCCGCATTCTGTCGCGTTTTGCCGGGCGTGTGCTGCTGCGGCAGAGTTCCGATGAGTTGCTGGCGAGCTTTGTAAAGGCCATCATCTACTATACCATGCTTGCCGCCGTGGCCATTGCCGCGCTGTCGCATCTGGGCGTGAACGTCACGTCGCTCATTGCTGTGTTCGGCGCTGCCGGTCTGGCCGTAGGCCTCGCCCTCAAGGATTCGCTGTCGAACTTCGCGGCGGGCGTCATGCTTGTCATCTTCAGGCCGTTCAAGGTGGGTGACTACGTGCTTGGCGCGGGAGTGGCCGGAACCGTCGAACGGCTGAGCATCTTCAATACGGAGCTGCGTACGCCGGACAACCAGAAGGTCATCGTGCCGAACTCGATGCTGACCGGCGGAGTCATCACCAACGTGACTGCTAACTCCACCCGGCGCGTGGACCTCGTCTTCGGCATTGGCTACGGGGACGACATCGACAAGGCGCGCGAGGTCATCCTGCGCATCCTTGGTGAGGAAAGCCGCCTTCTGGCCGATCCGGCACCCGTTGTCGCGGTGAACGAACTCGGCGAGTCCAGCGTGAACATCGTGGTGCGTCCGTGGGTGAAGAGCACCGACTACTGGGACGTCTACTGGGCGCTCACCGAGCGCATCAAGAAGGCCTTCGACGCCGAGGGCATTAGCATTCCCTTCCCCCAGCGCGATGTGCACATCGTCGCAGGCGCGCAGGGCTAGACGCGCACTGCATTTCGCACAAACGGACAAGGGCCGGCCCCCTCGCGGGGACCGGCCCTTTTTCTTGCCGACTCGAACCGTGCAAGAGATTACATCTTGTACAGCTGATCGCCGGGAATGATCTTGATGTTGTTCTTCTGAAGGATTTCGATGGCCTGATCGGTGCGGTCGAAGCGGAAGATCATGACGGCGTTCTTGCCGCTCTGCTGCACGAAGGCATACATGTATTCCACGTTCACGCCGTGTTCGGACAGCATGCCGAGGATGGCATGCAGGCCGCCGGGCTGGTCGGCGACTTCCGCCGCGACCACGGTGGTCCGCCCCACGGTGAAGCCGTTGTCCTTGAGAACGGTCTTGGCCTTCTCGAAGTCGTCCACGATGAGCCTGAGGATGCCGAAGTCCGAGGTGTCGGCCAGGGACAGCGCCCGGATGTTCACCTTGTTTTCGCTCAGCACTCGGGTGACCTCCGCAAGGCGGCCCGCTCTGTTCTCCAGGAAAATGGAAATCTGTTCGGATTTCATTGTATAGCGTCTCCCGTTTCAGCGTTCTGGTGCCGTCATTCTCCAACAAGGAGGAACGGTTGCCGATTTTCTATCCGATAAACGGTCGTGTTGGCAAGCGGCGGACCGCATGGCCCGCCGCTCGTGATGCTAGCTGTTGCGCAGGTCGATGATGCGCTTGGCCTTGCCCTCGGAGCGCTCGATGGTCTTGGGCTCCACCAGCTTGACCTTGGCCGTGACGCCGAGGAATTCCTTGATGCTCTTCTGGATTTTGCCTTCGAGCATCTGCAGGCCGCGGATTTCGTGGCTGAGGAACTTCTCGTCCACTTCCACGCGGATTTCCATGGTATCGAGGGAGGCTTCGCGCTTGACGATGATCTGGTAGTGCGGCGCGGTGCCCTCGGTTTCGAGGATGATGCTCTCGATCTGCGAGGGGAACACGTTGACGCCGCGAATGATGAGCATGTCGTCGCTGCGGCCCATGATGCGGTGCATGCGCACGTGGGTGCGGCCGCACTTGCAGGGCACGTAGTCGAGGCGGGTGAGGTCGCGCGTTCTGTAGCGCAGAAGCGGCAGGGCCTCCTTGGTCAGCGTGGTGATGACCAGCTCGCCCACGGAGCCTGCGGGCAGGGGCTCGCCGGTGACGGGGTCGATGATCTCGGGCAGGAAGTGGTCCTCGGCCATGTGCAGGCCGTTTTGCGCCTCGCGGCACTCGATGGCCACGCCGGGGCCCATGATCTCGGACAGACCGTAGATGTCCACGGCTGTGATGCCGAGCTTGTTTTCCAGATCGCGGCGCATTTCCTCGGTCCACGGCTCCGCGCCGAAGATGCCGATGCGCAGCGGAAGTTCCTTGATGTCGATGCCCGCATCCACGGCGGCTTCATAAAGGTACTGCATGTAGGACGGCGTGCTGCAGATGACCGTGGGGCCGAAGTCCTTGAGCAACTGCACCTGACGGCGCGTGCTACCGCCGGAGACGGGTACGATGGTCGCCCCCAGTTCCTCCGCGCCGTAGTGCACGCCAAGCCCGCCCGTGAACAGGCCGTAGCCGTACGCATTGTGCACGATGTCCGCCGAGTTGGCTCCGGCGGCGACGAAGGAGCGCGCCATGAGGCTGGCCCAGGTGCGCACGTCGCGCCGGGTGTAGCCGACGACGGTGGCCTTGCCCGTGGTGCCGCTTGAGGAGTGGATGCGCACCACGTTTTCCCTCGGCACAGCAAACAGGCCGAAGGGATAGTTGTTCCGGAGATCCTGCTTTTCGGTAAACGGTAGGTACTGGACGTCGGAAAGGCTACGGATGTCGGCGGGCTTTACGCCTTTCTCATCCAGTTTCTTGCGGTAGAAGGGAACGTTGGCATAAACTCTTTCGACGAGGCTTTGAAGTCGCCTCAACTGGAGTTTTTCCAAGTCCTCTCGTGGCATTGTTTCCGTTTCGACATCGTACAGCATTACCGAATCTCCTCTTCTTGTTGATCGTAACGTACCGTAAGCAGGATTGAACATGCCGCCCCGGCGGAAATGGCTCGGGCGCGGCGTATCGTCGGCGTGCAGTTTTCGCCGTTTTGGCGCACAATACCCCGACGTACCGGCGACTCTGCACAATCTTGCGCTTGCGCGTCAACCCCTTTCGCGAAGATGGACGGCAGGTTTCGCGGTGATTCGCTGGTTGGCGCATTCCGATGGCTACGGGCGGAAATGGTGCAAGGCGTGCGCAGACCGTGATTGCGGCCCGGTGTGAAATGCTTTATGTGATGTCGCGTCCGCGTCGTTTCGGCCGGGCCTGTGCGCACCGTCGCGCATCGTCGATGGACGTCTCGTCCGTGGCGGGGCAGGCTGGATGCGGGTGGACACAATATTTCGTGTGCAAGGCGCTTGCCTTCGGGAAGCGTCTGTCGGCGGGGGGAGCCTCGCTGGATGCGCGAGCAAAAGGAGCAACTGCAAGACATGAGTGAAACCGTAAAAAAGACCCCCGGCACCGTCGAGAAGATGAAGATCGTTGCCGAGTGGCTTGATGAGAAGAAGGGCCGTGACATCATGGCCATGAATGTGTCCGGACTGTGCAGCATCACCGAGGGACTGGTGGTTGTCAGCGCGGGCAGCGTGAAGCACGGTCAGGCCCTCGCCGACACCCTGCTGGACCGCTGCGGCGAGGTGCGCTGGGAGTACCTCGGCATGGAAGGTTACCAGTCCGGCGGATGGATTCTCGTCGATCTCAACGATGTGCTCGTGCACATCTTCCAGGAGGACAGCCGCACGTTCTACAACCTCGAAGGCCTGTGGGCCGAGGCCGAGCGCGTGGAGCTGGAGCTTCCCGAGCACGCGGACTAGCCGATAGACTGCGAATCCGCGTCCGAACCGTCGGCATCACCGAAAGGAGCAAGCCATGTCCGATTACACTCCCACACTTCTGCTCATCCTCGACGGCTGGGGCATTGCGCCCGCCGGAGAGGGCAACGCCGTCTGTCTGGCCGGTACGCCGACCCTCGACAGGCTGAAGAGCGAGTATCCATCGACGGCGCTCGACTGCTCGGGCAGGGCCGTGGGACTGCCGGACGGATTCATGGGCAACTCCGAGGTCGGACACATGAACATCGGCGCGGGGCGCGTCGTCTATCAGGACATGACCCGCATCGACATGTCCATCGAGGACGGAACGTTCGCCGAACGTCCCGCTCTGGTGGAGCTTCTCGCTTCCGCGAAGGCGACGGGCGGGCGTCTGCATCTGATGGGCCTGTTGTCCGACGGCGGCGTGCACAGCCACATCAATCATCTCTTTGCGCTCCTCGCAGCCGCCAAGGCCGCTGGCGTGGAGGTGATCGTGCACGCATTCATGGATGGCCGCGATACCGCTCCCGATAGCGGCGCGGGCTACATGGAGCGTTTGCTCGCTGAGATGGCGCGCATCGGGTGGGGCCGCGTGGCAACCATCACCGGGCGCTACTACGCCATGGATCGCGACCGGCGCTTCGAGCGCAACGCCCTTGCCTACGCCGCCATGACCAGCGGCGAGGGCAAGCAGGTGACCGATCCGCTGGCCGCCGTGCGTGATGCCTACGCCGCCGGGGAGTTCGACGAGTTCATCAAGCCGCGCATCGTGGTCGGTCCGGACGGCGAGCCTGTCGGGACCATCGCGGATGGCGACGCCGTGTTCTTCTTCAACTTCCGTGCGGACCGCGCGCGCCAGATCGTGCGCACCCTGTTCGATGACGGATTCGCGGAGTTCGAGCGCGCGCGACGTCCCCGTCTGTGCGGTCTGGCGACCATGACTATGTACGAGGCGGCTTTTCCGCTGCCCGTTGCTTTTCCGCCCGTGCCGCTCACCGGCTGCATGGGGGAGGTCGTTTCGTCGCTGGGCCTTCGGCAGTTGCGCATCGCCGAAACCGAGAAATATGCGCATGTGACGTACTTTTTCAACTGCGGACGCGAGGAACCCTTCTCCGGAGAGGATCGAAAGCTCGTTCCCTCCCCGCGCGAGGTGGCCACCTACGACCAGAAGCCCGAGATGAGCGCCAACGAGGTGACCTCCGAGTTCGAGCGGCTGTGGAGCGAGGGCGGATACGATTTCGCCGTGCTCAATCTGGCCAATCTCGACATGGTGGGGCATACCGGCATCATTCCCGCCGCGTGCAAGGCCGTGAAGACCGTTGACGAGTGCGTGGCCCGCATCGTGCCCGCCGTGCTCGCCCGGGGCGGCAGGGTGCTTCTGACCGCCGACCACGGCAACGCCGAGGAGATGATCGACGCGTCCGGCGGTCCGCAGACCGCACACAGCAAGAATCAGGTTCCGCTCGTACTCATCGAGAATGGCGCTGCTAAGAGGCGGCTCGTTCCCGGTAGGCTTGGCGACATCGCGCCCACGATTCTGTCCCTGTGGGGGGTGACGCCGCCTGCGGAGATGACCGGGCGGACACTGGTGGAGGATTTTTAGGTGAGTGAACGGAACAGGCCGATCGATCCGGTCGGCCCCAATGGCGTGGAGTTGGTCTTTTTCTATCCTTGCCCGCACTGTGGGCACAGCGTGCCGCTGGTCGCACCCGTCCAGCCCGCAACCGTGCGCTGTGACGCTTGCTCGCGGCGTTTTCCCATCATCCCCGTCGACGAGCGCGCCCAGCGCTATTTCAAGGTCGTCACCAACAACGGTCGGGCGTGCATCGACCCCGATTTCGCGTAGCTTCAGAAACAGAAGAATATATGTCCGATATGCTTTGGCTTGCCCACTCGGGAGCGACACTCCCGAGTGTGCGTTTTCGTGTGCTGCCGTTTGTGGCCGATGCGCGGGAGCGCGGTATCGACGCGGATTGGGTTCGCCTGCCCAAGACCGCCATCGCTCGCATGGCACTGCTTTTCCGCCTGCCGCGCGTGAAGACGCTTGTGGTTCAGAAGGCTCTGCTTTCGCCGCTGTTCGTCCGTCTGCTCCGTAGTCGGTGCGAGCGCTTGGTCTTCGATTTCGACGACGCCTTGTGGACCCGTCACCCGAATCAGGGCGCGAGGGATGCCTCCGCCGACGCCAAGGCGCTTCGACGGCTTGAGCGCATGTGCTCCGCCGTGGACCTCGTCATCGCGGGGAACTCCTTCCTTGCCGAGAAGGTGCGCCATGTGTCGCGCAAGCAGCTTGTCCTGCCCACGCCCCTCGACACGGATGCGTATGCCCCTCCCGCCGATGCCCATGTCCGGCCGGGTCAGCCCGTGGTCGGCTGGATGGGCACGTCCTGCAACCATTTCTTTCTGCCGGAGATATTCGACAGTCTGGAGTCCGTGGCCGACGCCGTGCGTGTCTACGTGGTTTCGGACAGGGAATACGCCCTGCCCGAGGTCTTCGACGGCATTTTTGATTTCTGGGATTCCGAGCGGGAGGTGGGACAGCTTCAGGCCATGGACATCGGCCTCATGCCCTTGACCGACGATGAGTACACGCGCGGCAAATGCGGGTTCAAGCTCCTGCAGTACATGGCCTGCGGGGTCGTGCCCGTGGCTTCGGACGTTGGCTTCAATCGGGAGATCATCACCCATGGCCGGGACGGCTTCCTTGCTCAGACCCCGCGCGATTTCGCCGAGTATGTGGGGCTTCTCGCCCGCGAGCATGACCTGCGTGCCGAAATGGCGCGTCATGCCCGCGAGACCGTGGTGGCGCGTTTCGGTCTTTCCGCAGCGGCCGAGAGGCTGTGGCGCGAACTGGAACTGATTTAGCCCAGCGTTTTTGGATATCATGCATGAAGAAGGGCCGCTCTCCTTGGGAGGGCGGCCCTTTTGTCGTTTTCGATGGTCGGTCAGGCGATGCCGTCGAAGCCACGGCGGCGCAGCAGGCGGTCGTAGACCTCGATGCTGCGCTCCACCTTGCGGTCGATGGTGAATTCGGCGGCATGGCGCAGACTGGCGCGCCCCCACTGCTCGCGGGCATGCGTGTCCTCGCAGATGCGGCGGATGGCCCCGGTCAGCGGCTCCACGCGCTTGGGCGGCACCAGCAGACCGTTGTCGGTCACGATTTCCGGCACGCCGCCGACGGTGGTGGCAATGATCGGCAGGCCGAATCCGAAGGCCTCGATGAGCACGTTGGGCAGGCTTTCGGAGAGTGAGGGCAGGATGAAGGCGTCGAAGGTCTGGAGATAGTCCGCCACGTTTTCGACGCGTCCCGGGAAGTGGACCCGGCCATTCAGGCCGAGACCTGCGCGGGTGTTGGCCCAGATGTTCTCGTTGGCGCCGACGGCCACGAGGTGCGCGTCCACGCCGGAGGCGGCGAAGGCTTTCAGCAGATAGTCCACGCCCTTGACCGGCTTGTTGCCGGCCACCGTTCCGAGCACCGGCACGCCATCGGGGATGCCGAGAGCCTGTCGCATGTCCGCAGGGGACATGGTGGGCGTGGTCCGGGTGTCAGGAATGCCGTTGTAGATCACTTCGATCTTGCGGCTGGGGCAGCCCACGGTTCGCAGCACGCGGCCACAGGCGCTGGAATTCACGACGAAGCAGTCCATGCCCGGCGACCAGTAGGGCAGCGGATTGTGGGGGCGATAGACGACGCCGCGATACCCCACGCAGACCGCGCCGCGTTTGCGCCATGTGATGCTCCACCATGCCAGCCGCTTGTTGGCCTTGTTGTGGAAGGCGTGGACGATGCACGGTTCGCCGGGAGCTGGCAGGGCCGATTCGACGCACTGCCGCCATTCGTTTCGTTCGGCGGGAAGGTGCTGCCAGTCGATTCCGGCGTCGAGCCCAGTGATTTGTGCGTCGTGCGGGACGAAGAAGGTCAGGCTGTGCCCACGGGCGATGAGTCCGCTGGCAAGGTACATGGCCTGTCGTGTTCCGCCCGAGAGGTTCGAGCTTGAGGTAATGAAGATGAAGCGCACGGATCAGGCCTCCCTGTCGTAGCGGGCCACGCGCTCCATGAATTCGGGCAGGAGGCGTTCGGGCGTAAGGTTGCGCAGGCAGCGGATGTCGCCGAGGCGGCAGGCGTTGTCGTTGCAGGGCTGACAGTCGAGACCCAGTGAGAAGTGCTCGTGTTCCGGCGCGGGGAAGGTCCATGCGCTGCTGGTCGAACCGAGCACGGTGAAGGTCGGCGTGCCCACGGCCACGGCAATGTGGCGCGGTGCCGAGCAGTTGCCGAAATGCATGTTGGCCCGCGCGATGAGCGTCGACATCTCGCGAATGGAGAACAGGCGCTTGGGCACGATGACAGCGGGGGAGTTTGCCGCCTGCTCGACCTTCTGGACTTCTTCCTCTTCGCCTGGCCCGTGGAAGACGAGGAATTTGATTCTCGGGTTGGCCTCGGCGGCCATGGCGGCGAGGCGTCCGTAGTACTCTGCGGGCCAGCAACGCGTTTCGCGGCGGTGGGTCGGGTCCACGGTGACGAGGAAGTCGTGGCGGCCAATGCCCAGTTCGTAGAGGGTGGCGTCCGCCTGCGCCCGTTCCTCGGTGGTGAAGCGCATGCTCGGACGTTCGCCGTTCCATTCGATGCCCAGCGGGCGCAGCACGCTGGCCTTGGCCTTGGCCGCGTACCCGTTGATCATCTTGCACCAGTGCGTGTAGAACGGGCGGTTGTACCACGGGGGAGTGAAGGACAGGCGAATCTGCCGCTCCGAGTAGGGCTTGAAGAATCTCGCCAGCGCCACGACGTTGCGGATGCGCGGAAGCTGCTGAAAATCGACGATGATGTCGAAGCGCTGCTGCACGACGCGTAGGTAGAACCGGAACTGGGTGAAGATGTTGCGGTGGGCGTTGCGGTCGATGAGCCACAGCTTGTCCACGTCCGGATTCTGGGCCAGCACCGCTTCGTTGACCTTCATGGTCAGCACGTGGATCTGTGCGTCTGGGAAGCGCTTGCGCAAAAGCGAAATGGACGGCGTGGTCAGCACCACGTCGCCGATCTGGCGGAGCTGGCAGACGAGAATCCGGCGCACCGATGCGGGATCGATATCGATGGTGGGGCAGGGTGCTGCGTTCATCGTCCGGCGACCTCTTTCATGAATTCGAGGAATTGTTCGGCGCGTCGGTCGAGGCTGTGCTCGCGGCTGAACCATTCCCAGACGCGGGTGCGCAGGTCGAACATGTATTCGTTGTCGAGCGCGAGCACGGCTTCAAGGCCGCGAACGAGGTTTTCCGGCCCCGGTGCGGGGTCGAGGAGCGTCGAGTCCAGCGGATGGATGTCGTTTGGCCATGCCTCGGGGATGCCGCCGACCCTGCGCGCCACCGGGACGAGACCTTCGGCCATGGCTTCGAGCAGGGTGTTGGGCAGGCCTTCGGAGGTCGAGGGCAGGACGAAGATGTCCGCCTGACGCAGCACGCGGCGCACGTCGCGCACGAAACCGTGCCACGTCACGCAGTCCGCGATGCCGAGAGACTCGGCAAGGCGCTTGAGGTTGCGTTCCTCACTGCCGGTTCCCGCGATGTGGAGATGAAATGCGTGGCCCTTGTCGCGCAGGATTTTCAGCGCCTGCAGGAGGTCCGCGTGTCCCTTGTCGGGATTGAGCTGGCTGGTGACGGCCAGTTGACGCGGCTTGCGCACCACGGAGGGCGCTTCTGGCGCGGGGACCTTTCCGGTGGGGATGACGGTGATTTCGCTCTCGCGCAGGAAGGACATGCCCGAGGCGAGGCGTCTGCGCATGTCCTCACAGGGCACGAGCACGCGCGGACCGATGAACCGGTGGGTGTTTCGCACCTTTGGTGTGTCGCGCATGTCGCCGGGCAGGCCCACGCGGTGTACCACGGGAATGCCCGCCAGCCGTGCGGCCACGCCTGCGGTGCGCAGATCCTTGCCGATGTTCACAACCACGACATCCGTGGCGTTTTGCCGGAAGAAGCGCATGAAGCGCCAGATGGAAAGCGGGTTGTAGTCGAATCCGAACACGAAGTGTCGGGCGTCGAGCCCGGCTTCGCGTGCCTTGTCCAGAAAGGGGCCTCTGCGGCAGAATATTGTTGTCGTATGACCCATGGCGTTGAGGCGCGAGGCAAGGTCGAGAGTCCAGGCCTTGACGCCGCCGAAACGCCGGGTGGCGTTGACGAATACGATGTTCATTCGAGTAGTGGGATGTAGCCTTGAAGGTTTCGGTTGTTTGGTCCCGGCCTTGGTATCAGAAAGGTCGGCCATGGACAACGCCGGTTTTGCTCCTCCGCTCGGTGCGGTTAGCGCTTGCGCGTTCCCTTGGGTGTCCATTGTGAGAGGGCGATGCCCGCCATGATGAACCCCAGCCCGGAAATTGTCGATGGAAGGATGTCCTCTCCCACGAGAAAGTGGATGAACACGAGCGAAAGAAAGGGCGAGATGAAGATGAGATTGCCGATCTTCGCCGTGGAGTCCGAGAGCTTGAGCGCCTTGAGCCACAGCACGAAGGTGACGCCCATCTCGAAGACGCCCACGTAGGCCGCGGCGGCGATGCCGCGGATGTCGGTGACGACGGGAGTGCTGAAGGCGATGGTGGCGATGGTCACATAGCAGGTGCCGAACAGGAAGTTGGCCGCTAGCCCCGCCACCGGGGGGCGCGTGTCCCGCGTGTTGAGTATCCAGTACAGTGCCCAGATTACGGTGCTTCCCAGCGCCAGCGCCACGCCTTGCGGGTTGGAGAAGGCGAGGCCGTCCAGTCTGCCGTGGGTCGAGATGACGAGCACGCCCGCATAGCTGACGAGAATGGCGGCGAAGTCCTTCAGCCCGAGGCGCTGGCCCAGAAGCGGCACGGACAGGAGCGCCAGCGTGACGGCCCAGGTGTAGTTGAGCGGCTGGGCCTCCTGCGCCGGGAGCAGGGCGTAGGCCTTGAACAGGATGACGTAGTACAGGAAGGGATTCATGGCCCCGTAGAGCGCGGAGGTCATCCACTGCCGCCATGTGAAGGCTTGGAGCGTACCCAGCCCGCCCGAGGCAGCCAGGAGGCTTAGGAGCGTGGCCGTGGAGAATAGGCTGGCGAGGAACAGGAGCTGGAGATGGTCCAGATGGCGAAGCGATATTTTGAAAGCGGAGGCCACGGTGCTCCACAAGAGCACCGTGGCCAGTCCGTAGCAGTAGGCAATCTTCTGCCGGTGCATTCCGGCGGTCCTAGATGACGACGTGTTGGCGGATGAAGCTCACCACCTCGTCCGGGGTATCGCAGATGGTCATGAGGTCCAGATCCTTCTCCTTGGCGAAGCCGCCTGCGATGAGGCTCCCCTTGAACCAGTCGAAGAGTCCGTTCCAGTAGTCGGACTTGTAGAGTACGATGGGGAAACGCTTGATGCGCTGGGTTTGAATGAGCACCAGCGCCTCGGAAAGCTCGTCCAGCGTTCCGAATCCGCCGGGCATGGCCACGTAGGCCGTGGCGTATTTGATGAACATGAGCTTGCGCACGAAGAAATAGCGGAAGTCGACGCGTGTGGTGCAGAAGGGGTTCGGGTCCTGCTCCATGGGGAGTTCGATATGCAGACCCACGGAAACGCCGCCTGCTTCTTTCGCGCCCTTGTTGGCGGCTTCCATGAGGCCGGGACCGCCGCCGGAGATGATGCTGTATCCTTCGCGGGCGAGCTTGCCGGCGAGTTCTTCGGTTTCGGTGTAGATGGCATCGCCGGGCTTCACGCGTGCCGAGCCGAAGATGGAAACGCCGTTTTTGATTTCGCTCATTGTGTCGAAGCCGTCCACGATCTCGGCCATAATGCGGAACAGGCGCCACGATTCGCGCATGGAAAGTTCGTCGATGAGAAATTGTCTGTGATCGGTCACGATAACTCCTTCGATGGTCCGTTCTTTACATGACGGGATGCCGTCGGGTATGTGGAAGGTCCGTTTGAAAATGTGGATATATCGTTTCTGCCCGTTTTGAAACAATAAAATCCATTCCGTCCCGGGTGGGACGGGGTGCGGGGAGTACGCATGAAGATCCAGTTTCTCGGAGCCGCGCAGACCGTCACAGGCTCCTGTCACATGATGGAGACCGGAGGTCACCGTTTCGCCGTGGATTGCGGCATGCATCAGGGCAATACGGAGATCGAGAAAAGAAATCAGTCCGTGGAGCACTACCGCCCGCGCGACATCGAGTTCTTCCTCATCACCCATGCGCATATCGACCATTCCGGCCTGTTGCCGAAGATGGCCCGGGAGGGCTTCTCCGGCAGGATATACTGCACGCCGCCCACGCGGGACCTGCTTGAGATCATGCTGCGCGACAGCGCGCACATTCAGGAAATGGAAGCCGAGTGGAAAAGCCGCAAGTACAGCCGCCGCGGCAACAAGACCGAGGAGCCGCTTTACGGCATGGCCGACGCCGAGAAGGTCATCGGACTTCTCGAAACCGTCGAGTACGACGTCCCGTTCCATCCCTTCCCCGAACTCTCCGTGCGCTACAAGGATGCCGGGCACATCCTCGGCTCCTCGTTCATCGAACTGTGTGTCACCGAGGAGGGCGGCGAGTTCAAGGCCGTGTTTTCCGGCGACCTTGGCCGTCCGGACCAGTTGCTCATGAGCGATCCCTCCATCATTCAGGACGCGCATTATCTTTTCCTCGAATCCACATACGGCGACCGCAACCACAAGGACGAGGGCGCAAGCCGCGACGAACTGGCCGCCGCCATCGAGTGGAGCCACCGCCACGGCGAGAAGGTCATCATTCCCGCCTTTGCCGTGGAGCGCACGCAGGAGGTGCTCTACACCCTGCATCTGCTGGAGAAGGAAGGTCGCCTGCCCGCCGACATGCCCGTCTATGTGGATAGCCCCATGGCTATCAGGGCCACGGAGGTCTTCCGCAAGTATGCCGACTACTTCGATGAGGAAACCCGCGCCATCTACGAGGCTGGCGAGGACCCGCTCTCGCTTCGCAATCTGCGCTTCACCTCGGACACGCAGCAGTCCATGGCCATCAACCAGTCCTCTGGCTCGGCCATCGTCATTTCCGCCAGCGGCATGTGCAACGCGGGGCGCATCAAGCACCATCTGCGGCACAATTTGTGGCGTCCGGGGGCCAGCGTGGTCTTCGTGGGATTTCAGGGCAAGGGTACCCCGGGGCGTAAAATCGTTGACGGCGCGAAAAAGATTCGTATCCTCGGCGAGGAAATCGCCGTGAAGGCGAAAGTGTTCACCATCGGCGGCTTTTCGGCGCATGCCGGACAGAGCCAGATACTCGAATGGCTGGAGCACTTCCGCACGCAGGACATGAAGGTGTTTCTGGTACACGGTGAAAACAGCGCCCAGCATACCCTTGCCGAGCTCATCACGCAGCGTTTCGGCCTTGAGGTGCACATTCCGGATTATCTGGAGGAGTGCTCCATGGTTGCCGGGCGTCCGCTGGAATACTCGCGGGACGAGGAACGCGCCCGTCCTGCCATCAACTGGGACTACCTGCTCGCCGAAGCCGAGGCCAAGCTGGCCGACGTTCGCGCGCGCACGGATGTCATCCGGGACAAGCCCTGGGTGGACCAGACCGAACTGCGCGACAGATTGCTCGCCATCAACAAGGAACTCATCGAGTTCGTTTCGGAAGTGTAGTGAATGAGAATCATCAGTGGTGAATTCGGAGGGCGCTCCATTCGCTCCGTGGAGGGGCCGGGCTATCGCCCGGCCACTGCCAAGGTCCGGGGCGCCATCTTTTCCATGCTTGAGGCGCGGGGTATCGAATGGGAACGGCTCCGCGTCCTCGATCTCTTTGCCGGAAGCGGAAGTCTGACCATCGAGGCTCTGTCGCGCGGGGCGCGGCAGGCGCTGTTCATCGAGAAGAGCCGCAAGGCCGCGAACTGCATCGCGGACAACCTGAAGGAACTTGGCGTGGATGGCAGGCGTGCGCGCGTGCTGGCCAAGGACCTCTTCACGGTGCTTCCCACCGCGCCGGACGTTCCCTACGACCTCGTGTTCATCGACCCGCCCTATGGCAAGGACCTGCTCGCTCCCGCACTGGAACTGGCGCTGCGTCACGGTTGGCTGGCGGACGACGGCTACGTGCTGGCCGAGGTGGAGGCCGGTCTCGGCATCGACCCCGAGGCAGTCAATCCCCGACTCGAGACGGTTACGGACCGACTCTACGGACAGACCAGGATAATCGTATGGAAGAAAAGAAACGTGAAGTGATTGCCGTCTACCCCGGCACCTTCGATCCGCTGACCAACGGTCACGTGAGTCTCGTTAAGCGCGGGCTGACCATCTTCGATAGGGTCGTTGTGGCCGTGGCGCAGGATACGGGCAAGAACTCGCTCTTCTCCTTCGACGAGCGGGTGGAGATGGCGCGCACCGTGTTTGCCGATACGCCACGGGTCGACGTGGAGGGCTTCACCGGTCTTCTGGTCAACTACGTCATGCGGCGGGGAGCCTCGGTCATCCTGCGCGGCCTTCGCGCGGTGAGCGATTTCGAGTACGAGTTCCAGATGGCGCTCATGAATCGCCGTCTGGCCCGCACCATCCAGACCGTGTTCCTTATGACCGACTACAAGTGGATGTACATCAGTTCGTCCATCATCCGGCAGGCCGCGTCCCTTGATGGCAACATTCAGGGGCTGGTGCCGAACCTCATCGTTCCGCGCGTCTATGCGAAGTTCGCCCAGTTGGAGCGTGAACGCAGGGAATCCGAAGAGTAGCCGCCATGTCCACACCCATTTTGTGCATTCCCGGCCCAACCGGCGCGGGCAAGACGAGTGCGGCCATCGCCCTTGCGCTGGCGCTTGGCGGCGAGGTCGTCAACTTCGATTCCCGTCAGGTCTACGAGGATTTTCCCATCATCACGGCGCAGCCCTCGGCCGAGGAGCGCGCGCAGTGTCCGCATCTGCTGTACGGATTCCTGTCCACGGATGCCAAGATGAGCGCGTCCGCCTATGCGGACATGGCGCTAGCGACCATTGCCGAGGTCCGCTCCCGTGGGCATCTGCCCATTCTCGTCGGTGGGACGGGGCTGTATCTCGGTGCGCTCTTGCGGCCGCTGGCCGATGTGCCGCCCATCCCGGAGGACATTCGCGAGCGTATTCGCGAGGCCTGCGAGGTGCGCGGTCCCAATCCGCTGCATGCCGAGTTGCGCAGGGTCGATCCTGTGCTGGCCGAGCGCCTGCACCCCAACGACCGCCAGCGCATCATGCGTGGGCTGGAGGTCTTCGAGGCCACGGGCAGGCCGCTTTCGCTGTGGCAGGCCGATACGGCCGCCGCGCGTGATTTCAAGTGCCTCAAGCTCGGTGTGGGCATGCCGCTTCCCGAGTTGACGCCCTTCCTGTATCGGCGCATCGACCTCATGCTGGAGGCCGGGGCCATCGAGGAGGCGCGCTGCGCCATGGGGCGCAACGACGATCCCAAGGCTCCGGGTTGGTCCGGCATTGGCTGTGCGGAGCTGCTGGCTCATCTGCATGGCGAGATAGACCTCGAAGAGGCCAAGGCGCTGTGGGGCCGCAATACCCGCGCCTATGCGAAGCGCCAGTTGACGTGGTTCAACGCGGACCCGCAGATACGATGGTTCCGCCCCGGCGAACACGAGGCGATGATCCACGCCGCGTCGGAGTTCTTCGGCGCGTGAGGCTGGCTGGATTTCGAAATGAAGAGGCTCTGGATGCGATGATGCGTCCGGAGCCTTTCGCTTTCAGGAAAGTGTTCAGCCGAGGGAGCCGCTGTCGAAGACCCTGCGGTTGCCCGCGATGAGCACGAGCTGCTGCGGTGTGAGGCTGAAGGCGAGGGTGCCCCTGCGCGAGCGCGGGCCGGGAATTTCGATGCACATGAGGCCTGCGTTGTGCACGGCCACGCGGGGGCGGTCGTCTCCGGTGAGGAGCAGGCTGGCCAGTCTGGCGAGGTTGGGCATGTGTCCGGCCACGAGCACGGATTGCGCGTCGGCGAGGGCGTCCAGCAGTTCGAGCGTCTGGTGGGCGGGCGTCATGGCCTTGACTTCCGTCGCGGTTCGAATCTCGGACACGGGAAAGCCCGTGGCACGGGCCATCAGTTCGGCTGTTTCGCGGGAGCGGAGTTTGGGGCTGGCGATGATGGCGTCGAAGGTGATGGCCATGCGGGCCGTGGCCGCCGCGCTCTTTTCCACCTGCTCAAGGCCCATGGGACTGAGCGGTTCCTCGGGCGCGGCCTCGCTTGGCAGGCTGGCTCCGTGTTGCATGAGATAGAGAAGCATCATGCCTCCTTGGCGATTTTGCCGTATCGTCGTGTGCGCTTGGCTCGGGCCTGCGCCCGTGCTTTGCGACACGATGCCCAAGCAGTAGCAGACGCCCTGTTTCCGGGCAACAGGATGTTGTGCAAGGCCTGCGCTTCATGAGAAGAAAGGGATTGCTCCAGTTCCTTTCATGGATTTTGCATGAAGTGTCGTTGGCGGGGATATTCTGCCGCATTGTAGGGAGGACGCGGTGTGTGGACTCGACATGCGCGACGATAGACGCAGGGTGCTGCGCGGGCTGGCCGTAGCGGGCATGTGGGCATTTTCGCGTCCGATTGCCGCCTCGTGGGGCGCTTCGTCTGTGCCGACACCGCTCGATATGGGGCTTCGTGCGCAGGATGCGCTGGAGTCCGGAGACGTAGTGGCCGCCGTGGACATCCTCGAACAGGCCGTTCGCGCCGCGCCGAACGAGCCGTGGCTGTGGGGACTTCTGGGCCGGGCGCACATGGCGGGTGATGACTTCGCGAGGGCAGGGCAGGCTTTTCGCCGTGCGCTGACCCTTGAGCCGACGGACACCTACTCCCGGATGATGCTCGATATGCTCTCGCAGCGGCCTGCCGGTGTACAGGGCGATATGCCGGGCACGCCGGGCGACGCCCCGCTATCGGAACTGGAGCTGCGGGCGCAGGCCGAGCGTCGCGAATTCCTCGAATCGTCGCGAACGCATGAGGGCACGGGGCGCGGCGCGTTCCGCGTGAATCGCATCATGCTTGATCCCGGACACGGCGGCTTCGATTCCGGGGCTGTCGGTCCCGGTGGGCTGAAGGAAAAGGATGTTGCTTTGGATGTGGCCCTGCGCATTCGCTCCATCATGATGCATGACGCTTCCGGCCCCGAGGTGCTTCTGACGCGTTCGGCCGATCATTTTCTGCCGCTTTCGGCACGGACCGCCGCCGCCAATCGGGTTGGCGCGGATATCTTCGTGTCGTTGCACGTCAACGCGGGTGAGCGCCGTGGGGCACGGGGCGTGGAAACCTATTCCTGTTCGGAGGCGGCGTCCGGGCGCGAGGCCGCGCGGCTTGCCCTGTACGAGAATTCCGTGGTGCGTTTCGAGGAGGAGGACGGGCCGCGTCGATTTCTCGAACTGGAGGACATCCTGTTTCGCTTCGAACGGCGGCGGTATTGGGCCGTGAGCGCCGCCGCCGCGTCCCGCATGCAAATGACGCTCGCCGAGGCGCTACCGTGGCCGGACCGTGGGACGCACAGCGCGGATTTTTTCGTGCTGCGCAAGGTGCGTATGCCTGCGCTGCTGCTGGAGACGGGGTTCATTTCCAACCCGGACGAGGAACGACTGCTGCGGGACTCCGCCGTACGTCAGCGCATTGCGCAGGCCGTGGCCGATGGTCTGTTTGCCATGCATGGCTCGGGGATAGGGGCATGAGCGTGTGGCGTTTCGTTTGGTGCGCGGCGGGGGCGCTTGGCGCAGTCCTGCTGGCGTGTGTCGTATCCCTTCATGGGGCGAGCGCTGCGGACGGCGTCGATCCTCTTGTTTTTTCCGGTTCGGACGCGCTGTACCACGGCGAGCTGGAGCGGGCCGAGAAATTGTTTTCGCAGGCCGCGCAGCACAATGTTGGTGACGTCTTCGTGCTCAACCAGTGGGCGGTGGCTGTGGCGCGTCAGGAACGCTTCGCCGAGGCCGGGGAGCTTTTCGCCCGTGTGCTCCGGAGTGATCCGGACAATCTCTTCGCGTTGACGTGGACGGGCATCCTCGCCCTTGAGCGCGGTGACGCGCGGGCCGGAGAGGTCGCTTTCGCACAAGTGCTCACGGCGGACCCCGGCAACGCCAATGCGTTGTATCTGCTCGGCGTGGTGCGGGCGGCGGCCAACGACATGCCCCGCGCCGTGGACCTGTTGCGACGGTCCGCACAGGCCGTGCGCCTGCGGGGTGGCGATCCGGACCTGCATTACCGTCTCGGGTTGGCCTATCGTCGGATGGGCATGCCCGCCAACGCGGAACTGGAGCTTGAGCGGGCCGTGGAGCTGCGGCCCGATTACGGGCTGGCGCTTGTGGAACTGGGCTGGGTACGGCATGCGGCTGGGCGGGGTGACGCCGCCATGGAGGCTTGGATGCGCGCGGCGAATTTGCCCGGACCTGCCGGAGAGGAGGCGAGGGCGAGCATGGCTGCCATTGTGGCGCAGGACGCGCAGCGTGCGGCCGCCGAAGGGAATTTCCAAAGGGCCGACGGACTGTGGCGAGAGGTGCTGCGGTGGGAGCCGAACAATCGCGCGGCCTTGCACCACTTGCGTTGAGCGGCTCCACAAGGTACTCGTTTCGTTGAACCTTGCGCCGAGGCGGACTGCCCCGATGTCCGTACGGATGCTGCATCAATCGAGGAGAACGAATATGAAATGGTTGGCAACGGCCACGATGGTCGTCACGCTTGGGCTGTGGGCGCTGGCTGGACCGGCCGCCGCGCAGGAGGCCGCGCCCGAGGCGACTCTCCCCGCGCAGGAGACCTTTGGTCAGACGATTCCCGAACAGACCATGCCCGTGCAGGCCGCGCCCGGCTCCGTGGACTGGCAGAGCGGACTGGTGACCGCCACCGGCATCGGCGCGCCGCCAGCCAATCCCGCGAATCTCGCGCAGGCGAGGGGCATGGCCAAGCGCGCCGCCACGGTCATCGCCCGCAGGAATCTGCTGGAACTGCTGATGGGCGTGCACATTGATTCCACGTCCACGGTTGAGAACTTCATGGTGTCGAGCGACGTCGTCGTCTCGCGCATTCGCGGGGCGCTCCAGAATTCCCAGATACTCGACACCGCCTACATGTCCGACGGTTCCGTCGAGGTCACGGTGGGGTTGAGCCTGCGTGGTCCGCTGGCCGATGTGTTGCTTCCCACGCAATCCCGGTTCCTGCCGCGGGCGACTATGGTCGCCCGGCCCGCCGTTCCCGCGCCCGCAGCGCCGCAGGCCCCGGCCGTGCAGGATTCCGCCGCCGTCGACGGGCTGCCTGCTGCCGATGCTGCTCCTGCCGCGCCCGTGGTTCCGGCGGGGCCGTTCACGGGCCTCGTGGTGGATGCCCGGGGCCTTGGCGTGCGTCCGGCCATGAGTCCGCGCATTCTCGACGAGAACGGCGTGGAGGTCTACGGCACCGCCGTGGTTGGCCGCGAGTACGCGATTCAACAGGGCATGGCCGGATACGCCAAGGAACTCGACCGCGCCGCCGCCAGTGACCGAGTGGGGCGCAATCCCATGCGCGTCATGGCGCTTCGGGCCGAGGGCGCGGCCTCGACTGATCTTGTTATTTCAAACGACGCGGCGGAGATGATTCGCGCGGCTGCCGAAAGCCCGCAGTATCTCGCGGAGTGCCGCGTCGTCATCGTTCTGGACTAGTTTTCACCCATGCGGCGAAACTCTGGAGGAGTACGCATGCACGCAGTCAGGTCGATTCTCGTTTTCGTTGCTCTTGGTGCGGTGCTCGTGCTGGCCGGTTGCGGCGGACAGGGACCGAGGACTCCGTCCGGGCTGCTTGATAGCCCGGCTCATCACTTCAACAACGGTCTGCGCCTTCTGGATGAGGGCGATGCCGCCGGTGCCGGTGCGCAGTTCGATCTGGCCTTGCAGATGGAGGAGGAATATCCCCCCGCGCTGGCCGGAAAGGGCTATGTATTCGCCCTCGCCGGGGACTTTGACGAGGCGCGCGACCTTATCGACGACGCCCGTGACGCCGCCGATGACGACGATCTGCCCACCGACGTCCGGATGTGGCCGGAGATCATGGACATCCGCACCCTCGCCGCCATGCGCGCGGCAGGAGCCCTTGACCGCGATGACTACATGGACGAGGTCGCGGAGATTCTCGACCGTGGTCTCGAAATCGACGCACTGTCCCCGGCGCTGCATTTCTGGGCTGGCGAGGCCTATGTGCAGGCGCTGGAATTTCCCGAGGCAGAGCGGATGTTCGCCCGTGTGCTCCAGCTCGATAGGGGCTACATGGACCGCGCGCGCGAGCGCTGGCGCGTGGTGCAGGACGTGAACCGCGCCGAGCCGGGGACCGTGGTAGGCAAGCGCGTGGCGCTGGTTCGTGCTATTTCCCGCGCCGATCTTGCGGCGCTGTTGGTGGAGGAGCTTGACGTGGCGCGTTTCTACAGCGTCACGGGGCAGCCGCGTGTCGAGCCGTTCGCCACTCCGGACCAGAAGCGCGCGAAGCTGGCCCTCGACACGGCCAACGCGGTGACGGACATCGCCGGACACCCGCTGCGCTCCGACATCGACAAGGTGCTTAATTTCGGGGTCAAGGGACTCGATCTCTACCCGGACCGCAGTTTCCGCCCCAATGACATCGTTACCCGCGCCGAGGCGGCCATGGTCTTCGAGGACGTCATCGTTCGGGCCACCGGGCGCGACAGGCTGGCCACGGAGTTCATCGGCATCAAGAGCACCATCGCCGACGTGCGCGGCGATCATCCCGCCTTTAATGCCATCATGCTGTGCACCACGCGCGGCGTGATGGGGACGGACCTTCGCTCCGGGGCGTTTAGGCCACTCGACGGCGTGTCCGGCGTGGATGCGCTGCTTGCCGTGCAGCGGCTCAAGCGTGATCTCGCGCTGTTCTAGCGGCGTAAGGGCAGACATTGCGCGGTGCGGCGACGGGACTCCGGATGCCGCACCGCTTTTCATTCAAACCGAAAAAGTGTAGTTCGCTGGGCCATGAGACATCGCACATTCGTTCTGTTGATCGTTGGGCTGGCGCTTGTCGCTGCCGCGTTTCCCTGTGTTTCCTCCGCGTTTGCGGCGGAGGTCGCCGTCTCCTGGCGGCCGGATGACGAACAGTCCACCATTCGCGGGCGCGCAGACGCGCTCGGTGCCGGTTTCGTCCGCGCCGTGCATGCCGATGCGCTGGCGCTTCTGCCGGGCGAGCTGTCCGAGGAGCGTAGCGCCCTCCTGCGCGAGCGTCTCGCCGTGACGGCGCGCGACTACGTGCAGAGCTATTCCGAACTCGGCTTCGAGGAGTCCGAGGATGGCGAGGGCCGTCTGAAGACCCTGCGTCTCGACGTGACTGTGAATCGGCCCGCCCTCAAGAAGGAACTCAAGCGCCTCGGCGTGTTCTACACCGTGCGTGGCACCCGTCCCTTCGAGCTGCGCCTGTCCGGCGACGCGTCCGGCGCATGGGCTGAGTTGGGACGTTTGCAGAGCCTTACCGGCGTGTATGCGCGAACCGGGGCGGAGCCGCTGGTGAGTCTCGTTTTTGGCGAGGACGGCCTGTGGAGCGGAACCATTTCGTCTGCCGACGAATCGTGGACCGAGGTGGACAAGGAGCTTGATGCGCTGTGGATTCGCCTGTGGGCGCACCACTTCACCCGGCCCGGCGCCGATGCCGGAATGCTGACCTCGCTGACGCTGACGGTGCGCGGATGGTATGCCGCTGATGGAGTGAAGGGGTTCGATGCGGAACTCTCCACGTGGGAGAAGGCGCGCGAGTCCGCCGAACTCGTCAGGGTGGACATGCTGCCCGATGGTATCGCCGCCATGTGGAAGGTGACCACCCTTGACCGTGACGCACTCGTTGCGCGTCTTGATGCGTATCTCCCTTCGCGCGGACTTTCCTATTCCTTCGAAGCCTTGCCTTGACGCCTTTTCCTGTATAATGAATGGAGTGAATCGCGTGGATGCTTCCGCAACGGCGGAACATCCACCTTTCCTCCTTCATGTTTCATGCGGGGAAGGCAATGCAGTTCCGAGAGAACAACTGGACCATTCCCAATATCCTCACTGTGACGAGGATACTGCTCACACCGGGCTTCGTGATGTCCTTCATCGGCGGGCAGGTGGACATGGCGCTGGCGCTGTTCACCCTTGCCGGGGTGACTGACGCGGCGGACGGCCTGCTGGCGCGCGTGCTGCATCAGCGGACGCGGCTTGGGGCCATGCTCGATCCACTCGCCGACAAGGTGCTCATCAGCTCGGCGTTTCTCTGCCTCGGCATCTCCGGCTGGGTGCCGGCGTGGCTGGTGGTGATGGTCATAAGCCGTGACCTCATCATCGTCGGCGGGCTGGCGCTTCTGACTTTCTGGGGCGTGGACATCCGGCGCGAGATTCATCCCTCGTGGCTCAGCAAGTTCAACACCACCGGGCAGATCGGCCTGACCTTCCTGATTCTCGTGCGACAGGTGGGGCTGTTCTCCTTGCCCTACGTCGTGGAGTTTCTGGTTTACGCGGTGGCGATCATGACCGCCCTGACCGGCATCGATTACGTGATGCGCGGGCTGGCGCTGTTTCCGAGTAACGGGGACGGTGAGAGTGGGGCGGCGTAGATTGATGCGGCGCGAAGGTCGCAGTGGGGTGGCGACGGATTTTTGGACGGTCGGCGTTCGGCACGATATGCGAAAAGCAAACAGGCCCGGTCGCCGCAAGGTGGCCGGGCCTGTTTATCGCTGGAAAAACGAAGGAAACGCTAGGCGTTGTCCTTGTCTTCTTCCTTTTCCTTCTTGGGGGTTACGTCGATTTCGCTGGGTTCGGTGGTGGCCTTCTTGAAGTTCGAGATGGCCTGGCCGATGCCGCCGCCGATTTCGGGCAGCTTCTTGGCACCGAAGATCACCAGCACGATAACGAGAATAATCAGGAGCTCCCAGATTCCTAATCCGCCGATCATTGCAATGCCTCCGTGTGAGTATTGTCTGTGCCTATACACTTGGCAAAATGCGAGGTCAAGGCAGCGCCGGGCTGGAGATGGCACCGAAAATGGCTTGAAATTTCGGGCGATCCCTGAAAGATTTTGCCCATCGATCCGCCCTGTTGGGGCGGGATCTCATGTCCCATGCCGCAACGGGAGATTGCCGTGGACGAGAACAACAACATTCGGCGGTTGCCGGGTGACCGCTGCATGTACTTTCGCATGGGGCGCTGCCTGTACGAGGAGATGGCCAATCCCGGCTATCACGAACGCTTCCGGTGTTCCATGCTTTCCAATCTGGAAAACGCCTACGACGATTTTCTCGACAGGGCCGAGGCCTTCAACCTTGACGAGGAACTTGCCGGACGCATCTGGCAGACATTTCTCGAACGCTTCGTCCGCACCGGCATCGACTGCCCGGACTACGTCCCCGGCGAATGGGAAGGCGTGGCCGGCTGCGCGTTGGCGCTGGGCTTTCTGTGTCTCAAGGCGCTGCCCGAGTGCGAGGGCCAGTGCTCCCGTTTTCGCACCCCGTCGCGCGGGGTGCGCGATGGTCGAAACGACGACAACATCTGAACACTCAAGGTGACTCCGATATGAACACGAAACGCAGGTTCATCTGTTTTCCCGAGATGCATTCGCCGGAAGGCCCGCAGGGCGTGCCCGCCGGGGCTGTTCTGTTCGATCCCGGCATCGGCCGCCCTGAGCCGGAGTTCCGCTACGCACCCGAGGCCCTTCCGCTGGACAGGCAAACCGCCGGGCAGTGGCTGGGACAGGCCACCGGCTACGCCGAGATGTTCCGCACGCCCGGAGATATGCGCGCCTTTGCCGCCAGCAGCGAGGATTTCTTTTCCGGCTCCACCATGGACATCGCCAGCGAACTGTTCGCCATGGACGCCGCCACGAATGGTCGCAAGGCCGAGGAGGGCCGCAAGGCCGCGCTCAAGGCGCAGGCCGTGCTGCTTTTGGCGTGGGTGCGCGAACAGCGCCTGCGCGAGCTTGGCTCGCTCGACACCGGTCTCGACAGCGCGTGGGAGAAGTTCGACATGACCGTGGGGCTGGACCCCGAGGATCGCGATGAACTTGAGCACATCGACGCCGACGATTTCACCGCCCTTGGCGACGTGTCGCCCTACGGTGAGGATGATTCGTGGAAGGGCGTGCTCGAATCCATGCTGTTCTTCCTTGGCACGGACGATGTCCTGCTTGTGCGGGAGCCGAACGTCCTTGCCATGTGGGGTGAGATGGGCATAGAGCTTGCCCCCGCCACGCCCGAACTGGCCGCCGCCGCGCAGGCCATGGGGCTTGGCGACGGCGACAGCCTCGCCATGGTGACGTGCCCCGGCTACCGTCTTGCGGGCAGGACTTCCGAGCCTGCGGACATGCCTTGGCTTGCCGCTGAACGCACGGTTCTCGTTGCGCTTGGCGATTGATGATTGACCGCCGCCTTCGGGCGGCATGAACGACAGGATGGACACATGTTTCTGTGCAACGACTTCTGTGGACTGGATTTCCTCAAGGGCCTCAAGGGCATCGTCTTCGATTGCGATGGCGTGCTTTTCGATACGATGGGCCTGAACCGCCGCTTCTATAATCTCATCCGCGAGCGGCTGGGTATGCCCCCGATGAACGAGGACGAGGAGAACTACGTCCACGCCCATGCCGTGCGCGAATCCATTGCCTACATCACTCCGGCCGAGCGCGAGGAAGAGGTCCGCGAGGTGTGGAAGAGCATCGACTATCGCGAGCTGATTCCCGCCATGGTGCCCTCGCCGGGGCTTTATGAGCTGCTGCCCACGCTGCGTTCCGCCGGCCTGCGCATGGCCGTCTACACCAATCGCACCAACACCATGGAGATGGTTCTGGACCGCTTCGACCTCGCCCAGTACTTCGAACTGGTCGTCACCGCGGGTAACGTGACGCCCAAGCCCCATCCGGAAGGCATGTACCACATCCTCGGCTCGTGGAACGTGCAGCCGACCGAGATCGCCTACGTCGGCGACACCTCCATTGATGCCGAGGTCGCGGAGTCCGCGGGCGTGCCGTTCTGGGCGTACAGGAACGAACTGCTCAAGGCGGACATGTTTCTGAACGATTTCTGGAGCCTTCGCCGCTGCGTGATGCGTGCGGCCGGGAACGGCGGCGTGCTGGGAAAAAACGGAAAGCGCCCCCACTTCTTCGCGTAGGGAAATTAACCCTTGATACTTCAGTGGGGATATGCGAACAATTTTTTACCCGCGACTCCATTGATTTTTCTGGAGAGCGTTTGAAATTCCTGGAGGAATGATGGGTCCGATCTTCAACGGATTGATTTTCGTTATCCTGATGGCGCTGAATCTCTACAAGTGGATCGTCATCATTTCGGCTTTGGTGTCCTGGGTGCGCCCCGATCCCTACAACCCCGTCGTGCGCTTCCTGCGCGGCGCCACGGAGCCGGTTTTCTACCGCGTGCGCCGTTGGCTGCCCTTCGTGTTCGTGGGCGGGGTGGATCTCTCCCCCATCGTGGTTATTTTCGCCATAATCTTCCTTGAGATCGTCATCAAGGGCTACGTTCCCATGGCCATGATGTAGGCAAAGGAGACCTGCATGTCGGTTTCGAAAATTGATATTCTCAACAAGGCGTTCGGGCGGTCGTTTCGCGGCTACACCTGCGCGGAGGTCGATGCCTTCCTGCAGGAGATCGCGGACTCCCTGGGCGAGTTGTCCGAAACCAACAAGGCGCTGGAGGACCGCATCGCGATGCTTGATCAGGCTCTGGCCGAGCATCGCGGAAGGGAGCAGACCCTGCGGGACACCCTCGTCACGACGCAGCGGATGGTGGACGAGTTGAAGGCCACCGCCCAGCGCGAGGCGCAGCTCATCATCGACGCCGCCAACGCCAAGGCCGAGGCCCTGCTCAATCAGGCGCACAATCGGCTGGCGCAGATACACGGCGACATCTCGGAGCTGAAGAAGCAGCGGACGCAATTCGAAGTGAAGCTGCGCTCCATAGTCGAGGCCCATCTTCGCATGATGGAGCTCGACAAGGAGGAGGAGGAGACGCTCGACGCCGCCGAGCAGAAACTGAAATTCATACAGAAGGCGGGCGCTTAGTCCGCCTTTTTGTTTTCCGCCAATAGATGATCGAATGACGCAGCCCGAGTATGTGCGCAGAAAGAACGACGATTGCTGGGAGCTGGACGTGTGGGTCCAGCCCGGAGCCAAGCGCAGCGAGGTGGATGGCATCCACGATGGCTGCCTGAAGGTCCGGCTCATGGCCCCGGCAGTGGAGAACAAGGCCAACAAGGCGTTGACGGAATTTCTGGCATCCACGTTCGGCGTAAGAAAGGGTAACATCCGGATAGCCAAAGGCGAGAAAAGCCGCCGGAAGACGATAGTGCTTGAAACAGGATCCGAACCCCAGTGGCCCGTGTGACGCCCGGGGTGAGACGATAGGAACCATAAGTCAAAAGGAGTAGGCTCATGGAAAAGAAGGATCTTGAAATCATCGCTCAGCTTTCCGACAAGAATCCCGAGATTAAGATTCTTTGGGAGGAGCACCAGCTTTACGAGAAGCAGCTCGATAAGCTTGAGAAGAAGGCCTACCGGACACCCGAGGAAGATCGCGTCATAAAGGACCTCAAGAAGAAGAAGCTTTCGGGCAAGACCAGACTCCAGACTATTCTCGACAGGCTTCAGGCGGAGGCATGATATGGAGCTGACCGGGGCACAGATACTGCTTGAGAGTCTGAAGAAGGAAGGGGTGGACAGCATCTTCGGTTTTCCGGGGGGTGCCGTCATCGACATCTACGACGAAATCCCCAAGCATCCCGAGATTACCCACTATCTCGTCAGACACGAGCAGGGCGCCATTCACGCCGCAGACGGATACGCCCGCGCCACCGGCAAGGTGGGCGTGTGTCTCGTCACCTCTGGCCCCGGAGCCACCAACACCGTTACGGGCATCGCCAATGCCTACATGGATTCCATTCCGGTGGTCATCTTCACCGGGCAGGTCCCTTCCAGCCTCATCGGAAACGACGCCTTCCAGGAAGTGGACATCGTGGGCATCACCCGCCCATGCACCAAGCACAACTACCTCGTGAAGGACGTCGAGGATTTGGCCCGCGTCATCAAGGAAGCATTCTACCTCGCGCGGACCGGGCGTCCCGGTCCCGTGCTGGTGGATCTGCCCAAGGACGTCGCGCAGGCCAGAACCGAATACCGCTACCCTCGCTCGTGCAAGCTGCGCAGTTACCGGCCCACCGTCGAACCCAACCGCAAGCAGCTTTCCAAGGCGTTGGACCTCGTCCGTGCCGCCGAAAAACCGCTGTTCTACGCGGGTGGGGGAGTCATCAGTTCCGATGCTCATGCGGAACTGACGTGGCTGGCCCACAATCTGCGCATTCCGGTGACCACGACACTCATGGGGCTTGGAGCCTTTCCCGGTGACGACCCGCTGTTCCTCGGCATGCTCGGCATGCATGGGACATATGCCGCCAATCGCGCGGTGCAGGAATGCGATCTGCTCATTGCCGTCGGTGCCCGTTTCGATGACCGCGTCACCGGCAGAGTCTCGTCCTTCGCGCCCAATGCGAAGGTGGTCCACATCGACGTGGACCCCACATCCATCCGCAAGAACGTTTCCGTGGACGTGCCCATCGTCGCCGACTGCGCAGCAACGCTCAAAGCCTTGAAGCAGGACGTGGCCGAGGGTCTTTCACAGGAGGGATTCGTCCGGGATCACACCCCGTGGCTCGAACGCCTCGCCGAGTGGGGGCAGCGCCATCCGCTCACCTACAACGGCGCAAATGGTACGATAATCAAGCCCCAGCAGGTCGTGGAGACCCTCTATGACCTCACGGGCGGAAACGCCATCATCTCCACCGAGGTGGGGCAGAACCAGATGTGGGCGGCGCAGTTCTTCAGATATCGCCGTCCGCGTACGCTTCTCACATCAGGCGGCCTGGGCACGATGGGCTTCGGTTTTCCGGCGGCCATCGGCGCTCAGGTCGCCTTTCCCGGCGAACTGGTCATAGACATCGCCGGGGACGGCTCCATCCAAATGAACATTCAGGAGCTGGCCACGGCCGTGTGCTATGGCCTGCCGGTCAAGATCATCATCCTGAACAACGGCTATCTGGGCATGGTCCGCCAGTGGCAGGAACTGTTCTACGCCCGGAACTACTGCGCCACCTGCATGGATTTCGCTCCGGACTTCGTGAAGCTGGCCGAGGCCTACGGCGCGTCCGGCTTCCGCATCACCCGTCCGGAGGAGCTGCGCCCCGTGCTCAAGGAGGCCATCGAGCTTCCCCGCACGGTCATCGTGGACGTGCATGTCGCCCCCGAGGAGAACGTGTATCCGATGGTGCCCGCAGGCGCATCGCTCAACGAAATGCTTCTGGTGTAGGGAGAATCGATGCGACACGTACTCAGCATTCTGGTTGAAAACGAGCCCGGCGTTCTTTCGAGGGTGTCCGGTCTGTTCAGCGGCCGTGGCTTCAACATCGAGTCGCTCAACGTCGGCCCCACTCTGGAGCCGGGCGTTTCTCTCATGACCATTACCACTGTGGGCGAAAACGCCATCATCGAGCAGATCATCAAGCAGTTGCGCAAGGTGGTCACGGTGATCAAGGTGGTGGATATGCTCGACTGCAAGGCCGTGGAGCGTGAAATGGTGCTGGTGAAGGTCAACGCGACGGAGACGAACCGTGCGGAAATCTTGCGTATTTCCGACATCTTCCGTTGCAAGGTCGTGGACGTGAGCCACGACGAGATGACCATCGAGGCCACTGGCGACAAGGACAAGGTAGGGGCGGTAGTAGCCATGCTACAGCGTTTCGGCATCAAGGAAATTGCCCGGACCGGTACGGTTGCCATGCGCAGAAGCATGCAGTAACCTTGGATGAGTCGCCGGGCAGTGGACCCGGCGAAGACATCCCGATTTTACGGAAATCAGTCGCCGGGGGGTGCCGGTGGCTGATTTTTCGTCTCGACATGGGGACACAACAGCAACACGAAAAGAGGATACCAATGCAGATTTATTACGAGAAGGACGCCAACCTCGAACTGCTCAAGGGCAAGACCATTGCCGTCATCGGTTACGGAAGCCAGGGCCATGCCCACGCGCAGAACCTGCGCGATTCCGGCCTTGAGGTCATCATTGGTCAGCGTCCCGGCGGCCGTAACTACGAGCTCGCCCGCGAGCATGGCTTCGAGCCTGTGAGCGCCGCCGAGGCCGCCGCCAAGGCCGACGTGATCATGATCCTGCTGCCCGATCAGGTGCAGGCGAAGGTCTACCGCGAGGACATCCTGCCGAACCTCAAGCCCGGCAACGTCATTTTCTTCGCCCACGGCTTCAACATCCACTATGGCCAGATCGTGCCGCCCGCGGATGTGGACGTGGTCATGGTCGCCCCCAAGGGTCCCGGCCACCTCGTGCGCCGCGTGTACACCGAGGGCGGCGGCGTGCCCTGCCTGTTCGCCGTGCATCAGGACGCCTCCGGCAAGGCTCGCGACATCGCGCTTGCCTACGCCAAGGGCATCGGCGGCGCGCGTTCCGGCGTTATCGAGACCACCTTCAAGGAAGAGACCGAAACTGACCTCTTCGGCGAGCAGGTGGTGCTGTGCGGTGGCCTGTCCCAGCTCATCCAGCGCGGCTTCGAGACGCTGGTCGAGGCCGGATACCAGCCCGAGATCGCCTACTTTGAATGCCTGCACGAGGTGAAGCTCATCGTTGACCTCATCTACGAGGGCGGCCTCGCCAACATGCGCTACTCCATCTCCGACACCGCCGAATACGGCGACTTCACCCGCGGTCCGCGCATCGTGACCGAGGAGACCAAGAAGGAGATGAAGAAGTGCCTGGCCGAGATTCAGGACGGCCGCTTCGCCAAGGAGTTCATCCTTGAGAACCTCGCCGGTCAGCCCCAGATGCACGCCATGCGCAAGCAGACCGCCGAGCACAAGATCGAGCAGGTCGGCGCGCAGCTGCGCGGCATGATGTCCTGGCTCAAGAAGTAGCAAACGGGCCACGGCCCTTCGCTCCAATCACCAAATGTGGCGGGGGCCGCGTCCCAATGCGGATGCGGCCCCCTTTTTCGCGGCGCGGTCTGCCCGCGCCGACATGGATTGCACGCGCCATCCCCCGTGTTGCCCTTTCCGTCGGAACCCGGCGTGCGGCATGCGTGGATGGGCGTGGTGGTGCGTATGACACGGACAACAGGGACAAACGTCGCGCGGCTGTGGACCGCTCCGGGTTTCGCCGATGTTCGGCTGTTGGCTGCGAGTTTCACCTCGTACGCCTATGAGCCGCATGTGCACGACGAGTACGTGCTCGGCGTCGTGGAGTGGGGCGTGCAGCGTTTCCTGCATCGCGACGATACGCGCTTCGCCTCGGCCGGAACCCTGTACACCATCAATCCCGGCGACGTGCATGCCGGGCGTGCCGAGATGGAAAGCGGCTACGCCTATCGCGCCGCGTACGTGAGTGCGGATTTCCTGCGCGAGGCCTTCGCCGGGCATCCGCTGGCCGATGCGCCGCTGCTTTTCGCGGCACCCGATGTGCGCGACCTTGAATTGGCTGGGCGCTTCGACCGGGCCTTGACGCTTCTGGAAGCGCCGGGATCTGACCTGCTGGCGGCGCAGTCCGCCTTCATCCTGACCTTGCGTGATCTTTTCGCCCGCCATGCCCGCGCCGCAGCCGCAGACGGTCTGATTCGCGGCGGGGCCGCGCAGGCGGGGCGTCTTGTCGAATATCTGCGGACCCATGCCGCCGAGGGTGTGAGCCTCGATGATCTCGCCGCTGTGGCCGGGCTGTCCAAGTATCATGCCCTGCGCGTGTTCAAGGCGGCGACGGGTCTGTCGCCGCATGCCTATCTCGTCCAGCGGCGCGTGGAACTCGCGCGGCGCGCCATGGAGGACGGAGCCACCCCCGCCGAGGCCGCCCTTGCCTCGGGCTTTGCCGATCAGAGCCACATGACGCGGCGCTTCAAGGCCATGCATGGCGTCACTCCTGGTGCGTATCGACGACAGATCGTGCGCCCGTAGCAATTTCGTTCAAGAAATTTCCGACCGACCAGCCTATCACGTTCCTCAAGGAGGAAATGATGAAGAAAGGTTTCGTGGATGGCATCCGCGCGACATTGCCCGTGTCCGCCAGCGTTGCGGCCTATGGAAGCGTGCTTGGCGTTTTGGCCGCGCACAAGGGCGTCGCGTGGGGTGTGCTCATGCTGATGAACGTGATGGTCTTTGCGGGGTCGTCGCAGTTCGTCATGCTCGATATGTGGAACGCGCCGCTTCCGTATGCGGAAATGGCGCTGGCCGTGCTGGTGGTCAACATGCGCTATCTTCTGGCCGGAGCCTCGCTGGAGCCGCTGTTTCGGGAGTCGTCCGTGGCGCGCAAGCTCATGTCCGCGCATCTCGTCACCGACGAGAGCTGGGCCGTGACCATGGTCGCGTGGAAGCGCGGCGAGGCGACGGTGCCTTATCTCGTTGGGGGCGGCCTTTGTGTGCTGACGGCGTGGTGCGCCGGGACCATGGTCGGCGAGGCCTTCGGGTCCATCGTGGACAATCCCGAGGCGCTGGCACTCGACTTTGCATTCACGGCGGTGTTTACCGCGCTGGCCGTCAGCCTGTGGCGCGGGCGTAGCGACGCCCTGCCGTGGATCGTGGCGCTTGCGGTGTCCATCATCAGCGCGCAGGCGCTGCCGGGAAAGTGGTACATCGTCGTCGGTGCCGTGGCTGGTGCGCTGGTCGCCATGCTGATGCCGGAGAAGGAGGAAGGCGCACATGCAACTGACTGAGTCCATGATGTTCGGTGCCATTGCCCTGTGCGCGCTGGTGACCTATTCGCTCCGGGCCGGGGGGCTGCTGCTTGCCGAGCGGTTGCCGCAGTCGGGCCGCATCCGTAAGGCCATGGACGCCCTGCCGGGGACGATCATGGTGTCGCTGGTCGCTCCGTCGGTGTTTGCCGCCGGTGCGGGAGGAATGGCTGGTGCCGCGTTGACCGTTCTCGTGGCGTGGCGCACGGGCAACGTGTTCGTTGCCATGCTCGCCGGAATGGCCGTAGTGGCGGTGGAAAGGAATTTTCTGGTCTAGGCGGGATGGCGCGGGCGATGCCCGCACGTTCCGAAAAGAGAAGGGGCGGCCCAAGGCCGCCCCTTTTGCGTTTCTAGAGATCGACGAGTTCCACGTCGTCCGGGCGGAGTTCGCGCCCGAGGAACAGGCTGCCCGTGCGGGCGAAGCGTTTCACGTCGTCCGTGGAGAGGAAGGTGCTACCGCCGGTGTCGCTGGTGCGGGCCACGCCGAGGCGGTCCAGCTCCTCGGCCACTGCGTCGGCCGTGGTCTTGGCGGAGTCCACGATGGCCACGCCGGGGCCGACGACATTGGCGATGGCCGGGGCGAGAACCGGAAAGTGCGTACAGCCGAGGACCAGACAGTCCGGCGTAGGCAGGCCGTCCGGATCGGGAGCGAAGACGGGGTCGAGGTAGCGCGCGGCGATGCCCTCGACCAGCGGGCCGTCCGTCCAACCCTCTTCTGCCAGAGCCACGAAGAGCGAGCAGGGGACGCCGGTCACCGTCGCGTCCGGGCGCAGGCGGGTGATGGCCTGCTGATAGGCTCCGCCGCGAATGGTGCGCTCCGTGGCGACCACGGCGATGGAGCCGTTGGTCGATGCGGCCACGCCAGCGCGGGCACCCGGCTCGACCACGCCGATGACCGGGATATCCGGATACTCGGCACGCAGCGCGTCGAGCGCCACGGAGGTCGCCGTGTTGCAGGCGATGACGAGGGCCTTGATGCCGCGCTCCACGAGACGCGCGGAGGCCTGCAGGGCGTAGCGGGTGATGGTGTCCGGTCCCTTGGTGCCGTAGGGCAGGCGGGCCGTGTCTCCGAGATATATGAGGTCTTCGCTGGGCATGCGGCGGCGCAGGGCCTTGAGCACGGTCAGTCCGCCGACGCCGGAGTCGAAGAGTCCGATGGGCAGGGAAGTGGTATCCATACGTGTTGCCTGTTGGAGGTGATTGCCTGTGCGGCGGAAGCTCCGCGCGCGGGGGGATACTGCTCCCGGCCGAGGCGGGAGTCAATCCCGATGGGAACGCTGCGCTGGAGCGGGTCTGCGGACGTCGCGCCGTGGGAATGCTCACAGGCGCAGGCGTTGGGAACTGGCGCATGTTCGCGTGTCCGACTTCCGGGCTACGCAATGAGCGCCTGTGGGCTACATCCGGTGGCCGAGTCGTGCAAACAGGGTTTGGCGATCAGAGCTTGGCGACCTTCTCCCCCGAGTAGACGAAGGCCTTGCGCACCATTCTGTAGAAGGTGCCCTTGTCGAAACCGATGGTTTCGCCGCAGGGACACAAGATTTTGCCATTTTCGGCAATCGCGTCGAGCATGCGCTCGATGCGCGCTTTGTGACAGCGCAGCACCTCGCCCTTTCCGAGCTTGTTGTACTTCCAGAGCTTTGTCTTGCAGCGCGCGCAGCGGATGGTGAGCATTGCCGTACGGTGGTGTGGATGGTTGGCGAAAAGCCGGGCGGCGTGGGCCTCGGCGGGTATCAACCCGCATCGGGCTTTGACAGCCGTAACTTTCGGGCATAAGCATGTCGGTTCCCGATAACTCAACCGAAGAGGATTTGCCAGATGTTTACGCATGCCATAGTCCGCACTCCCTGCCCCGACTTCGCGAAGGGGCTGACCACCTCTACTCATCTTGGTGCTGCCGATTATGATCTGATGCTGGTCCAGCATGCGGCATACGTGGACGCTCTCAGGGGCCTCGGCCTTGCCGTTGACGTTCTCCCCGCCGAATCGTCCTTCCCGGATGCGCATTTCGTCGAGGACGTCGCCGTCGTCGTGCCCGAGGTGGCGGTCATCACCAACCCCGGCGCGTCTGAGCGCAACGGCGAGAAGGAGACCATCGTCTCCGCCCTCGCGAAGTATCGCACCCTCGCCCGCATCGAGGCTCCCGGCACTCTCGACGGCGGCGATGTGCTGCTCGTGAACAAGCATTTCTTCATCGGCGTGTCCGACCGGACCAATGCCGAAGGCGCTCGCCAGCTCGGCGAGATCATGGCCTCCCATGGCTACACGTGGACGCCGGTTCCGGTCGGTGCCGGTCTGCATTTCAAGTCCAGCGTGAACTGGGTGGGCGGCAATACGCTGCTGGTGACCAAGGATTTCGCGGACCGCAAGGAGATTGAGGGCTTCGATCTGCTCGTCGTGGACAAGGACGAGGAGTACGCCTCCAATACGCTTCTCATCAATGACACCCTCATTACGCCCACAGGTTTCCCCAAGACGAGGAAAATGCTTGACGGCCTGGGCCGTAATATTGTCGAACTTGACATGAGCGAAACGCGCAAGATGGACGGCGGTCTGACTTGCCTTTCGCTGCGCTTCTAGACCATAGGCAGATTACAAAAATGGCAAAAACCGAATATGCCTTGTCATTTCGCAAGTGACGGTATATTCACGCTAATTGTCACGGAGAACTCGTCATGGACGTCCTGAAGAACAGGTATAAGCGAGAGGCCGTGGAGGTCCACTGCCCGGTGCACAAGATTTCCCAGGTCATCTACCTTCCGGAGGAGACCATGCCTGATTGTCCGGTCTGCAAGAAGAAGATGATCATTAAGGAAGTGCTTACCGAAGGCAAGTATTGACCTTTTTGTAGACAATCCATCTTCGCCCCGTTTGGGGTCCACTGTTCAACTTCGCATAGGAGGTCTGCGGATGCGTTTTGTGAAGAATCTGCTGCTCGCCGTGGTGTGCTTCTGCATGCTGGCCGGTCAGGCTTTGGCCGCCGATTTCGAAATGTCCCAGAAGTCCACCATTGAGACGATTCTCAAGAGCGGCGTGCTGCGCGTGGGTCTTGACCCCGGCTACGCTCCCTTCGAGATGACCGACAAGAATGGTAAGGTCATCGGTTTCGACGTCGACATCGCCAAGGAACTCGCCAAGGCCATGGGCGTGAAGCTGGAAGTCGTGAACACCGACTTCGACGGCATCGTCCCCGCGCTGCTTGCCGACAAGTTCGACATCATCATCTCCGGCATGACCCTGACCCAGGAGCGCAACCTCCAGATCAGCTTCGCCGACCCCTACATCGCCGCCGGTCAGGCTGTGCTCGTGAACAAGAAGTTCGAGGGCGTGGTCAAGAGCTATCGCGATCTGAACGACCCCAAGTACACCGTTGCCTCCCGCATCGGCACCACTGGTGAGATGGCGACCAAGCGCATGATGCCCAAGGCCAACTACAAGTCCTTTGACAAGGAGCCCGACGGCGCCATGGACGTGGCCAACGGCCAGTCCGACGCCTTCGTGTACGACCTGCCCTTCTGTGTCGTCTTCATGGCCCAGCAGGGTGGCAAGAACCTTTTCATTCTCGACAAGCCCTTCACCTATGAGCCCATCGCCATGGGCATCAAGCGCGGTGACCCGGACTTCCTGAACTTCCTGAACAACTTCATGAAGCAGATCAAGTCCGACGGCCGCTACGACCGCATCTACGACAAGTGGATCAAGTCGACCACCTGGTTCAACAACCTCCAGTAGTCCGGTCCGCACAAGTACGATGAAGTACGCCCCGCGTGCCTCCTTTTGGGGGTACGCGGGGCGATGATTGTCGCAAGGGCGGCCGGTGTGGCGTCCTTGCGCATGCGTCCGTGATGACGGACCCATGCGCGAGCGCGCCATGCGTGTGTTCGAGAAATACCCGGCCCCGTAGGGGGCAGCATAAGGAGCGTGAAGGCAGAATGTCACTTTATCCCGGATTGGATCGTCCCAGAAGTCCGTTGTACCGGAAGTTCTGGGCGGCCATGTTCTTCGTTCTCGTGGTTGTGTCGTGTCTGGGCCTCTATGGCGCCACCAAGTATGTTGATTACACTTGGCGATGGTACCGGGTGCCGCAGTACTTCTTCTATCAGGAAGAGGTGACAATCCGAACGGAGCTCGACGGCGAAGTGACCGCTGTCGAGCAGGACACCAAGGGATCCGAAGTGACTGTGGCCGCGCTGGATGGAACCGTGGAGAAGTACGCCATCCCCGGTGCGAATGTCCGCGTCGAGGAAGGTGACTTCGTCTATCCCGGCGATGTGCTCGGTTCCTCCAAAGAGTGGAAGGCCGGCCTGTTCCTGACGGGTCTGTGGATTACGCTCAAGGTCAGTCTCATTTCCATCGTGATCGGCATGGTGTTCGGTCTGGGAACCGGTCTGGCCCGCATATCCGACAATCCGCTGCTCAAGTGGACTGCCATCACCTACATCGAGCTGGTGCGTGGCTCTCCGCTTCTGGTGCAGCTTATGATCTGGTATTACGTGGTGGGTACGCTCATCAACCAGCTTGCGGCCACGTGGGGCCTGCCCAACGTGCCGAACCTGTGGTTCGGTGCCATCGGCCTTGCCACCTTCACCGGCGCGTACACCGCCGAGATCGTGCGCGCTGGCATCCAGAGCGTTCATCGCGGCCAGATGGAGGCCGCGCGGTCCCTTGGCATGAACTATAGCGAAGCCATGCGCAAGGTTGTGATGCCGCAGGCCATCCGCCGCATCCTGCCCGCGCTGGCCGGTCAGTTCATCAGCCTTATCAAGGACTCCTCGTTGCTTGGCGTCATCGCCGTGCGCGAGTTGACCAAGGTCACCCGAGAGGTGGTCAGCGCGTCGTTGCAGACCTACGAAATGTGGTTCGTGTGCGCGCTTTTGTACCTGGTGATGACCTTCACCCTCTCCGTGATCGTCCAGTACATGGAACGCAAGGCGGTGTAATGAAATGATCAAAGTCAGAAACATCAACAAGTATTTCTACGTTCCCGAGCGCATTCAGGCCCTCAACGACGTCTCCTGCGACGTCGCCGCGGGCGAGGTGGTCGTGGTCATCGGGCCGTCCGGCTCCGGCAAGTCCACCTTCCTGCGCTGCCTGAACCGTCTCGAATATGCCGACTCCGGCGAGATCACCATCGACGGACTCAACGTGCTCGACCCCGCCGTGGACATCAACAAGATCCGCGCCGAGGCCGGTATGGTTTTCCAGTCCTTCAACCTGTTCCCGCACAAGACCGTGCTTGAGAATCTGGTCATGGCCCCCATGACCGTGCGCAAGCAGGGCCGCAAGGAGTGCGAGGAGCGGGGCATGGAGCTTCTGCGCAAGGTCGGCATCGAGGTCAAGTGGAACGTCTACCCCGAGCAGCTCTCCGGCGGTCAGCAGCAGCGCGTGGCCATTGCCCGTGCCCTGTGCATGAACCCCAAGGTTATGCTTTTCGACGAGCCGACCTCCGCATTGGACCCCGAAATGGTCGGCGAAGTGCTCGACGTCATGAAGGACCTCGCCCGGTCCGGCATGACCATGGTCGTCGTGACCCACGAAATGGGCTTTGCCCGCGAGGTGGCCGACCGCGTCGTGTTCATGGACGCGGGCACCATCCTTGAGGTCGGCACTCCGGAGCACTTCTTCACTAATCCGGAGAACGACCGCACCAAGCTGTTCCTGAGCCAGATTCTCTAGGTTTCGGACGGCATCTGATTGCAATGAAGGCCGCGTCCCGACAGGGATGCGGCCTTTTTTTGTCTCCTTCGCCCGGATGCTCGAATGTTCGCTGGTGGCGGGAGTGCTTGCGCGCAGGGCCTCACGTGCGGTAGGCTTGGGCATGAGTCTTCTCATCAATGATATGTGGAAGGCGCAGCACGCACTGGTGCAGGGACTTCTGCGGCAGTGGATTACCTTCAGCACCGAGTGGGACCTCGACGACCCCATCGTCAAGGGCCTTGCCCACTACATGCACGGACAGGATCTGCTGGCGCTGACCCGCGCCCCCAAGGCCGCGCCGGGCCTGCCGACGCCGGACGTCTCCGTCCCGGAGATGGGCGTGGGGGCCGTGGTGCGCGCCCGCGTGTGAGGCGAGCGGGGATTCCTAGCGTAGAATGATTGCCATGAAGAAGGGGCGTCGGAGTGTATCCGACGCCCCTTTTGTTCGGCGTGATTTCGGGTTGCGTTCAGTGTGCCGCAGCGGCGATGCGCGAGAGCGCTTCGGCCAGCACGCTTCGTGGGCAGGCGAGGTTGATGCGCTCAAAGCCATCGCCTTCGGGGCCGAACATGCGGCCTTCGTCCAGAAAAACGCGGGCGTCGTGCAGGAAAAGCTTTTCGAGGGCGGGGCGCGTAATCCCGAGGGCGCGACAGTCGAGCCACGCGAGGTAGGTGCCTTCGGGCCGGATGACCGTGATTTCGGGGACCGTGCGCGCGAGGGTGTCCACGAGGAAATCCACGTTGCCCTCAATGTAGGTCAGCAACTGGTCCAGCCACGCCTCGCCGTGCGTGTAGGCCGTTTGGCAGGCCACCATGCCGAAGGGGTTGGGGTCGAAGATGCCATTTGCGCGTACCTCCGCCGAGAAGCGCTCACGAAGCGTCTCGTCGGGAATGAAAATGTTGGAGGTCTGGAGCCCGGCGAGGTTGAAGGTCTTGCTCGGAGCCGTGCAGATGATGCTCAATGCGGCGAGGTTGTCCCCGAGGGATGCGTAGGGCGTGAAGGTGTGGCCGGGGAGCACGAGGTCGCCGTGGATTTCGTCCGCCACCACCAGCACGCCGTGACGGGTGCAGATTTCACCGAAGCGGCGCAGTTCTTCCGGCTGCCACACGCGGCCCACGGGGTTGTGCGGATTGGAAAGAATGGCCAGCGTGACCTGCGGGTCTGCGGCGATGCGCTCCAGCTCCTCGTAATTCATATGATAATGATCGCCGTCGCGTACCAGCGGATTGCGGGCGAGGGGGCGGTCCGACGCCTTGGCCGCGTTGAAGAACGGATAATAGACGGGCGGCTGCACGAGCACCTGCTCGCCGGGTTTCGTGAATGCGCGGACCAGCCAGTGCAGCGCGGGGACAATGCCCGGCGTGGGCACGATCCATTTGGGGCGTGCGGCCCAGCCCTGACGGCGGCGCATCCAGTCGCACACGGCGGCGCGGTAGTCGTCCGTGGCCAGCGTGTAGCCGAATACGCCGTGTCTGGCGCGCTCGACTAGCGCATTCACGATTTCGTCGGGGCAGCGGAAGTCCATGTCCGCCACCCACATGGGAATGATGCCGTTCGGCTCGAAGCAGTCGTTGCCCACGTGCCACGATTCCGGGTCTATGCCGTCCCGCACGAGTTGCCATTTGACGGAGCCGGTTTCGCGTCTGTCCACGGGGGTGTCGAAGTCGTATGTGATGGCCACGGCGTGCTTCCTTGCGTGAGGATGAAGTGAACGCCGCCGCCGGAGATTCCGGCAGCGGCGGAGTGCGGCATGGTAGCCGTGGGAGTGCGTTCCCGCAAGCCTAGGCGAAGCGCATGGCCCACGACGCGAGCTGTTCCGCGTCCATGGCTCCGGCCAGTCTGGCTAGTTCCGTCGAGTTCCTGAAGATGACGGTTGTCGGCACGGACTCTATGCGGTGGTGGGCGGCGAGGGCTTCCTCGCGCTGCGTGTCCACGACGGCGAGCAGCATGGCGGGCCCGAGCACGCGGGCGGCTCGTTCGAATTCCGGAGCCATGCGGCGGCAGTGCGGACACCACGGTGCCTGAAAATTTACGATGACGGGAAGTCCGCTACGTTCCATGAAGGCGCGGAAGGTGGCACTCCCAAGGCGCACGGGGACGCTGGGGAGGAGAGGGGAGCCGCAACGGCCGCATTCAGGCGTATTGCGCAGCTTCGCAACGATGACTCGGTTCGTGGCGAGACAGTTCGGACAGGGAACCGTGACGGTTTCGTTCATGGCGAAACTCCTTTCGAATACAGCTAGCCATTCGTCGTGCATGAGGCAAGATGCTCTGCGTATGGAATTTTCGTCTGAAGTAACTTTTGTGCGGCATTTTCGCAGCGATACTGCCGCCTGTAGGATAGACAGAACGCAGGGCTCGGCTGTCGGCGTTCGTCGCAACGTTCCCTTTGTGTTCGTCTGGAATGCAGATGCGGAATTCTTTTGGCTGTGCGCTTTGGAGGGCTTCGCGCCGTGTCGTTTGGACGACGGCGAGGCGACGCATGGGTGGGATTCTGCAGCGTGGGCAGTCCGTTGCATGGATGATGTTTGATTATCAAGAAATTGCATACGCATCGCAACTGGGAGGATTGTTGCCAAAGCCGTCCGGCAGGAGTAACGTTCGGCCGTTTGCGTTTTAACAGAAGTTGAACAGGCCGCGCCGAATGCGTGGAGTCGTTTTCGCGATTGCATCGCGTAGGCAAAAGGTCTGGGAGTGAATGGAAATGGATATCTTTTTTGCGTCCGACATGTGCATTGACGGACTGCGCGAAGGCATGGGCCAGCTGACGTGTGTCGGCGGCGTCCTTGTGCCCGAGGAATCCCTCGGTGCGTTGGAGAAGAACATCAAGGCCGTGTGCGAGTCGCACGGTGTGACGGGGCAGCGTGACCTGTGGCCTCCGCAGGGTGGCATGTCGTGGGACATCGACGTCTGTTGCTCGCAGATTCTTGCCCATGCGGCGGAACATGGCGTGCGTGGCGTGGTCGCCCTCTGGGACGGCGGACACGCCAAGACCGATGCTTGCGAAGCCCGCAACGAGTGCGCCACCTGTGCGCTTGATCTCGTGGCGCGTTCGCTGGACGAGCGTCAGCATTACGGGCTGGTCGTTGCCGGTGGAGCCGAAGGTCCGGAAGCCGAGGACGGCGCACTGCGTACCTGTTTCCGTGCTGCTCGGGACGGCGAGGGCTGCTCCCATCCGGAGCGCATCCTGCTCGACGCGCTGGCCGCGCGTTTCGAATACGTGCGCCTGTTGCAGTTGGCGGGCATCGTCGTCGGTGTGACAGCCTGCGAGGTCGCTGGTGTCATCGGCGATACGAATCGCCTGTTCCAGGAAGTGAAGCCGCTCCTGCTGCGCAACAAGGCTGGCCTTGTGGGCGGCGCTGGTCTGCGTATCTTCCCCAATGAAGAGATAAATCTTTACAAGTGGGTGCTTGGGGAGACATATTTCTCCCGCATCGACAGGGCCAGTGGATGGTTTCTGCCGCGTGCCCATTTCCCGTGGGATGCCCACGGCTGAACCATGAGCAGATAAGACGTGCCAGTCCTTCGCGGGCGGTGCGCAGAACCTTTGGCGGTGCCGTTCCGAGGCGGTCGGCGCGGCAAAGGAAAAGCGGGACCACAGCAATGCTGTGGTCCCGCTTCTATTTTATGGCTCCAGTCCGTTGCCGGACTGTTGTGTCTCAAGCGTGAATGATTAGCTCAGGGTGACGGTGAAGGGCACCGCGTGCAGGGCGGCGGAGTATTCGCGGGTGGAACCGATGTCCCAGTTGGCGCGTTCCGGATCTTTGCCCAGAGCGGTGGCGATGTCGCGCGCGACGCCCTTTGCGTTGATCACCGGGTGCCGCGCGAAGACCTGCGGCAGGCCGTAGGTGAGGTTGCAGGCGAGGCATCGTCCCGGGCGCTGATGCAGCTGGAATTCGAAGTCGAAAAGCCCGTTGTGCTCGTGCATGAACTTGAGCCGGATGTCGTATGCGCCATCGTCACTGTCGCCCAGCAGGGCTTCGAAGAAGTCGTTGGTGCGTTCCGGGGGAAAGATGGCGCAAAGCCGTTCGTCGGAGAAGAGAGTTCTGAAGTCGGTAGGCATGGTCTCCACCGTGGCGTTTGGTCGGTTGATTCCTGTCGTATGGCTGCACTCGCAATGCGGGCGCAGTCGAAAGCAGGCCTGCGCTATCACGGAATGTTTTCAACGGCAAGGAAAGCGTGTCGGAATTGTCGTTGCCGAGGCTGGTGCGGCGGGTGGGTGAAGCCCTTTGCGCCGTGAGTCCAATCGGTCTCCGTGTCTGCGTTATTCGAGTGGAAAGGCCCCGGTCATCGACCGGGGCCTTTTCCGCGTTGGGCGCGGCCCGGCGAAGGAGGCTGACGCCGGGCCGCGCCGACTGGCCGGGTACGGGCGCACCCGTCGGGCGGGTCTGGAACGCGCGGGTGGTCAGTCCCTTGGTTCGCGCAACGGACCCGCCAGAATCATGGCGATGAGGCCGTAAAGCCCGGTGAGGCCAAGAAGTGCCACGTCCACCGCAGTGGGCAGGCGGCGGAAGCGACGATGGTGCACGGCGAGATAGCCGAGCGCTGCCAGCAGGCATCCTGCGATCGACAGCGCCGGACGCGTAAAGGCGTCCTGCACTTCGGGCGAGACGAACCTGCTTGTACCGCTACGTGTTTCGATCCTGAAAGGGAACAGGAAGGCGGCGAGTCTCTCGTTTCGTTCTCGCTTGGCGTTGGCGATGGTGAGCGAATAGTCGCGCACGGGCTGCCAGTGCTCATCCATGGCCGTGCAGAGAAGCGCGTCGTCCGTGCGGTGTTGCACCACGCGGTTGAGCGGGGTGGCCAGCAGCATCACGGAGTCCGTATCCGGCGAGAAGCCCGGAAGCGGCAGTCGGATGAGACGATAGCCGTCGCAGGACAGGGCGAGGATAGCCGTGTCCGTGACGATGAGGGCGTGGAATTCGCGACGTTCGTTCTCCATCACCAGAATTTTGCGTACCGGCGAGTCGAGGCGTTGGCGCGTATCCATGCACACGGGCATGCCCTGAACCATGCGCAGGTGGAAGAGCCTGCCCGTGGCGTCCACGATGAATGCGCCGTCGTCGAAAGGTTTCTGCGTGGTGGGGTTCATGCCAACCCGCATGGCCGGATAGGTGAATCCCGCCTCGGCAAGCGCCGCGCTGAAGCGGGTCGATTTGGCTTCGTCCACGCGGTTGGTCGCGCAGTCGATGAATTCCATGCGATCCGTCAGGCGGAACATGTCCGTGGGGTAGGCGAGGTTCGCGCCCTCCGGTTCGGATTCCATGAGCATCGCGAGGGGCGGCTCCGGGGTGTTCACGTCGCGCGGGGTTACGCGGGCGAACTGCACGTCGCGCTTGGCGCGTTCGGGTGGGATGTGGTGACCGGCGATGCTCTCGGGGTATTCGCCCCACTTCATGAGGTTGCCGTGGAACATGAAGGGCAGGGCGCGGCAGTAGTCCCTGTAGCCCAGAACGTTGCCGTGTTCGTCGGTGCGCTTCATGCCTGTTTCGGTGGTTTCCTGCATCATGAAGACGTTTTGGACCGGGCTGTAGAAGACCACGGGCGCGCCGGACTTTACGCTGGTGGCGCGACGCAGCAGATCCGGCAGCGTGGCGGCGAGCACGATGACGATGATGGCGATGGTTGCGGCGCGGGCGAAGGCTACCATCTGGTCCCCCTCTTGAAGCGGTGGGCCTGCACGTCGAGGGGCAGCAGCCACAGCAGGCTTGCCGCCGCGAAGGCGGGCAGGCCCGTGGCGTAGGCTCCGGGAACCTGCGAGGCGAAAAGGGGCATGATGAAAAGCGCGGTGGTGATGCCCAGACACAGTCTGCGCACCCACGAGGATTCCATGACGACAAGCGCCGTGCCCATGTAGGCGGGCAGGGCGGCCAGCATCCACGGCGCGCAGGTGATGATGGCGCGGGCTACGGCTTCGGCGGGCATGTAGCGCCCCACGATGAGCGCCACGCCGAGGAGCGTTCCACCCGCCACGGCGGCAGTGGCGCACAGTCCCGTCCCCGCGATGAAGTACACGGACCGCCTGTGCGGCACCGGAAGGTGGAAGAGCAGGCGGAGGCGGTTTCCAGCGCATTCGGGCACGAATTGGAACAGGGCGAACCACGCCCCGGCGAAGACTCCGGCGAACATGACGCCGGAGAAGAAGACCTTGTCGTAGTACACGGCGTCCAGCCAGAGCATGACCGGACCGATTATCTCGTTGACGTGGCGGTAGGTCAGCAGCGTGTCGCCGAGTCCCACCGCCGCGGCGGCGATGGGAACCCAGAACACGCGCCTGAGCTTGAGCCATTCCTTGTAGGCCAATGCGGAAAGCATCCGTTCTCCAGAAGGCGGCGGGGACGCGTAGCGCCCCCGCCGTCGGTTTCAGTATTTCCCGGTGATGCCGATGAAGGCGTCCTCGAAGTCCATGGGCTGCTCCACCATGCCCGTCGTCTCCACGCCGAGGGCCGCGAGGTGCGCGGTCGTCTCGGCAAGGGGCATGAAGGCGTGGAGGGTTGTCGTCCTGCGGCTGTGCTCCACGTTGGCCAGCGCACCCTCGGGGCGCAGGCGGTCCGTGGCGTCGCTTCTGGGCAGGGTGAAGCGGTGGAAGGCGCGCAGGAAGTCGTCCTTACGTCCCGTCACCAGTGTTTTGCCGTTCTGGATGATGACCATCTCGTCGATGAGGCGGTCGAGATCCTGCACCACGTGGGAGGTGACGAGCACCGTGGTGCCGCGTTCGCGCACGTATTCCTGAAGGAAGTCGAGGAACAGGCGGCGATAGCCCACGTCGAGCCCCATGGAGTAGTCGTCGAGCAGCATGAGGCGCGGGTTCTGCGCCATGATCAGCCCCAGCACCACCTGCGAGCGCTGCCCGCAGGACATGCGCGAGATACGCCGATCCTGTGGGACGTCGAGCCTGCCGACGAGGTCGCGGAACACGTCGCGCTCCCACTTCGGGTAGAACGCGGCGTGGAAGCGCTCGATCTCGGCGATGCTCATGAAGTCGTACTGGATGAACCGTTCATGTAGCAGGCCGATGTCGCGCCGGGTGAGGGGCGCGATGTCGTTGCTCGGTTCGCCGAGCACGCGGCATTCGCCGGACATGGGGCGCAGGAAACCCATCAGGATGTTGATGGTGGTGGTCTTGCCCGCGCCATTCTTGCCCAGCAGTCCGAAGATGCTGCCCGAGGGCACCGAGAAGCTCAGGCCGTCGAGCACTGTCTTCTCGCCGTAGCTGTGCCGCAATTCGCGGCAGGAGATGACCGTTTCCGCCATGGCTAGAACTCGTAGGTCGCGCCCGCCCAGAACTGGCGGCCGATCTGGCGGTTGCCCTCGCTGTCCACGATGCCCGTGGAGTCGAAGACGTTCTTCACGGTCAGGTTCAGGGTCAGCAGCTGGTTCTCGTGCCGCCATGCCTCGTAGTCCAACTGCCAGTCGAAGGTGACGTTGTCGTCGAGGTGGGACTTCTCGTACTTGTAGTAGTTTACGCCGTCCGTATCGGTGTATTTGCCTTTCTTGACGATGGCCTCGGTGTTCGAGACGTAGCGGGTGGTGTTGGTGAAGGTCAGCCTGTCGAGGACCTTGCCCGAGTAGACGAAGGTGACGACCCACGGACGGTTGAAGTTGCTGCGCGGCATGTCCGCGCGGTCGATGAGTTCGCCCTCGTAGTAGACCTTGTCGAAGTTGTAGCCGGGCAGCCAGTCGTTGTTCGAGGAGTCGATGAAGCTGCTGAAGTTGCTCGATTGGTCGGCGTAGGTGGCGCCGAGGCTGAAGAAGTGCCCGTCCACGGTCTTTTCGAATTTCAGGGTGTAGCCCTCGTAGTCCGTGCGGCCGTCATTGGTCAGGGTGTAGAAGGTGTCTTTTCCGTTCTTTACCGTCTTGGTGCCGAACTGGTCGCGCCCTTCGCGCTGGAGGTATTCGATGCTCGCCACGCCGCCGAAGACCTGCGCCTCGGCACCGATGGAGATTTCGTCGGAGTAGGGGGTGTCGAGCCCCGAGAGGTCGTAGCCATTGTTGCCGCTGGAGGTGGTGCGCTGCCAGTCGCCGAGGTTGCCCGCTCCGTCAATGCTGCGGCTGTAGCGGACGAGAGGTTCCACCGAGCGCAGGGCGTAGCTCAGAAGTGGTGCGCCGTAGTAGCGGTTTGCGCCGCCAATGAGCTTGAGCTGTCCATCGCCGAGGATGTCGAAGGTGGTCCTGAAGCGCGGTTCGAGGTTCGTGTTCTGCGTGAGGTCGTCGTAGGACACGCGAAGCCCCGGGGTGAGGGTCAGCCGTCCGAGGGTGATGGTGTCATCGAGGTAGGCCGCAAGCAGGTTCATGTTCGCCGAGCGGGAGGTCGCGGCGCGTACGCTTTTGGCCCGGGCGTACTGCTCGCCCGCGATCACGCCGCCCTGTCCGTTGTCCACGACGGTGGTGCTGGTCGTGGGGTTGTAGAAGGCGATCTGGTCGTCAGACTGCTCGTAGGAGCCAAAGACGTTCTCGTGCGAGAGGCCCATGTTGAAGACGTGCGAGGTGGGGCCGAACTGCGCGGCGGCGGTGGTGAAGTCCACCATGGTGGCGAGGCTTCGCTGTTCTGTCTTCGCGTCGCCGAAACCGCCCTCCATGGCGAATTTCGAGTTGGTACCCCACTGGGTGGATGCGCCGCTTTTCGTCCAGGTGGTGTGGATGTTTTCCTCGGCGTCGCGATGGGTCTGCGATTCGGAATAGGCCGTACGCATTTCGAGGGTGCCGAGGTCCATCTCACGGGTGAAGCCGAGCTTCACGTCGTAGCCGCCAGCATGGATGTCGAAGCCGGAGTTCTTGGCGCTCGCAGTGAAATTTTCCGCCGTGTACGGGGCATAGACCATGGTCAGGTCTATGCTGGTCCTGTCGTCTAGCTCGTGTACGAGCTTGCCGAAGAGGTTCTGGTTCAGGCGGATCTGGTCCTTTTCGCCGTCCATGTAGTGCAGGGGGATGGTGGCGTGCTGCGCGCTGTAGGCCACGATGGCCCCCGTGGAGTCGGTGATGGGGATGTCGAGCGTCACGCTGCCGTCGTAGCGGCTGAAGAGCGGCTGCGAGGACGCGCTGGAGGAGTCTTCGAAATCCTCGTTGTCCGCCGGGCGTTGGTTGGACCATTTGTCGCGCGAGTGGCGAATCTTCACTTTGCCGCCGAATTCGTCGGCGGGGGTTCTGGTCTTGGCGTTGACGACGCCGCCCGTGAAGAGACCGTGCTTGGCTGGAATGTTGGAGGTGTAGACCTCCACCTCGTCCACGAGTTCCGTGTCGAGGAAGATGGACTGCGGTGCGCCGGAGGGGAAGGCCGTGGGTTCGCCGTTGTCGAAGCCCGAGGGGTCGATGCGGTTGTTGTTGCCGAGGCCGTCGATGGTGAAGTTGTTCTCGTAGGCCTTGCCGCCGGAGATGGAAATGTCCGGCGGGGTGATTTCTCCGCCGTTCAGGGACGTGCCGAAGCCCTCGTCGAACTGGACGTTTGGCTGGGTGCGCAGCGTTTCGGTGATGCTGCCTGTGGCGGAGGGCAGGTGTTCGAGGCGCTCGCGGGTGATGGTGGCTTTGCCGGGCTCGTCGTGGCGGGCCTGAACCGAGACCTTGTCCAGCACCATGACGCGCTCGTCCTGCTCGCTTGTCTTGGCGGATTCGTCCTGCGCGAGGGCGGGGCCGACGCCAATGCACAGCGCCAGCGCCAGTGCGGCGAGGGCCGCACGCAATGCCTTGCGTCGTTTCCAGCGTGCCTTGTCCTGTTTCTTCTTCGTCTTGTTCATGCTCTCCTTCCTGTTGTGCATCGTGAACGCATGACGTTCTGTTTCTTGTGTGAGGCTGATTCTCATTCTCAATAGTTAGGCCGAAAGAACCCCCGGCAGGCAGGACGGCACATGGCCGTCAGCCATGCCGGGGGTTCTGTTAGTTGCTTTCGGAGGCAGCGGGCGTGGCCGTGAAGACGGCGGCCCTGTCCGTCACGAATGTCCGCCTGGCAAGCTCCGAGAGCTCCGCTGCGGTGGTGGCGCGCAGGACGTCGTCCGTGGCGGCCATGCGGGCGATGATGCCCGGGCGGGAGTGATGCTCCTGCTCAAGGAGCATGCGCCAGTACATGTTGCGGCGAAGCGCCTTGGCGCGTCCGGCAATGAGTTGCCGACGGGCGCGTTCGAGCTCCTCCGCGTTCACGCCGTCCTTCGCGAGGTCGGCGAAGACCTTTTCCACTTCCCGCTGTACGAGATCGAGCTGCCCGCCGTCGGTGGCGACAGTGGCGACGAGGAGCCCGTAGCCCGGGAAGTCCGCGTACTGCCGCGTCGAACTGGAAGGCGAGTAGGACGCGCCGAGTTCTTCGCGCACGCGTACGCGCAGTCTGTCCCCCAGCACGCGGCTGAGAAGCATGTAGCGGATTTCGTCCCGCACCTGCGGGTCATCTGTGCCCATGGGGCCGGTAATGGCTCCGGGCAGCGGATAGGCCACGAGCACACCGGCCTGATCCAGCACGCCTTCAAGGGACTGCTGGGCAGTTTGGCCAGCCGGGAAGGTAAGGACGACGCCGGGCGTGGCCTCGGAAGCCGGACGCGCGGGGCCTGCGAACAGCTGGGCTGCCTGCGTCACGAAGGCGTCGGGAGCGAAGTCGCCCGTAGCGCTGATGGTGACCGGGCCGAGGGCCGTTTGCCTGCGCAGGAAGTCGCGCAGTTCGGCGAGGGTGATGTCGCGCACGTCGTCGAGAGCTAACGGGGAGAGGTGGCCCATGCCGCCCGTGAGGAAGCGCATGCCGCCCCTGCCCAGTACGCCCGAGGCGGTGCCGGTGACACGTTCGTTCTCGTTTTCGAGCTTGGCCATGGCTGCCGCGAAGTCGGCCTCGCTGATCTTTTGGTCGAGGAGCATGGCCCGCAGGATGTGCAGGGCCGTCTCCACGTCTTCCTTCAGGCAGGATGCGGAGATGCTCATGCAGTCGGTCCGGGCCTGCCAATCGGTGCGGATGTTCCTGCCGCCAAGCGCCTGCACGAGTTCCATCCGTGTCAGCCTGCCTGCTCCGGACATGGAGAGGACCTCGGTGGCGAGCCGGGCGACGCGCTGTTCGCGCTCGCTCATACGTGCGGTGCCCGTGCCGAAGCACAGGGAGATTTCCACGCTGTCCGGCTCCGCGTCGCTCGTCTTCATGAGCAGAGTGACGCCGTTGTCGAGGCGGGCCCTGTCGTAGTCGTAGGGCGCAGGCAGGGAGTTTTCATGTTCGCGGCTGACGACAGTGGCGGGCTTGGCCGGAACGGGCAGGTACGGAAAGCGGATTTCGCGATCCTGCGTCCATTCGGTCACGGTCTTGGTTCCGGCGGCGTCCCACGCGGCAAGGATGGCCTTGTGCGGGGTTTGGCCTGCGCCGAGACCGTCGATTTCGATACCGGTGACGGAGATGACGCGGCGCTTCGTGTTCCATGCCTCGCGAAGCGCGTCCTCGGCCTCGGAGCGGGTCATGCTTTGGAGCATGGGACCGTAGAGTTCGAGGGACTGCCGCGCGGATTGGTATACGCGATCGTCGTTCAGGCAGATGACGATCTCCGCGGCGATGTCGCGAGAGGGCGTGGCCGCCTCGCGCTTAATGTTGCGGCGGATGGAGGTGGCGTAGAAGGCCTTGGCCCTGTCGAATTCGGCCTGCGTGATGCCGTGGTCGAGGATGCGGCGCAGTTCGTTTTCGAGCAGAGTGAGGGATTCGTTCCAGCGGCCATCGCGGCACAGGGCCATCATGCCCGCCTGTCGGAACAGGCCGAAGCTGTCGCTCATGTGCGCGAAGGCCTTGCTGCATGGCGCGTCCGGTCTGGAGGCGAGGGTAAGGAGCCTCTCGCGCAGGATCTTCATTCCAAGCTGTTCGGCGAGCATCCGGCGCTGGAGGGCGCGGTTGTCCTCTTCGTGCTGGCGCTGGTGCAAGGCCTCCACCGTGACCATGGGCGTCGTTCCGGTTTTCGCGTCGTGGTAGGCGCGGGTTCCGGTGAACGCCAACTCGCCCCAGGCGGGGACATTGCGGCGCGGCGCACGGGGGCGGAAGTCCGCGAAGGCCCAGCGGACCATGGGTTCCACGGCCTTGGGGTCGAAATCGCCAACCACGACGAGGATGGTCAACTCCGGGCGGTACCATGCGTCATAGAAGCCGCGCAGCAGAGCCGCGTTGGCCGGGATGAGCACGTCCTCGCGCCCGATGACCGGGTTGACGAAGCGCGTGCTGGCGAAGACGTCGTCCAGCTCGCGCTGGCGGGCGCGGGAGCGCGCCGTGTCGCGCGCGGTCTTTTCTTCCAGAACGACGCCGCGTTCACGGTTCACTTCCTCTTCGAGGATGAGTGCGCCGGTGGCGAAGTCCGAAAGGACGCTCAGGCCCATGGTGATGGATTCGTCCGAGGATTCGGGCAGGTCGAGCTTGAAGACCGTTTCCGTGAGCGCCGTATGGGCGTTGGTGTCTCCGCCGAAGCTCATGCCGTTCTGCTGGAAGTACTTGATCAGTTCTCCCGGAGCGTAGTGGCGCGAGCCGTTGAAGACCATGTGTTCCATGAAGTGGGCGATGCCCGCCTCGTTGTCGCGCTCCATGAGCGAACCGGCCTGAACGTCCAGGTGCATGGCGGTGCGCCCCTTCGGGGTGTCGTGACGAAGGAGCACGTAGCGAAAGCCGTTGTCCAGCCGTCCGAAGACGGCGTCGGGATGGGGGGCGAGGTCGCACTTCTCGTGTGGCCAGCGGCCATCGAGCCATGGGGCCTCGGCCGCGAGGGCATGGGACTGGAGCGCGGCGACGGTCAGCATCGCCACGAGGGCGGCGCATGCGAGGCGCAGTCCTGAAGTCCGCCGCAAGCCTGCGCGGAGGGTGGGGGAGTGGAGCATGTGATGAACCATACCTGTTGAAGATGCTTTTTCCTGAATTCCCAAGCGTATCTGGCGGTCAATAGTTGACCGGGTGCGAGTCGTCAAGAATGAAATTCAATCTCAATTTCAATATTTGTGACTTGGCGAGTCGCGCACGTTTTCAATTTTTCACGGGAAATCAGATGGTTGTGATGGTGCTTTGGATGGTGTTTCGTGATGCCCCGGCATGGTTGACGATTTTCTGAACTTGACTTTGATTTTCAATTTCGCCTAAAGGGCCTAAAGCCGCATCCTGCGGATGGAAAATCAAACAGCCACTGGGACATGACATGATTTCGAGAACTCTCGGCCCTCTTCTTGCGATTCTGCTTCTTGCTAATGCCGCGTCCATTGCCCATGCGCAGCCCGCGCCCGAGCCGAGGGCGGCGTGGGGCATGGGGCTCCACGCGCTGGCCATCGGCGGTGCCCCCGCGCTCCCTGCGGATTTCACGCATTTCCCCTATGCCAATCCGGACGCGCCTAAGGGCGGGACGTTGCGGCTTGCGGCCATAGGGACCTTCGACAGCTTTCATCCTTACATCGCACGCGGCATTGCCGCCGCCGGGAACGGACTGCTTGCGGCCACGCTTACCACGTCCTCGCGCGATGAGCCTTTCACCCAGTATCCCTACGTCGCCAGAAGTTTCGACGTGCCCGAGGACCGTTCGCATGTCGTCTTCCATCTCGACCCCTCGGCGCGATTTTCCGATGGCGAGCCGGTGACCGCGGACGACGTGATATTCACCTTCGATGCGCTGGTGAAGCAGGGCAGCCCCACCTACGCCAAGTACTACGAGGGCGTGTCCGGGGTGACGAAGCTTTCGGCCCATGCGGTGCGTTTCGACTTCCGCGAGCGTGGAAATCCCGAGCTGCCCGTCATCGCCGGGCAGTTGCCGGTTCTGCCGCGTCACTGGTGGCAGGGGCGGGACTTCGGCTCGCCCACCCTCGATGTGCCGCCGGGCTGCGGTCCGTACCGTGTGCGGGAATCGCGCACGGGCTACAGCGTTGAATACGAGCGCGTGGGGGACTGGTGGGGCGCAGCGCTTCCTGTGAATCGCGGCCGCTACAACTTCGACCGCATCCGCTACGACTACTACCGTGACAGGACCGTGTCCGCCGAGGCCTTCCGTGGTGGCGAGTTCGACTACCAGATGGAGAACAGCGCCAAGGCGTGGGCGCAGGACTATCGCGGTCCGGCCATCGACGCTGGCCTTATCCGCTGCGAGACCATCGCCCACGAGCGCCCGGCCGGAATGCAGGGGCTGGTGTTCAACACCCGCAGGCTACAGTTCGCGGATCGCCGCGTGCGCGAGGCCCTGACCCTCGCCTTCGACTTCGAGTGGACGAACAGGACACTGTTTTACAGTCAGTACACGCGCTGCGACAGCTACTTCTCCAATTCCGCCTTTGCCTCGCGCGAGGTGCCTAGCGGGGCCGAACTGGCGCTTCTGGAACCGTGGCGGGGAAGCCTTGCCCCCGAGGTGTTCGGTGAGCCGTGCGTGGCACCCACGGGCGACGGCTCCGGCCGTATCCGCGAGCGCTTGCGCCGGGCGCTGGCCCTCCTGACCGAGGCCGGATGGCGGCTTGAGGACGGCGTGCTGCGCGACGCGCAGGGCAGGCCTTTCGTTTTCGAGATGCTTCTGCGCTCGCCGAGTATGGAGCGCGTGGTGCTGCCCTACGCAAAGAACCTCGCCACGCTCGGCATCCGCATGGAGGTGTCCATGGCGGACGCCTCGCGCTATGTGCGGCGCACCCGCTCCTTCGATTTCGACATGATCGTCTCCGTGATGCGCCAGTCCGATTCCCCGGGCAACGAGCAGCGTTTCATGTGGACCGCCGCCGCCGCGGACACTCCGGGTTCGCGCAATCTGGCCGGAGTGAAGAGCCCCGTGGTCGATGACCTCGTGGAACACATCATCGCCGCGCGGGACAGGCAGTCCCTCGTCGCCGCTGTGCGCGCGCTGGACCGCGTGCTGCTGTGGGAACACTACGCGGTGCCGGGCTGGTACTGCCCTGTGGACCGTGTCGCGTACTGGGACAGGTTCGGCATGCTCGAACGCCACCCCTCGCGCGGTGTGGACATCTTCTCATGGTGGTACGACGAAGGCCGCGCGAAACGCATCGCCGAGGCCGGATTCGGCGCGGAGGCGACGCTGTGACCGCGTACGCGCTGCGACGGCTGGCGCTGGTGGTGCCCACGCTGCTTGGCATCATGGCCCTCAATTTCTTCATCATCCAGACCGCACCGGGCGGGCCGGTGGACCAGTTCCTCGCACGGCTCTCCGGGGAGGACTCGGGCGTCATGGAGCGCATTGGCGGCGAATCCGGCGATGGTATCGCCACCGCTGTCGATGACGCTTCCGGTGCAGTGCACACCGTGACGCGGGGCGTGTCTGCGGAGCTGATCCGCAAGGTGGAACTGCTCTATGGTTTCGACCGGCCCGTGCACGAGCGCTTCGTGAAGATGCTCGGCGACTATGCGTGCTTCGACTTCGGGGATAGCTTCTTCAAGGGCCGTAGCGTGACCGGGCTGTTGTGGGACAGCCTGCCCGTGTCCGTGTCGCTTGGGGTGTGGAGCACGCTCATCATCTATCTCGTGTCCATCCCGCTTGGTATCCGCAAGGCCGTACGCCACGGCAGCCGCTTCGACGCCGTCACGGGCATCGCCGTGGTGGTGGGCAACGCCGTGCCGGTGTTTCTGTTCGCCATCGCGCTGGTGGTGCTGTTCGCCGGTGGGAGCTACTTCAAGTGGTTTCCGCTGCGTGGGCTGGTTTCGCCCGGCTTCGAGGATATGACGACATGGGGCCGCATCGCGGACTACGCATCGCATCTGGCGCTACCCATCACGGCCATGGTCATCGGCGGCTTCGCCACGCTGACCATGCTGACCAAGAACTCCTTCCTCGACGAGATAGGCAGGCTGTACGTGGTGGCCGCCCGGGCGCGAGGGCTCACGGAGCGCCGCGTGCTGTACGGGCACATCTTCCGCAACGCCATGCTCATCGTCATTTCGGGTTTCCCGGCGGCCTTCGTGCACATGTTCTTCACGGGGTCACTGCTCATCGAGGTTATATTCTCACTGAACGGGTTGGGGCTTCTCGGCTTCGAGGCCGCCATGCAGCGCGACTATCCAGTCATGTTCGCGACGCTGTACATGTTCACCCTTATCGGGCTGGTGACCAAGCTCGCCTGCGACCTCACCTACATGTTCATCGACCCGCGCATCGACTTCGAACGCAGAGGGGGTGCCCATGCCTAGGCTTTCCCCTCTGTGCAGACGGCGGTTGGCGAATTTCCGGGCCAATCGGCGCGGCTTCTGGTCGCTTGTCGTCTTCGTCGTGCTTTTCGCGGTGTCCCTTGGGGCGGAATTCGTCGCCAACGACAGGCCGTTTGTCGTCTCCTACCGGGGCGAACTGCATATGCCGGTCTTCGTCGACTATTCGGAGCGTCAGTTCGGCGGGGACTTCGACGTGCCCGCCGATTACCGCGACCCCTACATCATCGAAAACATTGAGGCGCAGGGCTGGATGCTGTGGCCGCCTATCCGCTTCGCCGACGACACCATCGATTTCGACCTGCCCGGTCCCGCGCCGCAGCCGCCGTCGGCCCGGCACTGGCTCGGTACGGACGATCAGGGACGCGACCTTGTGGCACGGCTGCTGTACGGCTTTCGCGTGTCGGTGCTTTTCGGGCTGCTGCTGACGCTGTTCAGCACGGTCATCGGCGTCTGCGCCGGGGCGGTGCAGGGCTACCACGGCGGCCGCGTGGACATGATCGGCCAGCGGTTCATGGAAATATGGTCCGGCATGCCGGTGCTCTATCTGCTTATCATCCTCGCGGACATGATCCGTCCCGGATTCTGGTGGCTCCTTGGCATCATGCTGCTGTTTAGCTGGATGTCCCTCGTCGGTGTGGTGCGCGCGGAGTTCCTGCGCGGGCGCAATCTCGACTACGTCCGCGCCGCGCGGGCCATGGGCGTGAGCGATTCCATCATCATGTTCCGCCACATCCTGCCCAACGCCATGGTCGCGGGCCTGACCTTCCTGCCTTTCGTTCTCAACGGGGCCATCGGCACGCTTACCTCGCTGGATTTCCTCGGCTTCGGCATGCCGCCCGGCTCGCCGTCCCTCGGGGAACTTCTCTCGCAGGGCAAGGCGAACCTGCATGCGCCGTGGATTGGGCTGTCCGCCTTCGTGGTGCTCTCGACCCTTTTGACCCTTCTCGTATTCATCGGCGAGGCCGCGCGCGACGCCCTCGACCCCAACAGGAGCGCAGATCTGTGAAGCATTCCTCAATATTGAGCGTGCGCGGGCTTGGCGTACGTTTCGGCCGCTCAGTGGCCGTGGACGACGTGTCCCTCGACGTCCTTCCCGGCGAAACCATGGCCCTTGTTGGCGAATCCGGCTCGGGCAAGTCGGTCACCGCGCGTGCGGTCATGGGGCTTCTGCCTCCGCAGGCGCGTGTGGTGTCCGGGGCGGTCTCCCTTGATGGCGTGGACGTCCTCTCGGCTTCTGCGGCCGAGTTGCGGCGGCTGCGCGGCGGAGTGGCGGCCATGGTCTTTCAGGAGCCGCGTCCGAGCCTCAACCCTCTGCACACCGTGGAAAAGCTCATCGGCGAAACCCTGCGCTGGCAGAAGGGCCTTGCCGGAGCCGCCGCGCGCTCGCGCATGCTGGAACTGTTGGACATGGTGGGCATGGACCAGCCGCGTAACTACCTCACCGCCTACCCCCACGAACTGTCGGGCGGTCAGTGCCAGCGTGTGATGATCGCCTCCGCTCTCGCCGGGGAGCCGAAGCTCCTCATCGCCGACGAGCCGACAACCGCGCTCGATGTGACCGTGCAGCGCCAGATTCTGGACCTCATGGCCGATCTGACCCGGCGGCTGTCCATGAGTGTCTTGCTCATCAGTCACGATTTGGGACTGGTGCATCACTACGCGGACCGCGCCTACGTGATGCGCCATGGGCGCGTGATGGAGGAGGGCGGCGTGGACCGCCTCTTCACCGCGCCCCGGCACGAGTACACGCGAAGCCTCGTATCCGCTGGTGCGCAGGGTGCGCCCGCCGTCCTAGGCAGCGAGCCGGAGCCGATACTCGACGTGCGCGACCTGAAGGTGTGGTTTCCAGTGCGCAAGGGGCTTCTGCGGCGCACGGCGGGCCATGTGAAGGCTGTGGACGGAGTGTCCTTCCAACTGCGCCGGGGCGAGTGCCTCGGGCTGGTGGGCGAGTCCGGTTCCGGCAAGACCACCCTTGGCATGGCCGTGCTGCGTCTGCTGCGCGGTCAGGGCCGCGTGCGCTTTCGCGGGGAGGAACTGACCGCCCTCGCCGAGCGGGACATGCGGCCTCTGCGGCGGAGGCTTCAGGTCGTCTTTCAGGACCCCTTCGGCTCGCTCAGCCCGCGTATGTGTGTGGAGGACATCGTGGCCGAGGGACTTTTTGCCCATGGTCACCCCACGCACGAGGAGGCCACGCGCAGGGTCTGCACCGCGCTGGACGAGGTGGGGCTCGATCCCGCTCTTCGTCATCGCTACCCGCACGAGTTTTCCGGCGGTCAGCGTCAGCGCATCGCCATTGCCCGTGCGCTGGTCCTGCGGCCGGAACTGCTCGTACTGGACGAGCCGACGTCCTCACTGGACAGAAGCGTGCAGTTTCAGGTCATCGACCTGCTGCGTGACCTTCAGTGCCAGCGGGGGCTGGGCTACCTTTTCATCACGCATGACCTGCATCTGACACAGGCGTTCTGCCACAGGGTTCTCGTGATGCGCGACGGACGGATTGTCGAATCCGGAGCGACGCGCGAGGTGTTCGCCAATCCGCGGCACCAGTACACGCGGACCCTCGTGGACGCTGCAGCCGTATGCGGGGGATTCGACGAATTGCAATCACGACGCACCGCGTAGACATCAAGGAATACGAAATGAAGAGAGACATAGTTGGACCCATCCGAACCATCGCGCTGTGCGCGGGGCTTGTGGCGGGAGCGTGCGGATTCGCGCACGCCTCGTCCGACGCCGCGGAGGGCATGGTTCGGGAGGCCATAGACGTGGAAGTGGCCGCGCAGAAGGACAACGAACGCTGGCAGGCGCGCCGCGCCGCCATGGTTGACGAGATCAGACGGCTGGAAAGCGAGAACCTGTGGTTTTCCTTCCAAGAGCGGAAGTACGAGCGACAGGTCGGCGAGCTCAAGGGGCGGCTGGAGGAACTGGAGCGCACCCGCGAGGAGTTGGACACCATAGAGCGCGGACTCGAACCGTATCTCTACGATCTGGTGGACGGCTTCGCCGCCTTCGTGCGGGACGACCTGCCCTTCCTCGGGGAGGAACGCACCCGGCGTGTGGATTTCCTTCAGGCGACGCTCGACGATCATGAGTTGAGCCTCGGCGAGAAGCTGCGCCGCATATTCGAGGCGCTGGAAGTGGAAAGCGCCTATGGCCGTAGCGCCGAGGTATCGACCGAGAGCGTGAGCCTCGATGGTCGCCCCGCGCATGTCACGGTGGTCCGGGCCGGACGCCTTGGCCTGTACTGCCTGACGCCTGACGGCGAAAGCGCCGGTCGTTACGACGCGGCCAAGGGTGGGTTTGTGACGCTTCCCGACGGATACGCCCGTAGCGTGGCGCATCTTCGCGACATGATCGGGACGGGCCGCTTTACGGAACTCGTGGCGTTGCCGCTTCAGGAGGTGCGCTGATGCGTGCTGTCATCATGTGCATGGCGCTTTGGCTGTTGGCATTGCCCGCCATGGCTCAGCCTGTGAACTCCGCCGGTCAGGCCGGAAAATGGAATGAAGCTGTGCGCGAGGTCACCGTCCTGCGCGACGCATCCCGAGCCGACGCCGACCAGACGAAACGGACCGTGCGCGAGGAGCGCGAGGCTCTTTCTGCGGAACTGGCCCGTCTGCGTGCGGAGCATGCCGAGCGGGAGCGGGCCTGTGATGCGCTCGTGGCGGAGTTCGATGCTCTCGTGAAGCGCGAGGACGCCATGCGTCGCGCCCTGGAGGACCGTCGTCAGGAGATGCAGCTTATCGAGGGCACGGTGCGTGGTGCGGCGCGGCAGATGCGCGAGCGCGCGCTCAATAGCCCGGTTACCGCCGAGCGGCCCGAGCGCCTGCCCACTCTGGATTCCCTGCTTGAGACCGGGCGCTTTCCCGGCCTTGCCGGTATCCGGAGCCTCGCGGATATGTTTCTGGACGAGATGAAGGCCGCCGGCGAGGTGACCAAGCGGCAGGGTGCGTGGATAGCCGAGGACGGCAGCGAGCGAACCGGAACCGTGGTCCGGCTGGGCGCGCTTGGCGCGGCCTATCTCGGCGAGGACGGCGCGGGCTTTCTGCGTCCCGCCGCGGACGGCGCGCTTGAGGCCGTACCCGGCGACCTCGACGGCGCGGTGCGAGCCATGCGGCGCTTCGCCGAAGGTGAGCGCCCGGACGCGCCGCTCGATTTCTCCGGTGGCGAGGTCTTTCGACGCTTCGAGACCGGCAACGGCATCCTTGCCATGCTTGGGAGCGGCGGATTCCTCGTCTGGCCCATCCTGCTCGTCGGCGTGTTGGGGCTGGGGTTGGCCTGCGAACGCTTCTGGACGCTGTGGCGCATTCGCGTGTGTCGGGAATGCCGCATGAACAAGGCCTTCGTCTGGGCGGGACGCGGCGACATCGAGAAGTGCGCGTCGTGCCTCGGCACCAAGGGCAGCACGCCCACCTGCCGGGTGCTCAGCCACGTCATCCTGCATTCTGGCGGAACCCTCGTCAGCATGGAGAAGGGCCTTCAGGAGGCCATCCTTCAGGAACTGCCCAAGCTCGAACGCTTCCTGCCGACCATGAGCATTCTTGCCGCCGTGGCTCCGCTTCTGGGCCTTCTGGGTACGGTGACCGGCATGATCGACACCTTTCAGGTCATCACCGTGTTCGGCGCGGGCGATGCGCGGATGATGTCCGGTGGCATCTCCGAGGCGCTCATCACCACGCAGCTTGGCCTTGCCGTGGCCGTGCCGCTGACGCTGGTGCATCATTTCCTCGAACGCAAGGTGGACCGCATCGTCGCGGACATGGAGGAGAAGGGCACCACGCTGGTGGCGCGTCTCGTTTCCGCCGGAGGTGGACGATGAGCCTCGTCGGCCTGGTTCAGGCACACCTCGCGAGCGGCGGTGTGGTCATGGTGCCCATTGTGGCGCTCTCCCTCGTCATGTGGTGGCTCATCTTCCTCAAGGCGCGTGAACTGTTCGGGTTTCTGCGGCCGCGCTGCACGTCGCGCGGCGGGTGCGGGTATGGTGGCGCGGGCTGGAAAAAGGCCATCGCACGCGACTATCTCCGTAGCCGCTCCGGCTGCGAGGAGCTGGACGTCGAACTGTGTCGGGTGCTGGTTTCCCGCCACGCCGCGCGTGCGGAGAAGGGCATTCCCACGATCCTCGTGCTTGCCGCGGTGGCTCCGCTTCTGGGGCTTCTGGGGACAGTCTCCGGCATGATCGGTACCTTCGATGTCATCGCGGAGTTCGGCACCGGCAACGCCAGAGGGCTTGCAAGCGGCATCTCGCAGGCGCTCATCACCACCCAGAGCGGGCTCATGGTGGCCGTGCCGGGCATGGTGGCGGGCGGGTTGCTGTATCGCATGTCCGTACGGCTGCGGCGGCGCATGGAACTTTTCCTCGGTGCCGTGGAGCGCGGTTGCGCGCGGGAGGTGACGGCATGAGCGCCTACTGCTCCCCCTATCGTAGACGGCGCGGAAAGCCGTCCGGGATCGACATGACCCCGCTCATCGACATGGTGTTCATCCTGCTCATCTTCTTCATCGTGACCACGAGTTTCGTGAAGGAATCCGGTGTGGACGTGGAGCGCCCCGTGGCCAACACCGCCGTTCGCAAGGAGAACGTCAGCGTGGTGGTGGGCGTGGATGCGCAGGGCGTGGTCTGGCTGGACGGGAAGAGCATGGACATTCGCTCCGTGCGTCCGTGGATGGAGCATTTCCTCGCGCAGACTCCCGAGGGCGCGGTGATGGTGGCTGCGGACGCGCATGCGGAGTCCGGCGTGCTCATCCGTGTGCTGGACGCCTGTCGCGAGGCCGGAGTGAAGAACGTGAGCGTTGCCGCGCGGAGGCCGAGTTGACCGCTGCAAAAGGAATGCGCTGGGCGACCTGCGGGCTGTGCGCTCTGCTGGTGAACGCGGCGCTGTTCATCCTGCCGCTTCTGGTGGCGAATCCGGAACTTCCTGATGAAGCTCCGGACAATCTGGGCGCTGTGCGGCTTTCGGCCCTGACGACGCCACGGACCGAGACCAGCGAGCAGAACGCCGCCGATACGCCTCGTCCGGAAACGCTCCAAGAGATCATGCCCCGCGAGACCTTCGACACGGCCGAGGCCGTGGAGCAGCCGAAGCTCGATTTCGATCTGCCGCAGGTGGAGTTCGACATCAATCCCGCGTTGGCCGAGGGCATGGCCGTTCCCGCCGTGTCCGCCGGAGCGGAGCTTGCCGCGCCTGCGGCGCTTCCCGCCGGGGGAGCGCTGGCCATCGGCGAATTGGACGAGCGTCCGGCGCTACTCTTCGCGCCGGAACCGCCGTACCCCATGCAGGCCAAACGGCGCGGGCTGGCCGGATGCGTTCGTGCGCGGCTTCTGGTGGACGAGCGGGGCAACGTGGCGCGTGTGGAGATCGTGGATGGAGAGAATTCGGACGTCTTCGCGCAGAGCGTTAGAATCACGCTTGAGCGTTGGCGCTTTCGTCCCGGCAGCAAGGATGGTCGTCCCGTGTGCTGGACGGCCATTGTGCCTGTGACTTTCGACAGGGAGTAGGCCTATGCGCGTTTTTCTGATCACGATGATGGTCTGCCTTGTCTGCGTTGGGCAGGCCATGGCGGACTGGTCGCGTCCGCTTGCGCCCGCTGCGGGCCGCATTCTGCACGAGGCGCAGCAATTGATGCAACGCGGAGAGACTGAGCGTGCCGGGCGGATTCTGGCCGGGTATGTGGAGGGTCGCGAGCGCCCGCATCCGCTTGGGAGTCTCATCTACGGGAACTGGCTCATGGAGGCGAGGCGCGTGGACGATGCCGCCGCCGTCTACGAGGCTGCGCTGGCTGACGAACCCGGTAGTGCGGACATCCTCATGAACCTCGGCGTGGCACGCTATCGGCAGAAGCGCTTCGCGGAGGCTGGGGAGTTGTTTCTGCGGGCTGCGGACCAGAGCGATAGGCCGCGCCTTGGCCTGCGGCATCAGGCGGCCGCATGTCTGTTTCAGGGGGGCGATGCGGCACGCGCAGTGGACGTGCTCGCTCCGCTGGTCGATCTGCCGGGTGCGAAGGCTCCGTGGGTGCGACTCATGGTCCACTGCCTTGTTCAGCTCGAACGCTGGGACAGGGCCGAAGGGGTGCTGCTGCGCTTTTTGCGCATGCACCCTGATGACGCGTGCTACTGGAAGTTACTCGCCAATGTGCGCTCGGAACGTCAGCGCTATCGGCAGGCGGCCGCCGCGCTGGAAATTGCCTATCGTCTCAAGCCCCCCACCCAGAAGGAGCGCGAGACGCTTTCCCAGCTTTACATGTACGTGGGGGCGCCGCTTATGGCCGCGCGTGCGCTGGAGGGCGCGTTTTCGGATGCGCCGTCGCCGGAGCTTTGCGACCGCATGGCCCGGGCCTATCTGTGTGCCGGACGACGCAATGAGGCCTTGAGGATGCTCGATGTCGGATTGCGGCAGAAGCCCTGCGGCAGGCGCTGGCTGGAGAAGGGGCGCATCCTCTACGCGGCGAGGCGCTACGATGCCGCTGCCGACGCGCTGACCCGTGCTGCGGTCCACGGTGAGAGGTCCGGACAGGCCCATTATCTGCTCGGGCTCGTGGAATGGGAGCGTCGCAATTGGGACGCCGCGCGAGAGAACTTCCGCATTGCCGCGAACACCGGGCGCTTTCGCGAACAGGCGACGCGGGCATTGGCTTCACTTGAGACGCTGGCGCAGACTCAAGGCTAGGCGGTGCAAAGGGGTTCGATGGTGAACCAAAGAGAGAGGAGGGCGTGCCCCTCCTTTTTTTTGTCTGTAGCGTCGGTGAACGCATTGAAAGTGAATGCTACTTGCGTGTGTCACGTGTGATGAAAGGAATGTGCCCGATGGAATTCGTTCGTACCATTCGTTGGTGAGAACGCCACGGGCTTCACATCGAGCACATTCCGCGAGAGGAAGCCTCAACGGTATCTCCGGGGGGTTCCCTCAAAGAGGGTCGGACCGTCCTGGCCGACGTCAAGGCTTCGTGAGGTCAATCTAGTCTCTCTTGAACTGCGTGGTCAATCGTTAGATCAAGGCATGAGTCCAACGCCGCATGCTTTTCCATTTTCTGCTTATCAAGGATAAAGTCGGTAATCGCTAGCGCTATGTAATTTTACGCGCATTCTGCATCCCTGCCATTCGTGCGTGCCGCGCATTGCGTAACGCTGTGTCTCTATCCCGTTTCGTGATGAGCGATCCCAAACGCAAGGAGTGACGGATGAGTGTTGAATCGACAGTGGGCCGGACCCGGTATGAGGGGAACGGCAGTGCCACGGGGTTTCCCGTGGGGTTTTCCTTTGACGACCCGGCGCATGTGCGGGTGGTGCTGCGTCGGCCTTCGGCCACGGTGCCGGGAACCATGGAGGATGTGGACCTCGTGCCTGACGTGGATTTCCTGCTCACCGGTGACGGCGCGGCGGGCGAGGGTATGGTGCGCTATCCGCGTTCCGGCGCGCCCATGCCCGAGGGCTGGACGCTGACCATCGTGCAGAACGTGCCGCTGACGCAGGAACGGAGCTGGTCCAACGCCGACGCCATCGACGTGCGCGAGATCGAGAAGGCGGACGACAAGCTGACGCGCATCTGCCAGCAGCTGAAGGAGGAAGTCGGCCGATGCGTGAAGGTTGCCGTGACCTCGGACACCGCCCCCGCCGACTATCTCGACGAGGTGCGAAATGCCAGCGGCAGCGCGCAGGCTTCCGCCACGGATGCATGGGCGGCGCGCGGCGAGGCTGTGGCGGCACGCATTGCGGCGCAGAGCGCGAGCGCGGAGGCCGTGAGCGCGCGAAATGCGGCGGGCGCACACCGCACGGCCGCGCAGGCGGCCCTTGCCGAGACGAAGAGCGTGGCCGATGCGGGCAAGGCGGCGATTACGGATGCGCGCTCGCAGGCGGAACATGCCGTTTCGACCCTGCGCGGGCAGGCCGTGGGCGACATCTTCGCCGCGCGGGGCGAGGCAGAGAACGCGGTGGCCACGCTGCGTACGCAGGCCGAGAATGCCGTGAAGGCCACGCGCGATGCGGCCAAGGCGGATGTGACCGAGACCGGGAATCAGACGGCGGCACAGGTGAGGGCTGAAGGCACGGCGCAGGTGGGGCAGGTGAAGGCCGAGTCCACCGCCGCGCAACGGGCCATCGCCAACGCCGAATCCGCCTGTCAGGACCGCCAGACCATCCTCAACACCGCCCTCGCCGACCTCATCGCGGGGCGAGCGGTGGGCACGGAAGGAAAGTGGCGGCTGGTGGCGATGGAGACGGTGGTATGCGACTTTATGGCATGGATTGATCATTACTCGGTGGGGCCATTCACATCTATGAGGATCGTTGGAACTCACCCCGATTTAACAATGGGTAAGGTGCTCGACTACTTGGATTCGTTCGGTGTTGCTGTTGGGTATGTAACATCGGACAGTGGGGCTATGTATGAAGTGTTCCGTGCATTACCCACAACCTTCCACATTCACCCAAAGCACGGGGACGTGGCCTCGGATTTCACCGCTGGAAAGCAATACACCGTCATGATTTTCCGCTCGTCATCCGCTCCCGATGATCAGCAGTCAGGAGACCTTGATGTCGCAGACATTTTCCTCGGTGGGCGGATCGAGTCGCTGTACAATGATGAGTACGTCGCGGGCGTGTATGCATCCGGCTGCAGCGGTTGGGCCGTTGGCGGAACCGCATACAACAACACATATGACAGCGCGACGAACGTTGTCACGACCGATCCAACTGCGTCCGACGAGGACTCCGGAAAGACGTTCATTTACAGACTCGCCACACCAGTGACGGCAAACCGGGTCCGCATCACGGGTGAACTCCTCGCGACCTCCGGGGCCGGGTCTATCAACATAATCGGAAACGGGCCTGATCTGCACTGCGGATACGGCGTTACAGGGTGGTCAAAAGGCTCCACAACCACGGTTGAGATTACGCTGCCTACCGCGATTGTTTTTGAATATTTCTACCTGTTCTCGAATATCAAAAGCGTCGTTGATCATCTCCGCATCGACAGGATCGAATTCCGGCTTGTTGACGCGCCAGATTTGAGTCTGCTCGCCGTCGGGGACGACGCAGTGCTGAACCCGGCCTACTGGGAGGGCAAGACGTGGAAAAGCCAGTTGCTGGGGGATGCTATTTTTAGTGCCAGCATCGTCGGTCTGAAATTGGCACGGAAGAAATTCGGGAACGCCATGGCGGTGGAGTTTCTCACCGCCGATAGAACGTGGCTGGCATCCCCGAAGTGCGTGTGGCCGCCTAGCGGCGTGGGCCACACCGAGGACGACGTCCAGAACAAGATATTCTTTGATGCCGGGCAGGTGTACGCCGCTCTCGGGTATGCATCCGCCGAGGATATGCGCCTCAATAGCGCTGTGCGCGTACGGTACAAGACGAGAGCACGGGTGCTACAACCAATACATTACCCATACACCCCTGTCGTTGTTCCGTGGCACGCGCTGTACGTTAATGGCAGCGCCGAACCTACCGTGGCGCAGTTCGCATGGAACCTCATTAATTCCGTGCAGACGTTCAACAGTAATGCAACCCGGCGGTATGCAGCAAAGCGAATTGATGTTCGTGAACCTACACAGTATGTGGGTAAGGTGTATGTTGATGGAATCGTCCGCGATGGGGCGGCTAACGACAACGCCGTTTTGTTACACGTACATCTTTATGCGCAGGGCGGGACATATCGTGTGGGCGTCCTGTTTAGCGAGCTAGTTATTGATAATACCCGCCTCGGGTTCGGCGGTCTGCTGTCCGCAATCAGTAACGTCATCACCAAGATCGACGACAACGGCAACACCGTCCTGTGTGGATACATGAGCTACGACACCGGCATCGCCGTGGCCTAGGAGGATAGGATGTTCAAGACATTCGAGGATGTGGAGCGCGTGGCGCGGGCCGGAAAGCCCGAGCATGTTCTGGATATGTTTGTGGAATCATACCTACGCGGCGAAGCCCTGCGCGCGCTCTATCGCGTGACGCTGGTCGAGGGCGAGGTGGAGACTGGCGACGCGGGCGGCGCGGGCGAGACGGCCGGTGCCGACGGCGTGGGGGCTACAGGCGAGACGGCTGGTGCCGAAGGCGTGCGCGGTGCAGGCCCGGATGCCGTCGCGTCAATCGACGAGGCGGCCTTTCGCGCATGGCTGGCCGAACGCATGCAGGGCGAAACCTTCGCGCCGCCGGAGCTTGCCACCACCGAGGTGGAGGCCTTCAAGCGCGCCCACTACGCCATGTTCCGCGAGGGAGCCTACGGCACGTGGGAGCAGCAGCTCGACATGCAATACCACGGCACATGGCAGGCCCATATGGAGGCGGTCAAGGCCGCGTGGCCGAAGCCGGAGAACGTGCCCGAGCAGAACACGCTGGCCGAGGCGGGGGCGTAGCGGCGGGGCTTCCGGAATCGAGTCACAAATCGAGTCACGAATTCTTGCCGAGTCGTAACCCAACGAAAAACGGGCCTTCAGATTTTCATCTAAAGGCCCGTTCTTATTGGCGAATGGCGATGGATGGTCTGAGCTTTGACGTTGACAGACTGGAATCATTGTCAGTTTTTGGGTGTTTGATAATTATTCTTCGGTAAGTTGTCGGCAGGCTGGAATCAATTGTATATGGTTAGTTGGACAGGTATTTGCGGGGGGATTGAAAGCTTAATTCTGTGCAGTTCCAGAAAATTGCTTAGATATGAATGTGGCATATGAGTCTGTCATGCCCGTAATAAAATCGATGACTCTTAGGTAAGAGTTGTAAATTTTGTCTTGATCCGTGGGGGCATTAACGCCCATGAGGGAAAGAGCCTGCGATTGTCTGTAGGTAAGAGTCTTGTTGAAGACTTGATTGTAGCACGCAGGAATGAAGACATCAAGGAGCCGTTTATACAGAGTATAAGATCCAATTTCGAGGGCTGTCTTTTGGGGGTTTTTAATTATTTTTGTATAAAAAATATCCTTGGCATCTGACATGTATTTCTTCGTATCATCATCTGCGTATTTGGTGATTGGCCCTTTGTGGGTGTTGGAAATTATGGACTCGTACTGCTCTTTGAAGGCCTCAATGGTTGAGTCCATAAGGGCTCCAATCGTTAGCGTTCTGACCATGCTGGTCCGTCGCCTGTCAGAGTCCATAGATGATAATTTCCCTTTGTCGATGTTGTTTTTGCCACATAATGGTTCTGTAATTTTGATGATGTCGTCTAAATTGATAATGTTAAGTTCTCTTGCGTCTTCCATGTCAATAATTCTGTAACATATGTCATCAGCTGCTTCGCTCAGGTATGAAAGGGGATGGCGAAAAGTATCGTTGCCTGATATGAGGTTGAGGCTGGAAAATATATTGTTGAATATATCTTGCTCGGCTTGGTAGTAGTTGAATTTCGTAGAATTTCTGCCCGCTGCTTGGTGCGATGAGTTGGGATACTTAACCATTGTCGCAATCGTCGGATATGTTAGTCTCAACCCTCCAGAATCTTTATTGTTTTCGATAGAGTTTATAACTCGAAATCCTTGTGCGTTTCCGTCTATCGCCTGAAAATCTGTTCGTTGGGCGGCAGTGAGTGGCTCGATATATAGATAGTTTATCGGGTCTTTGAACCAATCTTGGATCGCGGATTCGCCTGCGTGTCCAAACGGAGGGTTGCCGATATCATGTGCTAGACATGCAGCTTGTACAATTTCACCGATGTTTTCCGGTTGAAAAGGATTTGGAAGCGCTTGAATGCCTTTTAAAAAATAACCCACGCGAGTGCCGAGGGTTTTGCCAACACAGCTGACTTCCAAAGAGTGTGTTAGGCGATTATGGATGTGGTCGTTTCGAGTTAGTGGATGAACTTGCGTTTTCTTTGAAAGTCGTCTGAAAGAACTCGAGAAAATGATTCGGTCGTAGTCTATAATGAAAGGGTTGCGTTGCGGGTTAAATTCAAAAACACTGTTTTCTTTACGAGAAAAACGGTGTGGATGTAATAACTTTTCCCATATTGCTTGCTGTTCAGTGGGTGAAAGCATGGTGTTTGTGTATAGTTTTGTTGCAGAGTGTTGTTAAGCAAAATTATTGACTAGGTTTCTTGTGCGTTGTTGTTAAAGCATTTCCGAAAGTGATGAGACAGATTGTCGCATGATTATATGTCATAATTTTTCAGTTGGTGGAGAGGTCTTGTTGCTGTTTTTCTGACCTTAAGTTGTATATTATTGTTAAATGTTGTGATGTTGTCAATGGTGTCGCTGCGGTTTTTGCTTTGTTTAGCTGTGTTCTCCTTTGATGGCGTATGAGATGCTCGTAAATTATGCCTATGGGATGACGTCGTTTGTTTCTATGTCCTCAGTGTGAACGTTTTGCGTTGCTGTAGACTAACTAAGTGTCCAAGTCGCGCTGAGAGCTTATGCGGTTTCGTAAAAATTCATCAGGTGCCGTGTTTAATTGGGTTGAGCGCCAGATAGACATCGTGAGGAGAACGACCATGGGCCGACCGCAGACGCAACTGGACAAGATGGACTGGCGGGCAATGACCGGCGAGGAAGTGGCGGAACTGCTGTTTCGGGCGAAGCGACGGCATGGTCTTTAAGCCAGCCATTCGGGGCATAGCTCCCTGCCATGCGTAACTCATCGTCCGCAGACAGAACGCTATGTTCGAGCATCAAGACAAGGCGGTCCATCTCCATCTTGCTCAAGGTCTGGATAGGCTTTGCGTCGCGTTGGCGGCGTATTTCGGCAAACTCCTGATCCAGCTTCACGGCGGCGCCCCTGACCAGTTCGAGGGCTTTCTTGTGATCACTGGTCCGCAGGCTATAGGTGATCTCCTGCTTCCGGTAGTGCTCCTGCAAATCGACGGGAACCTTGGCCCGGAAGTAGTAGCTGTTCGACCCCTTGCGGCGGTGAAGGTGGGTGTGTTTCGGCATGTCTTTCATAGCTCCCAGTGTAGCACCTTGGTGTAACAGTTGGGAAGCCGAAAGCCCTTGAAAACAAAGAACCCCCTGACGAATCAGGGGGGTATGATCTCAATGGCGGAGAGGGTGGGATTTCACTGGTGGGAATCCCAAAATCTCCAACATGCTGAAAATACAGGGTTATATCCTGTTTTCAGTGAAAGAGTGTGTACCATGCCTTTGTAGCTAATGAATCACGCTTGGTCAAGATTTTGCATAGTTGAAATTGATTCCACTGCGTTAGGCATAATTAGCTCATGTCTTCCTTGCCGGAATTCGAACCGAAATCCCAATCGCATGTCGAAGATGGAAATTGCAAAGAGACGTTGAATTTGTCCTGTTGCAGGTGGTTGGAAGATGTCTGGATTTATCCATTAGAGGGCTTCTTGTCTGTGATAGTCGTCCATGAGGAACTGGAGTGACTGACCAGCCGCCTCACTTGAAGCCAAAGCCGTCCCTTGCTTTTCAAGACGTTCCCTTTGAATCCGTTGCACCTCCTGTGCTGCCGCCTCTTGCTTCTGCATGAGCGCGATGCTTTCAGCGGCTGTCTGTTCAATGTAATCCTTGTTGGCGAGTTCGGCGTTCTTGACCGCTGTCTTGTTGTAATTGTCTGCCATTTCGCTTTGATATGAATTCATGGCATTCGCCTGTTCACTTTGAGCGACCATGTTGGCGGCTGTAGAAGCGGCGGCAATGGCTAGGGAGTACATGAACATCTGCGACGCTGTAATCGTAGACGCTGCGGCAGTAGTGCCTGCTGTGGTTCCACCTACTGCGGCTGTTCCGGCAGTTACTGAAGCTGGTTCACACATAGACCTGTCTCCTATTCAATCTTGATACACTGTTAAAAGGTTGCTATAATGTAGGTAGCTGTGAAGACGTGCACAAAAATTCAAAACTACTACGTTTTGTCTTGACAAATTTCTTCATTTTTGATATCTGACCACTCCCCTATATGTACTATAGCTGTCTTAGGATTAACTTAAGTCTTCACTCTTTCTTCTTCTTCCTATCCTACTACTTCCATCAATCCTGTCTGCACACTTAGGTTGCTTCTTAAGTTATACTTAAGATGCCTTACTTGTTGGAGTGGGTAGGTCCATTGGGTAGGTTGAAACCTAGGTTACACTGTCGTCACTTCAGTTCACGTTATGTTCACTGCTGTATGACTTAGGTATCTTCTTTCCTCTTCTTCTTTGTCTGCCTACTTCCCCTTGCACCTTAGCTGTCACTATAGTTGATCTTAAGTTCAGCTCTTTCCTTCTTGTCGTTGTCACAAGCCGTCACAATATGAAAAGCCGAAGAACACTGCTTTGTCGTGCAAGTGTTCTCCGGCCTTACCAAGAAAGAAAGTGTAGGAGAGAGGTCGTCTATTTGTCGCAGGGATGTGAAGAATTGAGGGGTGCAGCTAGACCGCTTTCCCCTTGTTAGTGCAACCTAATTAAAGTTATATATTTCGGTATGTTAATTGGGTTCAGCGATGACGCGGTATAAGGTCTGCCTGCTTATGCCATATTCAGCCGCTAACGCCTTTTTTTCTTCGCCCATGACTGTTGCCCTATGTCGAAGCTCTTCGGCCTGTTCTGGCGTCAATTTGGCCCTTCTGCCACAGTGTTTTTCCTTGGCTTGTGCCTTGGCAATACCTTCCCTTTGCCGCTCCTTGATGATGGAGCGTTCAAACTGGGCGACGGCTCCGATAATTTGAAGCTGGAGCGTTTGGAATGGGTTGTCTTCGCCTGTGAAGGTTAACCCCTCTTTGTGGAACTGAACGGCGACGCCCTTGCCTATGAACTTCTTTAGGAGCGAGAGCAGGTCGTCAAGGTTACGGGCAAGGCGATCTATTGAATGAACGTGGAGCGTATCGCCCTTGCGGACAAACCTCATGCACTCTTCCAGCTTAGGCCGCTTAGACGTTGCGGCACTCGCCTTCTCTTCAAATACTTCCACCAAGTTGCAATCAAGGTCAGCAAGCTGGCGGTCAGTGTTCTGGTCGATTGAGCTAACACGGATGTATCCAACATGAGCCATATTCCTGTTTCCTCCTTCTGTGCCCATCGTGTAACAGAAGGATTAGACATTTCGAGAAGGCGTGTCAAGAAATATGATTGCGAGGTTTTGAGACACGGAACAAAGCGGCTTTTCAGGCAATGGCATGTGTGTTCCACAAGGTATACCTTTTGAGAAGAAAAACGGAAGCTGCGTTGCCATTTCCACTACGCAGGTTGAGAGCACTTCCTCTTCTTTGTTTTCTGTAGACTAACCGGAGCCGGAAAGCTGCGTGGTCATTTCGCCCACACAGGTCGAATGCACCTGCCAACTGTCAAGACGCATCGTCACCATTTCGGTTACGGCGGTCTTCTGATCGCCTCCCGCCGAAGGTGTCACGATTTCCGTGACGACTTGAGAGTGGACCGGATCGTTCCTGATCTTGATGAACAGCCAACCATTGGCGAACTCAACGGGGAGCATGGAAATTTTGTAGTTCTTGCCATCACGGGCAACCGTGGTGATTTCCACCGCAGTTGACGGAAGCACCGGATCAGCCTTGATCTTCACATACTGAGACTTCCATCCGATACCAAGCGCATCACACACATGGAGCGGCGAGAAGTACGCCTTGCAGTCTTCAGCGGTTGAAACGCCTCGCCCATTCAGCGCACACCAAAGGGCATGGGGGGGGTCGCTTTTCATAACGTTGTAAACCCGCGCAGATTTTTGTGAATAAATTCCTTCTGCCTTTCAGTCTGAATGCTTTCCCTCCCCCCCCCCTCTTGACCTCTCCCGCTTCAACAAATATTGTTCCAATATTTATTTTCATATTCTGATATTGAAAACCGTTATTACATCTGGAGAACTATTGTGCTTACCTCAATCAAGCTCAAAAATACGGCCAGCTACAAAGGCGAACAGACTCTAGAGCCATTAAAGGAATTGAACTTTATTTACGGAGAAAACGGCTGTGGGAAGAGCACCATCGCCAAATTCCTTAATTGCAAAATGAATTGCGCCGAAAGTAGCGAACGGTTTTCAGACTGCTCGTTTGAAACAGGGTGGAAAGAAAATGAGCAGCGAAAGCTATTCGTGTATGATGCTGATTTTGTGAGAAGAACGATAAGCCAATCCTCTCTTGAAGGGGTGTTTGTCATGGGCGAAGATGCCCCTGAATTAGAAGCAGAACTTAAGCGACACGAAGCTGAAATAGCGAGAAAAAAAGAACTAATACAAAAACATGACAACACGCTAGAACGTCTCAAAAGTGATATTGAAAAAGCCAAAACAGAACTAGCAGAGCAATGTTGGCAGGTAGGTAAAAAACACTCCGATACTTTTGATCCAGCATATACTGGTTTCAAAAAATCACGCGCAAAATTTAGAGACAAGTGTATAGAATCGCACAAAAAAGGAATGCCGGCAAAATCTTTGGAAGAGATTGAACAATCAGCCTCTCTTTACTTCAACCCCGAAGGAAAACCAGAGAAGCTGATCCTTCCACCTCAATTTGCTTGGGCAGATTTAACAGGCTTAGAACCTTCTCATCTTTTGGGGGAATCAATTAAAGGGAAAGAAGAGACGACTGTTGCTGAGTTAATCGAGAAGTTAGGGAATAATGATTGGGTTGACCAAGGAAGAGCATTCTTTGACGGCAAGAAGTGTCCGTTTTGTCAACAGGACGCGCCTGTAGATTTTAAGATGAACTTGGAACACTACTTCGATGCTACGTATCAAGACAAAAAAGATTCGCTTGCTGAATACATTGCCAAGTACAACACTCAAGCTGAGCAACTAGTAGAGCGTATAAATGAGTATAAAACATACAGCAGTAAATGTTTACGGTATGAAAACGTAAAAAATTACCTCGATGCTCTCGAAGCTGTATTAAAAAAGAACAAGTTGGAATTGTCTAGAAAACAAAAAGAGCTGAGTGAACGCGTAGAAATTGACTCAATTGATGATCTCCTAAAGAAGATAGAAGGTGTCATATCTGAATCGCGACAATCCGTTATTGACTATAACAAAAAAATTGAAGAATTCGATAGAGGAAAAATAGAACTCACGAATGACATTTGGACATTCTTGGGCGATGAAATATCCCCTCAGTACCAAGCCTACAAGAAAAGCATAGACGGGTCTAATAGTGGCATCGACAACATTAATAAACAACGGGCCACATTACATGGAGAACTTCGAGAACATCGGGCAAAAGTTGCAGAAATAGGGGCAAGTCTTAAAAACGCTGCAAAACCTGTAGACGACATCAACAAGGTATTGTGTTCTTTTGGCTTTACAAACTTTTCCCTTAAAAAAGAAGATGACCAAGCGCACTACTCAATAATTCGTGAAGACGGGCAAAAAGCAAATGAGACACTAAGTGAAGGGGAAAAAACGTTCATCGCCTTTTTGTACTTTTACCAGAAGGTAAAAGGAATTTCGGAAAGCCAAAGCACGGTTGAAGACAAAATAGTTATCTTTGACGACCCTGTTTCTAGTCTCGATAGTAAGGTACTTTATGTGGTTAGCACTCTCATAAAAAGCCTTGCTAAAGAACGAAAAGAATACAAAATCCATCAATTATTTATTTTAACTCACAACGTTTATTTTTTTAAGGAAGTTACTAATCAACAAGATGCAGAGACAGCGCGCTCTCTGTTCTGGATTATTCGAAAAATTGGTGGTTGTTCACAGCTCGAACGGCATGAAAAAAATCCAGTTCGCACAAGTTATCAAATGTTGTGGGAAGAGGTTATTCAAGCAAAAGATAATCCTACAATGGATGTACGAAATACCCTTCGCAGGATTATCGAAAATTATTTCGAACTGTTTGGGAATATCAAAAAATGGAAACTTGCAGAAAAATTTGACGGTGATGATAAAGTGATATGTCATTCTTTGTTGCAGTGGACAAACGACGGTTCACACTGTGTCTTTGACGACCTTTTCGTTACGCCAAGTGTTGAAGTTCGCGACAACTATTTAAGGGTATTTAGAGAAATATTTATCAAAAATGAGCACGGGGAGCATTATCGAATGATGATGCATGAAGATAAACAATAAGAAGCTGACATTGAGGCCGCCTAAAGCACCAACCTAAAACGCAGTCCCACTACTTGAAATTGGGAATACGACACTAAGCAGGACGACCTGAAGGCGACTGAGGGTTACACCCAGTTCCTTCGCCGCCATGCTGATAGTCCACAGGGTTTTCTTGTGGGTGCGGCGTTCGTGGAAGGCGATGGACGCGCCTCTGCAAGCTCACGGTCCTTCTTCTCGATCACGTCAGCCATCTCCCGCAGGAATACAGGAGAGGCTACACGCCTTTGAACGTATTCGTCGTCCTTACGAAGTGTCCCTGACGGAACCATGCGTCGAGCGCGAGAAACGCTTCAGCGCGGAACAGGTTCAGCTTGGCTTGGAGTTCAGGGCGGACCTTCTTGATTGTGAACAGCCATCCATTGGCGAACTCAATGGGGAGCATGGTCTGGACACGTTTCTTGCCGTCAGCGGCAACCGTTGTCATTTCGCCAACGGTTGATTTCGAGACTTCATCAGCCATGATCTTTCTGAACTGGGTAGGCCAGTCGATACCGAGCGCATCACACACATGGCGCGGCGAGAAGTACGCCTTGCCATCCTCGGTGACAGCGGCAAGGACGTATTCACCGCATACAGCTACTTCTTCATGACGGACAGGGATGAGGGTTTCGTTAGCCATCTTAACTTCTCCTTTCGAATGGAATGTTGAAATAAGAAAAGGCTGGCGAGATTTCTCTCAACCAGCCTTCATGTTTTGGGTTTTCCTAAGTGTTTCCGCAGTGCCGTTTGCCTTGGGGCGTCATGCGGCGGTGATAGTCCGTTTTAAAAACACTTAGCTTTGATGCGTAATTGACTGCGTGTCATACTTTTCTCCTTTGGGTTAGACGTCAATGATGGGGCCTAAGTCGTTGGCGTCATTCGGATAAGCCTTGCACGTGCTGGTCGTGAATGTCGGCATGAATTGACCTTGCAGGGCGGCTTCAAGCTTGTCTGCCAACTCTCGCAAGATGTCGGGGCATTCAATGCCGTCATCTTCACGCGCCAGCTCAATGATTTGTTTTGCCTTCTGGATTATGCTTTCATCCGTGTCCGTGGGCTTCATCATGAAGTACGCACCATGCTTCCGGATCGAGGGCAGGACTTCCTTCCGCACCCATCTTTGAAAAGCCATGGCTTCAGGTTTTCGGCTTTGGAATATGAGCGGGTACAGACCAGGTTCGTTGATAATCAGTAGCGGCTTTCCGGGCTTTATTCCGAGGGCGGTTCTTGGAAGATGCTTTTTCATGTCGTCGTCCAAGTAGCGCACTGAATCCCTCGGCTTGAGACCAAGGTGCTTGCAAACATCCATTGCGATAAACCAGAGTTCACCGTCATCATCCACGATGGTTCGGGCATCGGCTATGCCGTTGAGGGTAAGTGTGCTGATTTCACCCATGATTATGTCCTCCTTGAGTTTGGGGGTTGTTCCGGTTGTTAGTGCAACCTAAATGATAACATTCCGATTTTTATTGAGATTTAATCTCTCTGCTTTCGCCTCTCTAAACGCAAAAAAGGCTGGCTAAGGAATATTCCTCAACCAGCCTTTTATGAGCTTTACTATATGAGCGGCTCGCGCCTCAGCTATTCATTCAGCAGCAGCTCCGACATACCGTCCAGCTTTGCCTTGACGGACTTCCAGTCTGGCATCCGGTCCGCCAGCAGGCGGTAGAAGCGGGGGCTATGGTTGTGTTCCTGAAGGTGGCACAGCTCATGCGTCAGCACGTAATCGATACACTCTCGCGGCGCTTTGATAAGGTGCGGATTTATGGAGAGAGTGCCGTTTGGCGAGCAGCTTCCCCATTGTTTTTTCATGGTCAGGAGTCGCCACTGTGGCACATCATCCTTCCACGGGGTTCTCTCCACAATGGATTCCAGACGCTGCGCAAAGTATTCCTTGGCGCGTTGCCTGTACCAGTCCTTCAAGAGGCTCCTGACGCGTTCCGGTGAGCTGTCTTCCGTGCTCACTTCCAGCCTTCCGCGATAGAGCCGCACCTGCGCCTTTTGTTCCTGTATCGTGATGACTTTGAGCTGGTGGCGGCGGCCTTGATAGAAGTAGCTTTCGCCGCTCACGTATTCACGTGGCAGTACGTACCTGCGAAGCTCCCGCGCGCGGAGCATGTGGTCGAGAACCCATCTGGCGCGTTTCTGCACGGCCTCTTTTATTTTCACGAGGTCGGCGTCCTGCGGCGCATCGACCTGAACGGAACCGTCCGGATGCACATGGATGGCGACTTTCGCCTTCCGCCCCGGCACGTGGCACACTTGATAGCGAATGCATTCATCGCCATAGGTGAGTGTTTGCATGATTGTCTTATCTGTTTCCATGAGCCAGACGCACTCTGGTAATCTGAATAACGTGTTCGATGACATCCTTTGCTTTTTCAAGCCCGATGAGCTTGAACAGGCGCGGCAGGATGCCCTTGTGAATGGTGGATTCCATCGCCTGCGGACTCAATGAGTGCTCCACAACGGCGGTGCCGACGATGGAGTCGATGGCCTTGGCTTCCTCAATGAGCTTCTTTTCTTCATCCGGCGGGATGGCTTTGAAGTGGTCTTCGCCCAGCACCAGCCGGAATGTGCCGTAGTACGCCTTGGCAGTCTCGTTGCCATCAAGCTCGTCCGGTATTCCTGACACGGCGCGGTTGTTCAGCTGGTCCTCGAATTCCTTGAAGAGAGTGTATTGCTTGAAAGGATGTTCGAACATCTTTTCGGCTTGCGAAATGGCGTCCTTCAGCAGTTCAGAAAAGACCTTCTGCGCATACGGGTCATCACTGAGTTCCTGCTCGATGGTCTTTCGGACGCGCGTGCGGATGATGTCCGTCTCGTTGCGCGTCTTTTCCTTTGACCAGTCTTCCGGATCTTCCTTGCCGATCTCGTCCACCAGCACAACGCCCTCAGGATCTTCGATGGATTCTCCGACCACGTGCTTGTCCACGAGTCGGCGTATCTGCTCCTCGTAGGCGCTGTAGTCAACCGTTTCCTGTGCGTCCTGACGCGCTATCTTGCGCAGGTTCGTGAAGAATCGCAGATCGCTTTTGTACTTGGCGATGTCCTTTTCGCTGAAGCTGCCATCCTCGAAGAACGAGCGCGACGAAAGCGCCACCTTGAGGCACAGGCCGAACTCCGTGAGCGCCTGATAGAAGTCCTCTCGCACCTTTTGACGCAGGTCGATGCTGGTTCCGTCGTCGTCCTCCGTGTACTGCGGCATGAGGATTTGCCTGTACTGCTCAAGGTCCTGCCTGTTCTGGACGTCCCTGAATATTCCCCACAGGCGTTTGTGCAGCTCCGGCAGCCGTTTGTATTCGGTGCCGACCTGATGATACAGCCCATCGATGTCATCCACGTCAAAGCCGCTTTGCGTGCGCTCCTGAAGGTCCTGATACTCCTTGAGTGTCGTATCCAGTTCCTTGAGGATGCCGCGATAATCGATGAGCAGGCCGTATTCCTTGGCCTCGTGCAGGCGGTTTACGCGTGCGATGGCCTGAAGCAGGTTGTGCTCCTTCAGCGGCTTGTCGATGTACAGAACCGTGTTCCTCGGTTCGTCAAAGCCCGTTAGCAGTTTGTCCACCACTATAAGGATGTCCACGCCGTCGTCGGTGGCAAAGTCCTCGATGACGCCTTGCTCGTATTGCTTGTACTGTTCGGCGCTGGCGCTCTTGCCCACGGTTTTCTCGGCCCACTGCTGCACCTCCGGCAGCGCGGATTCGTCCACGTCCGAATGGCCTTCGCGGGAATCCGGCGGCGAGATGACCACCGCACTCGTGACCAGCCCCGTGGCGTCGAGATATTTCTTGTAGCGGACTGCGGAGAGCTTGGAATCTGCGGCGAGCTGGCCCTTGAGTCCCATGCCGAGGGTTTTGATATGGTCCGAGAAATGGGTGGCAATGTCCCACGCGATGAGTTCAATGCGGTTCTCGGAGCCATACACCGCGCCCTTGTTTGCGAATTTCTTTTTGAGGTCGGTCTTCTGCTCTTCGGTCAGTCGCGCCGTTATCTTGTCGAACCAGTTGTCAATGGCGGCCTCGTTCACGGCCAGCTCTGGCCGGCGCTCCTCGTAGAGCAGTGGCGTGACCGTTCCATCCTCCACGGCGCGCTGCATGGTGTAGGCGTGAATGATGGGGCCGAACTTGTTCTGCGTCTTGTCGTCCTTGAGGAGCGGCGTTCCGGTGAAGGCGATGTACGCCGCATTCGGCAGCGCCTTGCGCATACGCTCGTGGGTTTCACCGCCGTGGCTGCGGTGGCCCTCGTCCACCAGCACGATGATCTTGTCGCTGGGGTTGTAGCACTCCGGCAACTTGGACGCGGTGTTGAACTTGTCGATGATGGAAAAGATGATGCGGTCGTCGCCCTTGCCGATGCGCTGGGCGAGGTCACGACCGGAACCCGCTCTTGCCCGTTCGCCTTCCTTCTTGGTGGCAACGGCGGAGCCGAACGCGCCACCCGTGAGGAACGTTCTGGAGAGCTGTTTTTCAAGGTCAACGCGGTCCGTGACGATGATGACGCGGCAGTCCCTGAGGTCCGGCTCAAGCAGAAGCGCCTTGCTGAGGAAGACCATGGTGAAGGACTTGCCGGAACCTGTGGTGTGCCAGATAACGCCGCCCTCGCGGCTTCCGGCCTTGTCCAGTCGCTTCACGCGCTCCAGCATGGCTCTGATGCCGAATGCCTGCTGATACCGCGCCACAATCTTGCCGACGCGCTTATCGAAGAGGATGTAATACTGCACCAGCTTCAGCAGGCGGTCCTTTCGCAATAGGCTGACAAGCAGCTTGTCCTGCTGTGTGGGCAGAACGTCGCCGGACCACAGCGATTCGAAGTAGTTCCGCATGGCCTTGGGGCGGCCCTGAAAAAGCGAGTCCTTGGCATCCGCTGAAAGCGGCGTGTTCTTGATGGCGTGGAAGGTAGCGTCGTCGAAGATTTCCTCGCGCCACGTGGCCCAGAACTTCTTAGGCGTCTTGGTGGTGGCGTAGCGTCCTTCGGTGTTGCTGATGGCCATGAGCAGTTGCGCATAGCAGAAGAGGTGCGGAATTTCGTCGTTCTTCTGATTGCGGATGGACTGGCTGACGCCTTCCTCCAGCATGGACTTGTTCGGATTGCCGGATTCAGGCCGCTTTGCCTCGATGACCACAAAAGGGATGCCGTTGACGAAGCACACAATGTCAGGGATGCGCCTATGCGTGCCAGCCGAAGACAGCACGTCCATCTCTTCGGTGACGTGGAACAGGTTGTTTTCGGGGTGTTCCCAGTCGATGATGGGGATGGTCGGCTGAACGGGCTTGCCGTCGATGAATTCCTTGACCGTGATGCCGAGGGTCAGCTTGTCGTAGATGCGCTCGTTGGCGGTGCGTAGCCCCTCGTGCAGTCCCGGCGATGACAGTTCGCGCACAATATGCTCGATGGCATTGGGCGAAAGCGCGTGCTCCCTGCCGTCCCATTCAAAGCGCCGTGCCTGGAGCGAACGGATGAGTTCATCCTTCAGCAAAACGTCACGGTTCGTGCCGCGCTTGGTCAGGCACTGCGAGGGCGATATATACGTCCAGCCGAGATTCATGAGAACCTGCAAGGCCGGAATCTTGGCGCTGTATTCTTCCTTGGTTTCCGGTAGGTGGTGCATACTAATCACACATAGCCTGTAATATTCTCAATTCGTGTTGTAGAATGTTGGTAAGCACAGGGGAATATGGCTTTAGCTCGCAGCCGTCGCTGGGAGCAAGGTCGTCAAGTAGTATGCTTATTGTATCAGCTTCAAGATCTGCTGTTTCTTTGGGGGGGCACCCAAACTCATAAAGGAGAGCCTCGATAGCCCCCCTTCGAGCCTCTTTTAGAACTTTGTTGTCTAATTTAAGGACATCTATTGATGTCTTAGCTCGTGGAGTTACACCTTCTATTCTGCCTGAGTATTTGAACTTAAATTCAGTCTCACACTCGTCCATTAATGGCGTTAGTGGTAATTGTTGATTTCCATGCGCCTTTCCGCATTGTCCTCTTGTTTCACAACTGGCCACAATGTTTCCAAAATCAACTGTTCGATTTGGTGCGATGTGTTGCGCCTCGACGTGCTCGTTATGGCTGCTATCGCTGTTCGGAGTTATCGGCTTACAACAATAAGCACAGAGTCCAAATTGTTCATCTATGCAGGCGTGTCTAATTGCTTGCTTAACAATTCCAGTCGTATGCTCATAGCGTCTGTTTGGATTCGCTCGTTTCCATGTTGACAGCTCATCCGGCTCTTGCCCCTTAACTATTTTTCGCACACTGCGCCTCCTTTCGAAGAAGGAGAATCTTCACCTTGTTGAGTTCCCAGTGGTCCGCAGGAAGAATTTGCTCCAACTCGGAAGTAATCGATTTGGCTTCGGAAAATTTCCGTTCCTGAATTAAGTCCATCAAGTCATCAAGTTTGTTTTGAATTTCAGAATTGCGAATTTCAACACCCATTTCTTGCAATAAGACTTGGTTAGCATCCATACCGTACAAGTTCCCAACTCGCTCGATTTCTCCATTGTTAAGGATGTATGTTAGTGTATTGGGCGAGTTGCTAATCACAAGCGGAGAATGGGTTGTCAATATAAATTGGCAGTTCGGGAATGTGTTGCGCAACCTGTCGATGATATCTCTTTGCCATTTGGGGTGTAGATGCAAGTCGATTTCGTCGACCATCACTATTCCTCGCCCTTTGAGTGGGTCAGGAAGAATAGGATTCATCATTGAAAGTCTACTGGAAATACTTCCAACAAGGGCCATCAGTGATTTTTCACCTTGAGAGAGTTGTTCAACATTGAGTGGGACGCCATCTTTATCAACCATCATTCGCAATCTTGGCTTGCGCTTGATTTTCAAATTCTCAAAGCCTGGCATAAAAGTTGATATTGCATTTCTAACAGCATCAAGCTGTCTATCGCGTAAAGGTTTTCCTACGATGTTATCAATATCTTCTCTGCTGATCGTGTCGAGTTCTCTGTCTTCACTAAGTAACGCTTTAAGCTTAGCAAGAACATCATCACTATGACGTGAACGCAACTCACTTTCACTGTCTTCACGTTCTCTGAACCACTCAAAAAAACGTCGGAAATCAACTCCTTGAACAAGTGAACCGTCAAGGCCATCCAGTTGTCCAAAGGAGTGTTTAGTTTTTATTTTTAAAGGAATATCAAGAATGGTACGCTCGACAGGATAGTAGGCAAGTAAAGGTAAGGAAGCGTTTTCATCCTCGGTGAGTTTTTCGCGGAAAAATTCTGCAAGTTCTGACAAACGGGTGTAATCGCTTTCAGCAACTTTTTTTCGTCCTTTTAGGTTTTTGGCTATTCTCCAAGAAAAGTCGAATTCTTTATAATTTCCATCAATGGTGATTGTAGAAAAATTCTTTTTATTCGTGATCGCCAAATCTTTTATCCCAGTCCCTTGACCGCCACTCCCCCTACTAATGCGAGCAACAAGCCAGCTTAAACTGAGAGAAAGAGCTTCAAGAATGGTGGTTTTGCCACTTCCATTATTGCCGACAAAAACAACAACGTTTCCATTATCTGAATCTGAGCTGACGAATGGGATGCTGACTTTTTCAAACAACCTAAAATTTTCTAGTTCTAAGCTTTTAATTCGCATAAATATCTCCTCGCGAGCCGCTTGTTACCTGGTAATATCTGACGGAGAAGTGGTCTTCCATTTTTTCTACGCCTCCACGCGGCGTTTTCCTGTTAGCAGTTGTTGCATGAGGGCTTGCTTTTCATTAATAAGCACTGTCCTGATTTCGTTTTGCTTGGATAGCGAACCGCTTACCGCTTTCAAGACTTGAGAAATTTGTTTTTGCTCCTCCTTTGGAGGAACTATCATTTTGAATGATTTCAGATCAGTAGAACTAATACTTGCTTGATTAATCGCTCTTTTTGCAAATCGCAGGGCGAGTTTTTTCCCATGATAAGAATTCAAAAAAAAGTATATGTACGAAGGGTCTGCTGCCTCAGGTTTGCATCTGAGTAGTAGCAGGTTCATTCCATGATATAAATCTCTGTCACCATTGTATATTGCAACTTTGCCGATGTGAGACAAGCTGTTGATGTGGCTATAGAGAATATCACCTGTTTTCAGTTTGAATTTTTGAGTTTCAACGCAGTTAGGTGCGTATCCCACCTTCTTGTGGTTTATTTTCCAATCTGAGATTGTCTCAATACGTGAAATCGGAAGCCCTTCAGTTGCATTAGCATCATAAGTCATGCCGTTGCTTGCTTTAGACAACAGATCCCCCAGCCGCACCTCTTTCCACTCCCCACTGAACCCCGGCAGGCGTTTTTTGCCTGTCAGCAGTTGCTGCATGAGTGCCTTTTTCTGCTGCTTGCTGTTTTCTATCAGCTTGTCCACGGTCTCTATCGCCTTGTCCCACGTGGACAGGATGCGGGCGATTTTCTTTTGTTCGGGGAGAGGGGGGAGAAGTGCCTTAATCGAGCCAACTGTCTTCACTGTTAGCTGAGGCTGTGCGCTGCCAAATGTGAATTTATCAATTTGTTTTTCAATAAGTGGCGATTTAAAAATTATATAAAGAAATTCTGTGTCAATACCCTTGTCCTTATTTCGTACAATTAGCATTCCTGAATTAATTCGAATATGCTCAAATAAAATATCATCAGAATACAGGGCACAGTTGCCAACAGTTCCTCGTGTAGTGATGATGATATCTTTTCTCCTTAGCTTCCCTTTTCGTAAGGATTCTGATTTTTTCTGAGTAATAAATTGGCATTCTTCGAATTTAAAGCCTTGTCTTGTTACGTTTTTTGCACTTAGAAAAAGACAATATTGCTTATTGAAAAATTCTTTAGAATTGGGGTAGTTTTTGCCTCTATCTCCGTCAATAAGCTCTATCTCTGATTGCTTAATTGTTCTCTCTTTCCATCCCTCAGGCACCATAACCCCACCCCATCACAATATATTTCATCATCGTTGTATATCCTGTCCGCTACTTTCCGGCGCGTTTCAGCGCCTTCACCTGTCGGTCAAAGTCCGACTCGATGTGTTGCGTGCGATTGAATTTTTCGTATTCGGCATACGCCTTGGCTTCGGCCTGCTTGCGCGAGATGGAGCCGTAGCCTTCGAGAACTCGGTATTCGTTGAATTCCAGAAAGCGGTTCACGCTGTCGGCAAATGACTCCATAGTGAAGCTGGTACGGTTTTCAAGTATGTTTTCAATATAGTCGAAGAAGCCGGAGACAGTGCGCTCCAGCCGTTTGATTTCCTCTTCGCTCAGGTAGTTCTTGCCAATCACGACATCAGACTTCAGCACGCGGTCGTTCGGGGCATTCTTGTAGGTGGTCAGCCCCATCTGTGGCTTGGTCGCGCCTGCTCGGTCATGAATGATTTCCGAAGCGGTTTGTCCGGTGATGGCAAAATGGAACTTGTCCTGCACGTGAGCGTAGAACTTGCGTGTGGTTTCGGACTGCGGATCGTAGTCGATACTGCACTCCGCGAAGATGTCCGTAATCTGCTGATAGATGCGGCGCTCGCTGGCTCTGATGGAGCGGACGCGTTCCAGCAGTTCGCGGAAGAAGTCCTTGCCGAAGTGCTGCCCGTTTTTCAGGCGTTCATCATCCAGCACAAAGCCCTTGATGATGAACTCTCTCAGCCGCTGCGTCGCCCAAATGCGAAATTGCGTGGCGCGGGAAGAGTTCACGCGATAGCCCACGGAGATAATGGCATCGAGGTTGAAGTGCTTTACCTGATAGGTTTTCCCGTCAGCGGCAGTTATTTCCAAAATGGAAACAACTGAATCCTCAACAAGTTCACCGCTCTCGAAGATGTTGCTCAGATGCTTGGAGATGGCGGGAACGCCAACACCGAACAGCTCGGCGATCTTCTTTTGCGGCAACCAGATGGTTTCGCCGTGAAAGAGGCACTCCACCTTCACCTTGCCACTGGGCGCGGTGTAGAGCAGCAATTCCGATTCCCGGACCGAAGGCGGCAGGCCTTGCTCGTTGCTCATGGTCTGGCCTCTCTGTTCCGGCGTGTGTTTACGTTCCATGTATTCATAGGAATAGCCGTTGTAACGCCTTCTATTTCCCAGCTACGGCAGTTCGTAGCCCAGTTCCTTCAGGTAGCCTTCCATCTCCACTTCGAGCTTGGCGAGGTCTGCTTTCAGTTCCTTGCGCTCTTTCAGAACGGCCTCAAGGTCGATTTCCTCTTCTTCCTCAAAGGTGTCCACGTAGCGGGGGATGTTCAGGTTGAAATCGTTTTCGCGGATTTCCTCAAGGGTTGCGAGGTAGGCGTATTTGTCCACGCTTTCGCGTGCTTTGGCGGTATCCAGAATCTTCTTGATGTCTTCGTCACGAAGGAAGTTCTGGTTCTTGCCGTCCTGATACTCGCGCGAGGCGTCGATGAAGAGAACGTTGTTGTCCTTCTTATTCTTGCGGAACACGAGGATGACGGCGGGGATGCCTGTACCGTAGAAGAGCTTTTCCGGCAGGCCGATGACCATATCCAGCAGGTTTTCCTCGATGAGCTGCTTGCGGATTTGCCCTTCGGAGGATGCGCGGAACAGGACGCCATGCGGAACAACAACGCCCATGCGTCCGGTTCCCGGCTTCAGGGTCTCAATCATGTGCAGGATGAATGCATAGTCGCCCTTGGTCTTGGGCGGAATGCCGCGACGAAAACGCCCGAAACGGTCGGCCTCTGCTGACTCATATCCCCACTTGTCCAACGAAAAAGGCGGGTTGGCCACCACTATGTCAAAGTGCTTAAGATGGTCGTCACCGTCCAGAAGCATCGGGTTGCGCAGGGTGTCGCCCCATTCGATGCGGTGGTTGTCCTCGCTGTGCAGAAACATGTTCATCTTGGCGAGCGACCATGTCGAGCCGATGGCTTCCTGTCCGTACAGGGCATATTTCCGGTTGCCGAAGCGATCCTTGATGAGCTTGGCGCATTTCATCAAAAGGGATGCGGAGCCGCACGCAGGGTCGCAGATTTCATCGCCTTCCTGCGGATTCACAAGCTCCGCGATGAGCTGGGAGACCTCGGGCGGGGTGTAGAATTCGCCAGCTTTCTTGCCGGAAGAAGCGGCAAAGTGCTTGATGAGGAATTCGTAGGCGTTGCCGATGATGTCCAGATTGCCGATACGCGAGGGACGCAGGTTCAGTTCCGGCTTGCTGAAGTCCTCCAGCATGTGGCGCAGGATGTCGTTCTTCTGCTTGTCGTCGCCGAGCTTGGTGGAGTTGAAGCTGATGTCCTGAAAGACGTCGTTCAGCTTGCCCATGTTGGCTTCTTCAATGGCGTGCAGAGCTTTGTCGATACGCTCGCCGTTGCCTGCCTCGAAGCGGCGGTCATACAAGGCATAGAAGTTGGCATCCTTTGGCAGCACGAAGCGCTCGTTCTTCATCATTTCTTCGATGAGTTCGGGCGCGTCGCCGTATTCAGCCTTGTAGGTGTCGTAATTATCCTGCCATACGTCGCTGATGTATTTCAGGAAGAGCATGGTCAGCACATAATCCTTATATGTACTGGCATCGACCACGCCACGGAACGTATTACAGGCGTTCCATACGGCGTCGTTGACTTCTTTTTGACTTATGCGGGGTGTCACGTTGTTACCTCATTAAAGGGCTTATCGGTTAAGTATCGTTGATGCCACGGCGCGAAGCTCCTGCTCGCGGTTGGCAATGAGTTTCCTGTAGGTCTCGGCTTCCTGCCGCGCTGCGGCGGCAAGGCGGACAACGGCTTGCTGTGTGCTTGGGGACGGGATAACAAGGGGCAGGTCCGCGAGTACCGCCTTGCGGATGCTTCGCTGTACGGAACCTTCTGCCGACGCCTCAAAGTAGCGCTGTGCGGGAAGCTGATTCATCTGCCACGCCACAAACGCAGGCAGGACGCCCGCACCGGGCGCGACTCTCAGAAGCAGAAAATGGGGAGAGATGACGGCGGGGAATGGGACGGAGTCGAGGAACACGGCAATGTTCCTGCTGCCACGGACCAGAAACAGAATATCCTGTGGCTGGAGCCAGTTCGGTTCACGCCGTCCGGCGACCTCGGTCCGGACCAGCGAATGCCACGCAACGGCTCCGTCGTCCTCAATGTCCTTCATCTGGACAGCTCTGGCCGTGCCGTCGGCAACTTCCTCAATGCTTCCCCGAAAGGGGTGGGCTGGGAGTATGTTGACAGCATCGGACAGCTTCATGATTTTGTCTCCATTGGGCATGATGAAGACAGTATCGAATTACCTAAGAAGGTCAAGGGAAAACGAGGCTCATCATTGCAAATGATGCAGAAAAAGCTAGGGGAACAGGCTCCGACCGTGAGACCAAAGCCAACCCCCTAAAGATTTCAGAGCTTTTTCTGCATATTTCGTTTCTAAGGCACGTTTCGCCTCGTCCATAGGGAATCCATCATGACGGCCTCAAAAAGGCACTCTAACGGCCTTTAATCCATTGCTTTCCATGCGGCACAAGGGCGTCAAGCGTGATTTCCCTATCCCAGTCCACAGGCTGGATGACATCGCGGAAGAGCGTGGATGCGGGGTAGCTACCTTCATAGATTGACGTGATGTCGTCGAACTCGCCTTTCTCATGGCCTACGACTTCCTTTAGCTTGCGGCGGTCAATGTCGTGGAGCTTTGCCCATGTGATGAACGTGTGCCGGAAGGAATGGAAGGTGACGTTGCTGACTTCGCCTTCACCCGCGCCAACACCGCAATCACGACGGAAGCGCGTGAACCACTGCGTCACGTTGGCGGAGACGTTTCCTTCACGCTTGCTCAAAGTTTTGCGGGAGAACAAGTGTTGTTCGCCTTTTGACCTAAGTGTTTTCACGCGCTCAAGCAGGCCGAGCCTGATAAGGAACGGATGGACCGGGACAATGCGTTTGCCTGCGGCTGTCTTGAGTTCCTTGTCGCCTTCGTTATTGATGTCGATGCAGGGAACGCCGTCGATTTCGCAGATGTCGTCCAGATGGAGCTGGCATATTTCTTCAACACGTGCGCCTGTAAACAGGGCGATAAGCGGTGCCCAGAACTGCCATGCTTTCGTGACCTTCTGCTTGCCCGTGGCTGTGCCTTGGTAAGGTGCGCTGTGGAACAGGGCTTTCAGTTCATCGCTGGTGAAGGCGCGACGTTTGGCCTGCTTCGCCTTGAGGGTGTTTTTCTTGAAGGCCAACGCCACGTTGAGAGGCTTTGCCTTGTCCACGTAGCCCTCGAGCTCTGCCCAGTTGATGAATGAGCGCACATTGTCAAATCGCGTCTTGATGGATTTTGGCTTGAGACGGTGGTTCTCAGGGATATCCATTTTCAGGAGCTGAGCCTTGCTCTTGCCCTTGTAATGGGAGCGGTAGCGAAGCGAGGGCAGCTTGACCAGTTTCTCGCGGTATTTCCGCATGTGGTCGCGGGTGATCTCGTGTGTCGGCAGTTTCTTGCCATTGGAAACCATTTCCGCGAACTGCCGAAGCTGCGGAGCCAAGTCCTTCACGCTGGTGACTTTCCATTCACCGCTTTCCGTCTTGGTCTTGATGTACTTCTCAACGGCTTCGGTGATGGTGGGCGATTTGCGGGAAGGAACGGCAGGTTGCTGCGTAACGACAACCGTCTTGCCAGTTTCAGCTTCCGAGAGCTTGCTGGCGAGTGGTGAAAAGTCAATGGAGCCAGCTTCGTCATATGCCTTGGCAATGCCTTTCATAAGGGCGTCGCACAGCTTCTTGTAGTCCGTGGACTTCTCCGAGACCTTGATGCCTTCCTGCTCCAGAATCCCGCTGACAAGATTTTTCACGCCGCGATAATCGGCATGTGCCGCCTGTTCGCGAATGTCCGAGGCAATGCGCTGGCGGGAAGCTAAGTGCTTTTCAAGCTCATTGTCCTGCCAAGGTCTTTCCCGATTGACGCGCAACTCAAATTCATAGTTGAGCGTCTCCTTCATTTCCCTGTCTACAAGTTCCCGAATCTTTTCGTCGGTAAGATGGTTTTGGAGTGTTTCATTCGCTTCAGTCATGGCCTTTCGGTTTCTGTTTTCAAAAGTGGTCGATTTCGTTTTCAGTCGTCGGATTTCCGAAAAGATGTCATGCGCCTTGGATGCCAGCCGCATAGCCTTTGGACGGGCTTCCTTCAGGTGCGAAGTGCCAAGGGAAAGACGAGACTCAGTCCTTCCCAGTGTCGGCTGAAGGTCGGCTGGAATACGTATGCGGAAATATAATCCGCTTGGACGAGGAAGCAAGTAGGCAGGTGCGGCTGCGTTTGAAGCCGAATTTGAACCAATGGCAGGAGAACAAAACGACACAGACTTATACCCCTTGTGTGCCACCGCTGTGTATCAGACGGTGCTTTGGGATATAAGCCTGCTAAAAATTCAGCTATTGCAGCTGCTTGTGTGCGCTGGCGGAGAGGGTGGGATTCGAACCCACGTACGGGCTATTAACCCGTAACTCGATTTCGAGTCGAGCGCGTTACGACCGGGCTTCGCTACCTCTCCGCGCCGTTTGGTGCTTGGAAATGGTGTAGTTCCAAGCAGGGACGAGGGATATCTAGGGAAAAACGTGGGGGGATGCAAGGAAAATTTTCATCCTGCCGCAATTCCCCAGCCTTTGGCTGCTAGACATACAGGTTCGTCTCCGGACTCAGCACAGAGATGCTCGCGATGGCAGTTTCCTTTTCGAGGTCGGCCAGCATCGTCTGGAGGCTTTCCGGCTTCCGGCCCTTTGCCTCGAACGTGTATTCGCACAGGCCATTGCGGCAGTGAGAGTGCGACGACTTGAGCTCCATCCGCAGGTCCTTGTAGGAGCCGAGGCGAGTCTTCAGTTCTTCGAGGCCGATGGTGTCGCGCGGGAGCGTGAAGGTCACGATGAAGTTCCGATTCGACAGGTTGAAGGCTCCGTAGCGCGTCATGAGGATCATCACCAGTCCGATGACGATGGTGCTTACCCAGCCCACGGTGAAGTTCTCCGACCCGACGGCGAGGCCTTCCGCGATGGCCCAGAACAGGTAGGCCATGTCTGCGGTGTTCTTGATGACCGCGCGGAAGCGGATGATCGACAGTGCGCCGATGAGACCGAGGGACAGCGTGATGTTCGAGCCGATGACGGACATGACCGTCGCCACGACCATCGTCACGGAAACGAGTGTGAAGCCGAATTGATGCTCCACGCTAAGCGAGCGCGAGTTGAGCCTGTAGATGTAGCTGATCGCCAGCCCGAGCAGCAGCGAGGCGGCAAGCCGTGCGAGTATTTGCTCGAGGGTGATTCCGCCGGGAACCAGTACGAGATCTTGCAATGAGTCCAGCATGTCGCCTCCTTAAAAAGTGAATGCGCTGTTGAGAGAGAGATTCTGAATGGCATTGCCGTATTTGCTTATCGCACGCCTTTGCAGACGATACTTGCCAATGATCATCGACGCGAAGAAGGGGATGTAGGATGGCGACTTGATTTCGAGGATGCCCACATCCTCCGGCGTGACAGGGATGCGCGGTGTTTCGCGCAGTTCGTTGTCCACCCGTGCGCAGCGGATCGCTGTGTCCAGCGTGATGCGGACCTGCGAGTCCGTTTTTGATGCCATGGCGATGCGGTCGTAGTCGATGCGGACGATGGGCTTCAGGCCCGAGTGCCGCGCGAGCGCGTGCACGTTTTCCAGCAACCAGTCCTTGGTGCCGCCTTGCACGGCATCAAGGACGTCCTCGATGCCGTCGACGCGTGTCTTGCGCTTGCGGATTCGGTCCGCGACCTTGTGCTTGAACTCCAGAAAGCAGGCGTCGGAGCCACAGTCCGGATAGAACCGCACGCGTACCTTCGTCCGGTGCGGCAGGCCGGACAACTTCTGATGGTAGGCCCGCATGCCCATGTCATCAAAATAGACGGACGCGACGCGATAGGCGTGGTCCTCGCGGGTGGCGTGCTCGTCGTGGATGCAGAATTTCTCCAGATCGGCGATGATGGCGGGGATCATCCATGCCGGGACGTAGTATTTGTATTCAATTCTGTCGATCATGGCGTGCTCCGCGTGCGCCATGCGCCATCCGCATGCATGGTTTCGAGGTCCGGAATGTCCGAACGGCTGGCCGCACTGGTGATGTTGACGCGGTCGGTGAGTGTGGCAAAGCGGTAGCCGTACTCGCCGAGCGTCCCCTCGGCGCTGGCCAGAATGAACTTCTTCTTGCTGAGCTTGCGCTTCGGTTCGCGGATGATTTCCGTTGTGGAGCGGCCGGTGCGGCGGAAGTCCGTCTCCACGAGGTAGGCATGGGACGGCTTGGCGTTGTCGCTCTTGAAGTCCTGCACGCCGATGTCCATCCGGTTGCCGGCAAGCGTGCAGTCCTCTAGCACGAGCGTGCCGCCGCCGAAGATGGCCTTTTTCTGGTAGGCCGTCGCACCCGTCTTGCAGTCCGCGATCGTTGTGCCCGTCGCCGTCAGTCGGGTTCGGTCCTTTGCGGCCATGCCTTGCGAGCAGTTGCGGATGACGCAGTTCTCCACGGTGAGCGTCGATGCCTCGCCGCCGCTTATGCCCTTGTCGCCGTGCCCTTCGATGAGCGTGTCCGCTATGCGCACGTGGGAACCGGAAATGTCCGCGCCATCGTTGGCGTTGTCCCTGAACGTGCAGCCGGAGATGACCGATCCTGCTCGCACGAGGTCGAGATCCACGGCATCCGCACCGTTGTTGGCGAAGGTGCACGATTCCACGACGGCGTGTCCGAATTTCACGTTGAGGGAGTCGTCGCCGCCGCCCTTGCTGGCGTCCTCGAAGGTGCAGTGGCGGAAGGTGGCGTCTGCGTAGTGGGCGGCCACCATCGCCGAAAAGTAGGTTCCGTTGACGTAGGCCTCTGTTCCGCCGGAAATGTGGCAGTGTTCGAACGCTCCTCCGGACGCTTTCCGCAGCATGGCCAGCGTGCCCCATGGGCGCGTGGGGTCGAGCCTGCGGATGACGATGGGGCGCTGCGCCGTACCCTTCGCCGTGATGGGACCATAGGCGACCAGAGATGCGCCTTCGTCCATCTCCAGCGTCGCGCCGGGTGCGATGACCAGCTCGATGCCCGTGGGGACGACGATCACGCCGCCGAGACGATGGATGCCAGCGTCCAGAGTCACCGTGCGCTCGTCAATCATGGTGAAGGTGGGATGCCGCGCCACGAACGCGTTCACATTGAGCGTGATGTCCGCGAAGTGCTTCAGCGGCGTTCTGTAGACGTGGGCTGTGTCGCCTTTGCGGGAACTGCTGGTTTCGGCTTCTGGTGAGTCCTGCGCAACTGCTATGGCCGGAGTCGTTAGCGTTGGGCAGGGGACGGCGTTTCCGTTGACGGCGTTGACCATGGCGACGCTCACGTCGCGGGGCGAGAGTGGCGTGTCGCTGGTGATGATGAACGACGCCGCGCGCGGCGGCAGAATGCCGTAACGCTCCAGCAGCGTGTTCAGTCTGCGTAGGCGGGTCGGGTCGTTTCTGACTTCATCCGTCAGCATCCAGAGGAAGGGCATGGGCTTCGGATGATAGGGGAAACCCTTCCGCGTGTAGCAGGTGTTGAAAAGGTCCTTGTCCTGCGGGTCGGTGATGGTTCGCAGGATGTGCTCGTATTGGTATTTCCAGAGGATGATCATGCCGAGCTGGCGGTGCAGATCCGGCAGGAGGAGGGCATTGGGGCGGGCGATGCCGTCGACCATGGGCCGCGCGCTTGCCTCATCTGCTGTGGGGAGCGTTCGCGAGGCAGGGGCGACGGTGCAACGGCTGCCCGAGGGAGTGCGGATTTCGCTGATGATGGACGGACTCATGCCATCCGCGTCCGAGAGGATGAACGCGTCCTGATAGTAGACGTTGATCTGGCCCTGCGTGGGTAGCGTGAGCGGGGCGCGTGGCGTCACCGTCAGCAGATGGCGAAGGCGGCCCTGTTCGTCCCTGCCGATGTGACGGAGCGTGTATCCGTGGGGTTGGGTGGTCTCAAGCGCATGGCGAATCGTCTGTGTCCGTTTGCTGAAGAGGGCTTTCTGGTTGCCGTAGGTGCGGGTGAGGAGTTTGGGCTCCATGAATTCCATACCGCGGTAGCCGTAGGTGACGGACTTGTCGTGCGCCGGGGCCGTGGCGGCGTGCAGGGTGTCCAGCTCGGCCAGCGCGGAGTTCAGGAAGGCCTCGGACGAAACGAGATTCCACAGCTTGCGCGTCTTGGCGAGGTAGCCTTCCGGGCGCAGGGTGACGAAGTCGATGAACGGGTTGTGGCGGAGGAACATCTCCGGAACCTTGATGTTCTGGATGCGTACGTCGTAGGGCAGCAGTTCGAAGCGTCCGCAGGCCGTGTTCCAGTAGAGTACATCGTTGTGCATCCAGTCGATATGCGAGCTTGAAAGCAGAGTCGAGAGCACGTCGATATCGACGAGGTTGTCGGTGTCGACGAGTAGCGAGAATGCTTCGAAGTCGTGATTGGTGACGGTCTGGCTCATCGCGTCGATGAGTTGACCCGTGTCGTAGCGGTTGCGGAAGTCTTTCGACGCCTTGATGTCGAACGAGGCGATGGTGTCGATGGGGTAGGGCTCAGCGACGTACGTCAGGTCATCGGATAAAAGCACGGTGAGGTCGGTCACGCTGCCGTCCGGGCGACAGGCCACTTCGAGGCTCTTTCGGGAGCGGTCTATGCGCCACATGAGGCCCACGGGCTTGTGGTTCATCCTCAGGTAGACGAAGGAGTTGAGCATTGGCGCGAGGCCGATTTCGCCTGCCACCCGCTGTGCCCACGCCTCGCCGATGAAGGAGCGGCACAGGGGACGGATCAGGTCGATGCGCGAATTCTTGCTGAAGTTCACCCGCCATGACCGGGTGCGTGCGATGTGGTGCCCAATGCCGAATCCGCGCGTTTTGATGCGCACGTCCACCGGTGGTCCGCCGTCGATGACGAGTTGCGCGGGCTGCATGTTGGCGTAGCCGGGCTGCATTTTCGTCACGGCGTCTTGATGGCGCTGGGCGATGCGGCTTTCGTCCCACAGGGCGTTTTCATCGACGATGATGTCGTACACGGGCAGGCCGAGGGTTTCGATCTCGGTGTTCATGGCCGTGATGAATTCAGGCGACAAAAACTCCTCGAACGGGATGGGGTGGCAGGCCAGGCCGCTCGGCGAGCGCGTGAGTCCGAAGTGCTGGAGCAGTGGGTCGATGGTTTCGTCGGAGACGCCATACAGGCGCATGTTGTCGTAGAGGTTGGCGAAGCGGGATTGGCGGTGGGCCGCCGCTGTGGTTGGAATGGAAATGGTGACGGATTCACCGGGGGCGGTGAAGAGCAGTCCGCCGCGTGTCCAGCCATGCTGGGTGATGGATATGGGGAGCTTGGTCCATGCCGCAAGCTCGTCGTCAGGCGTCCGGATTTCGACGTACGGGCCGTTGATGCCAAGCAGCGATTTGGTGTCGAAGACGAGCAGATACTGCGCGCCGGGGGTGGTTTCGACACGTTGGTCGAGGCGGGCGACGGTGATGTTCGAGTTGAAGCAGCGTGCGCCGTCCGTTGGCTGGAAGAAGAACGTGTCTAGCGCGGTGGCGTTCGCGGGGCTGTGGTCCGCGATGTCGAAGAGGGGGGCTGTAATGGAGCGCTGTGTGAGCGCCTTCCATTGCGGCCCCATGTATGGACGCAATCCCGAGAAGTAGGCCCGAAGCGGCTCCTCGCCCTTTTCCGACCATATCTCAATGGAAACCGAAGCGGATTTGATCTGTGGCGGCGAGAATCCCGGCGGGTGGTTTTTGGCGATGAAGCGGGCAATCTCGGTCTGAATGCCGTCGATGGACAGCGTGTTGGCCTGCCTCGGTGCGCCCTGAACGTGGTGGGTGATGCAGAGCACGCCGTGGTTGACGACGTTTTCTGCTGCCCAGAAGTCGTTGGTGCCATAGAGGAGATAGGATAGGATGATTTCCTTGTCGTCCTTCGTCTTCACCTTGAAGCGGACGACGAGCTTGGCGAGATTCCCCTTCATTTCCTCAATGAAGTAGTCGAAGGCGATGGGACTATCGAAATGCTTTGGCTTGAGGGCGAAAGTGATGGGGCGCATCTTTGTGGCACAGGGATCACCGGGGAAGGATTTCGCAAATGCGGGCCTCAACCCTTCGCGAAGCGTCCAGCCGTCGAATCCGTGCTCGAAGGAGCCGTTTTGCAGCAGGTTGGCCGGAAGCAGGTCCTTTTGCTCGCAGCCCTGGGCAAGGAGGGCGCAGAAGGCGATGATCGCGAGCGCCATGGTCGTGCGAAATCTCTTCATTGTCATGTCGCGTGAAGTCCCGATGGTCTTGTTGCTGGTTGCCGCATGCTGATGTCAATGGGATGGTCGGCTCATGTTGAACGATACGCCGAAAGTGCAGCGAAAACATCCCGTTGATGCTATCGCAATTCGAGTATTGGCATGAGTAATACAACAAAAAGAACAGGAGTGTCCACGCATTGCGACATGTTTGCCACAAAAACGTCGCAAGGTGTGGTGCCAAGGCGGGCAGCGTGGGGGCGTTTGCCTGCGGATGGTCGGGCTATTTGAGCATTTTCCCGCAGAATTCGCGGCGGAATTGGTTCATGGTCATGGGGGGCTTGCGCTTGGCTCCGTCCTCGCATCCGCGCTTGCAGATGGCTGTGGAGAGGGCTGCGGAAAAGCCGCTGATGCCGTCCTCGCCAATGAGGCGGGGACCGAGTGCCTGCACGAGGTAGTCGCATCCGGACTGGTCCATCTGCTTCCCGCCGTTGTAGCAGGTCATATAGATTTCGTAGATGTCGGAGCAGGTCGCTTCCTGTGCGGCGGTTTGTGTGGCGCAGGGAAGGACAGTCAACAGGGCGACAAGGATTGCGTATAGGGCACGCGGTGTGCGCATGGCGGTTCCTCGCTTGTGGCGGTGACGGAGCGGCTGATGCCGGAGAGCCATCATGGCACACTTGGCGGGGAATGGGTAGGAAAGCGCGGGGGGATGTGCAGGTGATGAAGGGGGCGGGCCGTGGCTCGCCCCGTGTCGTTTCCGTGGCTGTGTCGGGCTATTTCTTGCCGCGTCTGGCGCGGAAGAAGTCGCGCAGGATGTTGCCGCACTCCTCGGCCAGAATGCCGTCGAGCACGGGGAAGTGGTGGTTGACGAAATCGAGGTGCGCTCCGTCCATACAGGACATGACCGCGCCGGACTTCGGGTCCGCAGCGCCGAAGACGAGGCCTGCGATGCGGGCGTGGATGAACGCGCCGAGGCACATGAGGCACGGTTCGAGCGTGACGACCACGGTGCAGCCGTTTAGCCGATAGTTGCCGATTTTTTCGGCGGCGATGCGCAGCGCCTGCATTTCCGCGTGGGCGCTGGGATCGTTGCGGGTGATGGGGGCGTTGGACGCCTCGGCAAGAATGTCGCCATCCGGGCCGATGATGAGTGCGCCAACGGGAACTTCGCCCGAGTCGGCGGCGTGGTGAGCCAGCACGAGGGCGCGTTCCATGAGCTGTTCCCAGCTTTCCCAACCTTGGGGGACGTCCGGGAACGTGCTTGAGGTCTTCATGATGTCTGCTCTGTGTCCGATCGCCGGAGGCACCCCTGTCCGAGTCGTCCGCCGGGACGTATTCGCGTAGTGGATCGGGGTGCCTCCGGAAAAACCTATCGGCTCTTGATGTACTTGACGGCGTTCTCGATGAGCACCGTTCCCAGCGTGGGCCGCGCGCCGCGGGTCCATGCGGGATGGTTGGTGGGATGGTTGAACGCTTCGGGGTGCGGCATGAGGCCGAGGATGCGACCGGTCGGGTCGGTCAGTCCGGCGATGCCGAAGGGCGAACCGTTGGGATTGAAGGGGTACTCCTGCGTCGGCTCACCGGTGGCGGGGTGCGCGTATTGCAGGGCCACGAGTTCGTCGTCCATGAGGGCGGTCAGCGTGGCTTCGTCCTTCGCGGTGAGCTTGCCCTCGCCGTGGCGAATGGGCATTTCGAGGATGTCCAGCCCCTTGGTGAAGACACAGGGGCTTTTGGGATTGGCCTTGAGGTGGACCCAGCGGTCCTCGAACTTGGCGGAGTCGTTGTGCGACAGGGAAACCTGTCGCTCGAAGTACTTGCCGCCCACGGCGGGCAGCAGGCCGAGCTTCACCAGAAGCTGGAAGCCGTTGCAGATGCCGAGGATGAGACCCCCGGCATTGAAGAACGACCGGAGCTGATCGACAAGGGGCGTGCCCTCGCGGGTTTCGGCGAACTTCCACCGTAGCGCAGCGGCCTGCGCCGCGCCGAGGTCGTCGCCGTCCAGAAATCCTCCGGGGAAGATCAGGAAGTTGTAGTCCTCAACGCGGCAGCGCCCGGCGATGAGATCCGAAAAGTAGACGATAGTGGCGCTGTCGGCACCGGCCAACTCGGCCGCATAGGCCGATTCCTTCTCGCAATTCGTACCGTTGCCGGTGATGACGAGGGTTCTGACCTCCGCCATAAATTCCTCCCATTGTCTTGACACCCAGGGGGGTGTCGACTAGCGTGTCCAAGGTCTGTGGGACCATAATGACACTCACATGTGCCGTCAACCGCTCAAATGGCCTGACTATGGGACCCAACCTATCGAAAAAATATGCAGTATTAGCCAACTACGGCAGTAGTGCCTCGTTTCGACCCGCCGGATCTCACCAGTTTCGGCGGGTCGACATTTGATGTATGCTCCGCGAGACGGGTCCGGGGAAAAACGGCCCCGGCCCGCATCTTTTCGATAATTCAATCAAGACTAAAAGAGGACAGGTCCGGCGAATGAAAACGAAGTTCATCTTTGTCACTGGTGGCGTGTTGTCTTCCCTCGGGAAGGGGCTTTCCGCCGCCTCCATCGGCGCATTGCTCAAGGCCAGGGGCCTCACCTGCACCATTCAGAAGCTTGACCCCTATATCAACGTTGACCCCGGCACCATGAATCCGTTCCAGCACGGCGAGGTGTACGTGACCAACGACGGAGCCGAGACGGACCTGGATATGGGGCACTACGAGCGTTTTCTCGATGTGCCCATGAGTCAGCGCAACAACTACACCTCTGGCAGCATCTACTACAGCGTCATCACCAAGGAGCGCCGCGGCGACTACCTCGGCGGCACTGTGCAGGTGATTCCGCACATCACCGACGAAATCAAGAGCGCCGTGCTGAGCCTCGCCAGCGATGATCTGGACGTGGCCCTCATTGAGATCGGCGGCACCGTCGGCGACATTGAAGGCCAGCCCTTCCTCGAAGCCATTCGCCAGCTGCGCATCGACCTCGGCAAGGAAAACTGCCTCTACATCCACCTGACGCTGGTGCCCTACCTGCAGGCCGCTGGCGAGGTGAAGACCAAGCCGACCCAGCACTCCGTGAAGGAGCTGCGCTCCATCGGCATCCAGCCCGACATCATGATCTGCCGCAGCGAAGTGCCGCTGGACGAGCACATCAAGGGCAAGATTGCGCTGTTCTGCAACGTCGATCCCGACGCCGTCTTCTGCGCCAAGGATATCGACAATATTTACAAGCTCCCGCTGGCCTTCTACGAGGAGGGTATCGACCAGAAGATCGCCATCATGCTGCGTCTGCCCGCCAAGAACCCGGACCTCACCCCGTGGTATGACCTTGAGCACAACATCGACAATCCCAAGGGTGATGTGACCATCGGCATCGTGGGCAAGTACGTGGACCTCAAGGAAGCCTACAAGAGCCTGCACGAGGCGCTGGTGCACGGCGGTTTCGCCAACCGCGTGACCGTGAACCTCAAGTACATCAATTCCGAGGAAATCACCGCCGACAACGTTGCCGAGCGCCTGACCGGCCTTGATGGCATTCTGGTTCCCGGTGGCTTCGGTTCCCGTGGTGTCGAGGGCAAGATCAAGGCCATCGAGTACGCCCGCGTGAACAAGGTGCCCTTCTTCGGCATCTGCCTCGGCATGCAGTGCTCCGTGATCGAGTTCGCCCGCAACGTCGCTGGCTTTGAGGCCGCCAACTCCGAGGAATTCGATCAGAACACTCCCGATCCGGTCATTTACCTGATGAAGGAGTGGTACGACTTCCAGACCGGCCGCGTGGAGCGCCGCGACGAGTCCAGCAACAAGGGCGGCACCATGCGCCTTGGCGCGTACCCCTGCAAGATCGTGCCGGACACCAATGCCAGCCGCGCCTACGGCGAGGAGAACATCAGCGAGCGTCACCGCCACCGCTATGAGTTCAACAACGCCTACATCGAGCGCCTGCGCGAGAAGGGTCTCGTGTTCTCCGGCACCTCTCCGGATGGCGAGCTGATGGAAATCGTCGAGGTCAAGGACCATCCGTGGTTCCTCGGCTGCCAGTTCCATCCCGAATTCCAGTCCAACCCCATGCGGCCCCATCCCCTGTTCCGGGACTTCATCAAGGCCGCCAAGGAGCAGAGGAAGGGCAAGTAGGGAATGAATTCCACTGAACTCTACGAGCTTTCCTGCACGGGTCCGTTTGTCATAGCGGGCCCGTGCGCCCTCGAAAGTCTCGATATCGCACTGCGTACCGGCGAGCGGGTGGCCGAGGCCGCCCGTGCGCTTGGGCTGACGGCCGTCTTCAAGAGTTCCTTCGACAAGGCCAACCGCACCTCGGTGACCAGCTTCCGTGGCCCCGGCATGGAGGAGGGACTCCGAATGCTGGCCCGCGTCAAGGAGGCCACCGGCCTTCCCGTCATCACCGACATTCACGCCCCCGAGCAGGCCGCCGTTGTGGCCGAAGTGGCGGACGTCATCCAGATTCCCGCCTTCCTCTGCCGGCAGACCGACCTTCTGGTCGCCGCGGGCGAGACCGGGCGGATCATCAGCGTGAAGAAGGGTCAGTTCCTCGCTCCGTGGGACATGCGCCACGCGGTGGAGAAGATTCGCTCCACCGGCAACGGCAAGATATGGCTCACCGAGCGCGGCGCATCCTTCGGATACAACAATCTCGTCGTGGATTTCCGCGCTTTGTCCATCATGGCCGGGTTCGGCTGCCCCGTGGTGTTCGACGCCACGCATTCCGTGCAGTTGCCGGGCGGGCAGGGTGGATGTTCTGGCGGGCAGCGCGAGTTCGTGCCCGTGCTGGCTCGTGCGGCCGTTGCCGCCGGTGCCAACGGCGTGTTCCTCGAAACGCATCCTGATCCGGACAAGGCTCTGTGCGACGGTCCCAACTCCTGGCCCCTCGATCGGCTCGACGCGCTGCTGCGCGATCTCGTCGCCCTGTGGAATGTCGGCCATGAGTGCTAGCGAAGCCGCCATTGCCGCAGCTCGTCAGGTGCGGGTGCTCGTGCTCGACGTGGACGGTGTGCTCACCGATGGCGGGCTGTACTACGACGCGGCGGGAGATGTCTCCAAGCGCTTCAACGTGCAGGATGGGCTGGGCATCAAGCTCGCCCAGGCCGCCGGTCTCGTCGTGGCCGTCATCACCGGACTGAAGTCCAAGGCTGTGGAGAAGCGCGTGCGCGAACTCGGCATCAAGGACTACCACGCTGGACACACGGCCAAGATTCCCCTGCTGCAACAGATTTGCGACGCCCATGGCGTGCAGATGTCGCAGGTCGCCTATCTTGGCGACGACTGGGTTGACGCCGGGCCTTTGCGCAGCGTTGGTCTGCCCATGGCCGTGTGTAACGCCCAGCCCGAGATTCGCGACATGGCCGCGTGGGTGTCCACCGTTCCCGGCGGACATGGTGCCGTACGCGAGTGCATCCGCTTCATCCTCGAAGCGCAGGACAAGCTGGGCATCCTCTGGGAGGAATGGAAAATCCGATGAACCGTTCGCGTCTCGTCCTTGTCATCACGGTTTCGTTGATTGCCATTTTGGGCGCGGCGTATCTCGTGTGGATCGGCAGCGGCGGGCCGGACGGCGACGACGTCATCACCGCACCCCCGGTGGACATGTCCATGCAGGGGGTGGAGTTGACGCGCAGTTCCGGCGACGGTTCGCGCTGGACGCTCAAGGCCGAGGGTGCCGAATATCAGCAGGAGGACGGCGTGGTCAGCGTCCGTTCCCCGCGCATCGAGTGGGAGCGCGCCGACCATGATTCCGTGACGGTCACGTCCGCGAGCGGAACCGTGGATCAGAGCAGCGGCAACGCCCAGCTCTGGCCCGACGTGGTCATCGTCTCCGGTGACACCACAGTGCACGCCGGACGCCTCGAATACAGCGAGCAGAAGCGATCCATCCACCTGCGCGAGGACGTCCGCATCGTGCGCGGAGGGCTTGCTCTCGACGCGCCGGAAGTCGTTTTCGATCTCGATACCAATGTGATTACAGCCACCGGCGGCGTCCGGGCCGAACTGACGGGCCATGCGGAGCCGACCATGGAGGACAAGCCGTGAAGACCTTCCCCCGTATCGCCGCGTTCGCCATCGCCGCCACGCTTATGACCGCACCTCTTGCGGTCGCGCAGTCCACGTCCGTTCCGACGAAGATCACCTCTCAGAAGACCGTCTACGATCAGGACGGCCGGACCGTCGTCTTCCGTGGCGACGTGTTGGTGGTGCGCCCCGACATGAAGATATGGGCGGACGTTATGACCGTGCGCCTCGACGCCTCCGCGAAGCAGGGGCAGCCGGGCACCATCTCCCGTATCGAGGCCACCGGCAATGTGCGCCTTGAGCGCGAGGGCAAGAAGGGCCAGTGCGCCAAGGCCGTGTACGATGCCGCCAAGGGCCTTTTGACCCTCAGCGGAGACCCGCGCCTCGCCGATGGCGACAACAGCATCTCCGGTAAGGTCATCCGCCTGTGGCTCAAGGACAACCGCAGCGAGGTCGAGGGCGGCGACAAGCCCGTGGAAGCCATATTCTTCACCCCCGGTGCCGAGGCGGGAAAGTAGCATGTCCGTCATTTCCGCTTCCGATCTGTGCAAGGTGTACGGCCAGCGAAAGGTCGTGCACGACATCGGCGTCAACGTCGCGCAGGGCGAAGTGGTCGGCCTGCTCGGCCCCAACGGCGCGGGCAAGACCACCACGTTCTACATGCTGGCGGGCATCGTGAAGCCGACAGGCGGCTCAGTCCGGCTGGACGACGAGGAGATCACCATGCTGCCCCTGCACGAGCGGGCGCGGCTGGGCATGAGCTACCTCCCGCAGGAAAGCTCGGTGTTCAAGAAGCTCACCGTGCGGCAGAATCTGGAGATCGTGCTGGAGCAGAGCGGTCTCGACCGCGCAACCCAGCAGGCGAGGGCGGATCAGCTTCTGGACGAACTGGGCATCACCCGACTTTCGGACCAGAAGGCCATGCATCTTTCGGGCGGCGAGCGCCGTCGGCTGGAGATCGCCCGTGCCCTCATCCTCAATCCCAAGTTCATGCTGCTCGACGAGCCCTTCGCGGGCATCGACCCCATCGCCGTGGATGATATTCAGGGCATCGTGAGCGGACTTCGTGAAAAAGGTATCGGAGTACTCATTTCCGATCACAACGTTCGAGAGACGTTGAGAATCTGCGACAGAGCCTATCTCGTCTACGAGGGACGAATCATCCTGAGTGGCACTCCGGATGAAATTTGTGCCGATCCGAAGGCCCGCCGGGTGTATCTGGGAGAGAGCTTCAGTCTCTAACATCCCGAAATCACTATATCAATTTCGATATTCAAAATCCTTGCCATCCTCGGTTGCAAGCTTGTTCCGGATGTGGCATGTTGCAAATGCGGTTGAGAAAACATTCTCATGCCGCATGGATTTCACCTTGAGCGACGGGCATTTTCGTTGGTTCAGACACATGTTTGACCGTGCCCCGTTCGCCGGAATCCCAACCGCCAACATTTCGCAAGAAGACGAACAGCCCCGATGGCACTCGAACTCAGACAACAGCTCAAGCTTTCCCAGCAACTGGTCATGACCCCGCAGTTGCAGCAGGCCATCAAACTGCTGCAGCTTTCCCGGTTTGAACTGGTTGATATGGTCCAGCAGGAACTCCTCGAAAACCCGCTTCTCGAGGAGGCCGTTCCCGAACAGGCTCAGGAGAAGGCCGAGGCCGAGGAAAATGCCCGCGCCGTAGAGGCTGCGCAGACGGCCGAGGTCATGGACGAGGGCGTTCGCGAGAACGACGCCGTTCAGGGCGCGGACTGGGAAAATTACCTCGGCGAGTTTTCGAGCACATCCCGCAATTCCGCCGCCCGCGAGGCCGAAATCCCCGAGGAGGGGATGTCCTTCGAGGCCCGGCTGTCGTCCAAGCCCTCGCTGGAGGGCCACCTTGAGTGGCAGCTCCGGCTGTCGGACATGACGCCCCGCCAGATGGACATCGGCGAGGTCATCATCGGCAACATCGGCTCGCAGGGCTATTTGCAGGCTACCGCCGAGGAAATTGCCGCCGACGCCGGGTGTACTTCCGAAGAGGTCGAGGTGGTGCTGCGTCGCATTCAGAATTTCGATCCAGTCGGCGTTGCCGCGCGTGACCCGCGCGAGTGTCTGCTCGTCCAGATCGAGTCCTACGGCTACGAGGACCCCATCCTCATCGAACTCGTCAGCGAGCACCTCGAAGATCTCGAAACCAAGCGCTATAAGCCGCTTGCCCGCAAGTTCCGCATCTCGATGGAGGAACTTCGCGAGTATCTCGATCTCATCCAATCCCTCGATCCAATGCCCGGTGCCGCCTACGGCAGCAGCGAGCCGCAGTACGTGAGCCCGGACGTCTACGTCTACAAGTACGAGGACGATTTCATCATCGTGCTCAACGAGGACGGTCTTCCTCGCCTCACGCTCAACGATTTCTATCTCGATTCCCTCAAGAGCGGCCGCGGCGCACCGGAAAAGGACTACGTCCACGAGCGGTTGCGCTCCGCACAGTGGCTGATGAAGAGCCTCTATCAGCGTCAGCGCACGCTCTATAAGGTCATGGAGAGCATCGTGCGCTTCCAGCGCGGCTTCTTCGAGAACGGCGTGACCAGTCTTCGGCCGCTCATTCTCAAGGATGTGGCCGACGACATCGAGATGCACGAATCCACCATCAGCCGCATCACCACCAGCAAGTATGTGGCGACGCCGCACGGCCTGTTCGAACTGAAGTTCTTCTTCAACAGCGCCCTTGGGCTGGACGACGGAAGTCAGGTCGGCTCCGAGAGCGTCAAGGCGCAGATCAAGAGCCTGATAGGTGAGGAGGACCCCCACCATCCACTGTCGGACGAGCGCATCGCGGAAATTCTGAAGGAACGGCTTCAGGTCAACATTGCCAGAAGAACCGTTGCCAAGTATCGCGGCGCGCTCGGCATACTCTCCTCTTCGAAACGCAAGGAGATTTTCTAGAGGTGGCGTGACGGAACTCTTTATTTTCGGGCTGAATGCACGTACACTCCAAATTACGGAGTGATATCGATCCAACAGCATCACAAGGAGGATCGTCGATGAACATCAGCTTGACGTTCAAGAATTTCGAACCGTCGGATCATCTGAGGAAGTACGCGCAAAAGCGCTTCGAAAAGCTGATCAAGTATGCCAACACCGGCAATACGGAGCTGAAGATAAATCTCGGGGTGGAGAAGTTCCGCCATATCGCCGAGGTCACGCTTTCCGGTGACAACATGAACATGTCCGCCGTGGAGGAGTCCGAGGACATGTACTCCTCCATCGACCTCGTGTACGACAAGATGACGTCGCAGGTCCGCAAGCTCCGCGAAAAGGGCAAGGACCGTCGTCGTTCCCGTGGCACCGTCCGCGACGAAGTCATCAGCTTCGAAGAAGGCGAAGCCGGACGCGAGGCGACCATTGTCGAGGCGCAGACCTACAAGCCCAAGCCCATGCTGGTGGACGAGGCTGCCATGCAGCTCGATACCCTCAATTACGAATTTCTCGTTTTCCTCAACGCCGAAACCGAGCGGGTCAACGTGATCTACCGCCGCAAGACGGGAGACTATGGTCTCATTGATCCCGGGATGTACGAATGAAGCTGGGTGATTTCCTGGATAACGAACTGATTTTGCCTGAACTTTCGGCCAGGACCAAATCTCGGGTCCTGGCCGAACTTGTGGCAGCCGTGGCTGAAAGGCGGCCGGAAATCGATGTGGAGGCCGCGCACAAGGTGCTCTTGGAGCGCGAGGCGCTCGGCACCACCGGCATCGGCGAGGGCATCGCCATCCCCCACGGCAAGCTCGACGCGCTGGAGGACATCGTCCTCGTGGTCGGGCGCTCCGCCGAGGGTGTGGAATTCGATGCGCTGGATTTCCGCCCCTGCCACATCTTCTTCCTCGTGCTCGCGCCAGAGAAGGTGGCCGGAATGCATCTGCGCATCCTCGCCCACATTTCGCGTATGCTCAAGGATGACGCATTTCGCAAGGCCTTCCTTTGTGCCGAGGGGCGCGAGGGATTGGCCAAGCTACTTGAGGGAGCGTGAGCCATGTTGGGCCGTGATGCATCCGGAGCGGAAAACAGCTTCCCGGTGATCATCCTCTCCGGCCTGTCCGGTGCGGGGAAATCGACGGCTCTTAAGGTTTTCGAGGACCTCGGATTCGTTACGGTGGATGGATTGCCGCCGAATCTCATCCCCGAACTCGTGGACCTTTTCCAGCGCCAGCGCGAGGTCTATCACCGTGGTCTCACGCTGGGCCTCGATGTCCGCCACTCCGACTTTCGCGAGAAATGGACCGGGGCGCTTGCCACCATGCGCAATAGCGGCGTCGAACCGCGAGTGGTCTTCGTGGAAGCCTCGGAAGAGGTTCTGCGCAGGCGTTACGCGGCGACGCGCCGTCCCCATCCGCTGGAGCAGGGCATCGGCCTTGATCGGGCGCTTGTGGAAGAGCGGGCGCTTCTGTTTCCCGTGCGTGATGTTGCGGAGATCGTGGTCGACACCTCCGACTATTCCATCCATGACCTGCGCCGCACCTTGCAAGAAAAGTGGAATTTTCTGCAGGACAAGCGCTACGGCCTGCATGTCTATCTCGTCACCTTCGGGTTCAAGCACGGCGTTCCCACGGATGCGGACCTCGTTTTCGATCTGCGGTTTCTGCCGAATCCGTACTTCGAGAAGGCGCTTCGGCCATTTACGGGGCGCGACAAGGCCGTGGCCGATTTCGTCCTTGGCTCGCCAGCGGGGCGGGAATATCTGGAAAAGCAATTGGAATTCCTGCATTATGTCCTGCCGTGCTACGCGCGGGAGGGCCGCTATCGGCTGACTGTGGCCATCGGCTGCACCGGCGGGCGGCATCGCTCCGTGGCCGTGGCTGAGGCTGTCTTTGACTCCTTGCGCGAGTCGGACTATGCAGTCTTTCTGGAACACAGGCATCTCGATTTGGATTAGAGCACCGCAGAACCGGGCCGTCCGGTCCCGCACACACTCCCAGCAGGAACATGAACACGGACAAGAAGACAAAGAACGTCGGCGTCATTATCGTCACGCATACCGATTACGGCACCCATCTGCTTAAGGCTGCCGAGGTTATCCTCGGCCCGCAGAAGGCCTGTGAGGCCATCGGTGTGGACGTCGCCCAGGAGATGGACGAGATTCTCAAGAATCTTCGAGAGGCCGTCCAGCGGACCGACACCGGTGCGGGCGTGCTTATCCTGACGGACATGTTCGGCGGCACTCCGACGAACCTGAGCCTGTCGCTTCTGGGAACCGGTCCCCTTGAAGTCATCACCGGCGTGAACCTGCCCATGCTGCTCAAGGTGCTGGGCACCCGGTCCATGGATCTCAAGAAGTTGGCCAGCGAGGCCTCCAATGCGGGCTGTCAGGGAATCGTCGTTGCGGGCGAAATCCTGCGACGAAAGGTCGCGGAGGCATAGGGCATGTTCTGGGTGCGCGTCGACAACCGGCTCGTTCATGGGCAGATAATCGAAACGTGGCTGCCGTTCACGAAGAGCCGCTGGATTATCGTCGCCAATGACGAACTTGTGGACGACGCGCTCCGGCAGGAGATCATGGGGCTGGCCATTCCGCATGGCATTGAGAAGCGTTTCGTCTCCGTCGCCGACGCATCCGGCTTTGTTGCGGATACCTTCGGCAAGGGTGCGGACCCGGATGCGCTGGTCCTGTTCGCCAGTTGTGCCGATGCCCGGCGGGCCTACGAGGCCGGGCTGGCTTTTCCTGTTTTGAATCTCGGCAACCTGCACTACGGGCCGGGCAAGGAGCAGATTTGCGCCCATGTGGCGCTGTCGGATACTGATCGGACGTGTCTCGGGTTCTTCTCCTCTTCCGGAATCGAGCTCGACTTCCGTTGCGTGCCCAGCGAACCCATTCAGGTGAGGCGCACATGGTAGAATCTCCTCTGATGACCATCGTCGCTGTCGCGGCTGTCGGTTTTTTTTTGTCCTCCTGTCCCTGTCCCGCTTCGCGATAAACGTCGGCATCCTTGAACGCCCGCTCGTTCAGGGGCTTGTGTGGGGACTGGTGACGGGGGATGTTTCGCTGGCCTTGTCCGTCTCCGCCGTCTTCGAACTCTTTTGGCTCGATCTCATTCCCGCGGGGACCTTCATCCCGCCCAATGCCGCCGCATCCAACCTTGCGGCGCTGATGCTCATCCACTTCTTTGGCTTCACCACCCCTGCCGAGGCCATGTTCCCCATCTTGTTCAGCCTCCCACTCAGTTGGTTCGCCGCGCGTCTGGAGCAGTTCCAGCGCTATAGGCAGAACGCCGCCTACGACGCCCTTCAGGCGCAGGTACGGCTGGGGCGTGACACGGCCTATGCGCCTGCCCGCTTGGTGGAGCGGTCCATCCTTCAGTCCGGCATCCTGTATTTCGTGTTCTTCGTCGCCAGCCTGATGGGGCTGATCGTCTTGACGGGCATGCTGCTTTCTAACGGTTTTCTGCATATGCAGACCGATGCGCTTGGCTGGGGGCACCTGTGGGTCGCCGCGAGTTTCGGTCCGCTGCTCTCGCTACGCTCCATGCGGGCCTATGCGCTACTTGTCGCCGGGGCCTGCTGTGTGACGGTAGCCGCATTCTTCGGTCGTTTCTGACGTTTTTTGTCCATCCTTCGCCCGGGGCTTCGGGATTTGCACGTTTCCTTCGGGGAATGCGGTTCTTGCTCCTTTTCTCACAAACATTCGGTGGCCGTGGTGCCGCATCCTGGGCCAGCGCGCGGAAAAGCCTGCGGCACCTAAAGTTTTATTTCGATGCTCCAAGGACTTGGCAGAGGCAATCCTTTGTGCTATTTGGCACAAACTTCGAGCGTGAATTTGCCCTTAGGCACAGCGAAAAATCCATTAGGAGGATCTGTCAATGTTAGTTCTCGGTCACATGAATCCTGATACTGATAGCATTGTCGCCGCCATTGCCCTTGCCGACCTGTTCAGCAAGCGCGGCATCGAAGCCAAGCCCGTGGCCCAGGGCAAGGTGACCCCTGAGTCCGCTTTCGTTCTCGAGAAGTTCGGCCTGACCGCTCCCGAGGTCGTGACCTCCGTCGCCGGCCAGAAGATCGCTCTCGTCGACACCACCGAGCTTGCCCAGCTGCCCGGTGACATCGCCCAGGCCGAGGTTCTGGCTGTTGCCGACCATCACAAGCTTGGCGACCTGTCCACCCCCAACCCGCTCGAAATGTGGGTTTGGCCGGTAGGCTGCACCTGCACCGTGCTGAAGTCCATGTACGACTTCTACGGTGTGGAAGTGTCCAAGGGCATCGCTGGCGCCATGCTCTGTGCCATCCTGTCCGACACCGTCATGTTCAAGTCCGTGACCTGCACCGAGGCCGACAAGAAGGCCGTCGAGGCTCTGGCCAAGATCTCTGGCGTGTCCGACGTGATGGGCCTTGGCATGGAGATGTTCAAGGTCAAGAGCGCCGTTGAAGGCGCTCCCATGCGCGACCTCGTCTTCCGTGACTACAAGGATTTCGACATGGCTGGCCACGGCGTTGGCATCGGCCAGCTGGAAGTCGTGGACCTCGACATCCTCAAGCCCTACGTTGATGGCCTCTACGAGGAGATCACCAAGCTGAAGGGCGAGAAGGGTCATCACACCATCATGCTGATGCTGACCGACATCATGAAGGAAGGCACCGAGATGCTGTTCGTCACCGACGACAAGGCCGTCTTCAAGAAGGCCTTCGGTGTGGACGCTGGCGAGCGTTCCTTCTGGCTGCAGGGCTGCATGTCCCGCAAGAAGCAGGTTGTGCCCGATTTCCAGGCTAAGGCTTTCGCCTAAGTCCGGACCACGGCCCAACGGCTGTACCGCCTGATTGCAAGGCCCGGCAGGTTTTTCCTGCCGGGCCTTTTTGTGTGTGGCGAGGGGGGGAGTGGAGGCGTGGTTTTCTTGTACGAAGCACACGCGAGGCGTCAGTTGCGTGGTTGCGAAATCGAAACGTTGCGGAACATGATATCGTCCTTTCCTACAAGGAATTTTCCGTAAGCTTGGTATGAAAAGTGCATTATTGACGGCGGTTGGGCGAATGACGTTAAAATTGACGTAGCCCAATGCCAAGCTGATGTCTCGCTGCTGTTGTGATTCGCTACTGACGTTTATGTTGAAATTGAATCTTTCATGTTGCACCTCGGTCACATTTTCGATGCTGGTGAAGCGGTGGGATGAATGAGGGTACTGTTCCAGATAAGAGATAATAGCACATCCATTCCTGGCGGTGATCTTGTTGTCGCATCAAGTTTGATGCGAGAACTTGCCGCGTGCGGTGTGGATGTCGAGATGCGAACAGATCATGACAGTGATGTTCGTGGATATGACGTCGTCCATATCTTCAATTATGATGTTCCATTTGCATTGAATGCGGCACGCTGCGGCGTTCCGTATGTCGTTACGCCGATGTTCGAGGATTTCGGACGGTATTTCGAGCGTTCGCAGCGGGCAATCTGTGCCTTCGCGAGGCATCTTTCCGGAGATATGCCGCCCGATGTGCTCAATGCGGAGCTGCGCGGCATTTCCGGGCGTAGTAGCGCGGAATTGTCCTATGCGGATATTGCCTTCATGGCCGAAGGGGCACAGGCCACATTCGCTAGCGGCGAATCCGAGGGGCGGCGAATCAAGGAGGCCTTTCCCAAGGCTGGACCTGTTTGGCCTGTGCATCTCGGATTTGCGCGTCCTACTTCTGTGAAGGGCGATGCTGTCGAACTTTGCGCCGAACGCTTCGGAGTGCGGGATTTCGTCCTGTGCGTGGGGCGGTTGGAGTCGCGCAAGAATCAGCTCATGCTGTTGCATGCCCTGCGCGACGACGACATTCCGCTTGTTTTCGTCAATAGTTCGGCATTCGACGACGAGTACGGGCGGCTGTGCCGCGCCTATCCACGCCGTGGGCGGACGATTTTTACCGGGCGTGTCGATGCGGAAACCCTTTGCGCACTGTATGCGGCCGCGCGTGTCCATGCGTTGCCGAGCTGGTATGAACTGCCGGGACTCGTCTCGCTTGAGGCTGCATGGGCCGGGTGTGAAGTGGTCGCCCCTGATTGGGGGACTTTGCCTTCCTATCTTGGAGACCTCGTTCATTACTGCGATCCCAGCGACCCGGACTCGATCCGCAGAGCGGTCCTTGCTGCGCTGGGTTCGTCGAAGGCTTCCGGTGCGCGCGACGCTCTCGCCCAATGCACATGGGAGAGCGCGGCGCAAAGGGTGCTTGGCGTCTACGAAGACGTCGCGGCAGCCTGCGCCACCGAGGTTGGCGCAGAAAGATTGCGGGGCATCCGGCGTGTGGCATCCATGGAGGAGGGACTCCGCGCGCGGCGTCGGCGGGCGATGGACATGGCCTTTACTGCCCCCGGTGATTCTCTGCGCCTAGCCACAGGCCTTCTGCGACAGCGTCCGGGAAATCCGTCGCTTCTGTACTGCTGCGGTGTGGCGCATACCGTGGCGGGGCAATTCATCGAGGCGGAACGATGTCTCAAGGCGGCACTGAAACTGCAGCCCTTTTTGTGCGTTGAAGCCTATCTGTATCTTGCCTTGGGGATGTCTCGTCAGGGACGTCCCGGCGAGGTGCTGCGCGTGGTTGACAATGTGGCGCGACTGTTTCCGTTTGTGCAGCCTGAACATTTCTCGTTGCTTGAACAGTATCGCAAGCAGGCGGTGTGTGTAATGGAACGCGATGATGGTCTTGGAGTATTGGAGTTTCCTGCGTGACGGCGTGCGCATGAGCTGCCATTGCGTTGGCGTTGTTGTGTGACGTCCGCAAAGACGGGCGCTGATCAAGATCGATATTGGGCAGGTTTTGAGAATGACGGAAGAACGTTGTTGTGTGTCGGGCGGAGGCGTGATTTGGATCACGGGACTGTCCGGTTCAGGGAAGTCGACACTTGCGGGCGAAGTGGTTCGCCGCCTGCGTGAGCAGGGCAAAGTTGCCGTGCTGCTTGATGGTGATGAACTGCGCGATGCGCTGGGCCGCAGCGATTTGGGAAGTGTGAATCATGGCCGTGATGCGCGCCTGGAACTGGCCTTGCGATATGGCCGTCTGTGTCGTCTGGTGGCGTCCCAGGGCGTTCTCGTCGTGATTGCCACGATTTCCCTGTTTCACGAGGTGCATGCCTGGAATCGTGAACATCTTCCCGAATATTTCGAAGTGTATCTCGACGTGCCGCTGGCCGAATTGCGCCGCCGGGATCCGAAGGGGATATACAGCCGTTTTGATGCCGGGGAACTGGACAACGTGGCTGGGCTGGATCTCCCCGTCGACGAGCCTGAAAACCCGGATTGGGTCGCTCAATTCATGCCGGGGAGAAGCGTGGCGGAACTGGCTGATGAATTGTTCAACCATTTGTAGGTTCGAGGGGGTTGAATGAGGGGCGCATGGCGTTTCATCGTGTTGTCCGATGTCTGCCCGCAACGTCTTGCGGGGCTTGGAGTCGTCAGAATCGACGCACCCTACACCTCGAACGTCCGAATTGCCCAACTTTGTTGAGAGGAAATCCCATGGCTTTGAGGTTTACCACAAAGGCGGGAACGCTCGCGTTGTTGCAGGGCCGTCTCCAAACGGCCAGGATAGCTCCGCTAGTTGCCTTTACCGTGCGGGAATGGCAGGCAGGTCGCGCTGTGTTTCTGGAACATATTCCAGATGCGTTGGGATCGGGACCATGGATTGTCCGTTCAAGTTGTCTGCGGGAGGATTGCGCGGAAAGCTCGAACGCCGGGGCATTTCTGTCCCTCTTGAATGTCGGAATCGAGACGCTTGGCGATGCTGTCGAGCAGGTCATCGCCGCCTACGGCGAGGCTCAGCCGGTGGATGAGGTCCTTGTCCAACCTATGCTGCGCAATGTGCTTCGATCTGGCGTCGTCTTTTCGCATGATCCGAATACCTGTGCTCCCTACCGGGTGGTGAACTGGACCGAAGGGGCCGATACGGCAGCCATCACCGGAGGATCGGGCGGCCGCATATGGCAGCAGGCCGCATGTTCGCCTGTTGCACCGCCCGAGACCGTGGGTGGAGCTGTGGCGCTGGTCGAGGAGTTGCTGGAGCTTTTCGGGAATATCCCTATAGACTGCGAGTTCGCGGTGACCCGCGAGTCCGGGCATGAGGTGTTGTGGCTCCTGCAGGCTCGGCCTCTCATTCTTCGTCAGGCCCCGGTGAAGGACGAAGCGCAGGCTGTACGCCTGCATCGTATTCAGGAGAAGGTTGTCCGTGGCATGCGCCCCCATCCGTTTCTCATGGGGCGGCGTACTGTCTACGGAGTGATGCCGGATTGGAATCCTGCGGAGATCATCGGCATCCGTCCAAAGCCTTTGGCACTTTCTCTTTATCGGGAGCTGGTTACGGACGCTATCTGGGCCTATCAGCGTCACAACTACGGATATCGCCATCTGCGCAGCTTTCCGCTGATGCCGCATTTCTTCGGCCTTCCGTACATAGACGTGCGTGTTTCATTCAACTCGTTTGTCCCTGCTGACCTTGACGATGGAATCGCAGGGCGGCTTGTCGATCACTACATTGATCAGTTGCTTGCCAAGCCAGCCCTGCATGACAAGGTCGAATTCGAGATTGTCTATTCCTGCTATACCCTCGATTTGCCGCAGCGGTTGGGCCGTCTTGGCCGCGCCGGATTTTCCGCGACGGAATGCCGCGCCATCGAGGAGAGTTTGAGACGATTGACGAATCGCATCGTCACGCCAAAGGACGGACTCTGGCGGGCGGATGCTGCAAAGCTCGACATACTTGAGAAACGTCGGGGACAACTGCTCGCTTCGGATGTGGACCTTGTCGAGCGCATCTACTGGCTGCTTGAGGATGCCAAGCGCTACGGAACGTTGCCGTTCGCTGGGCTGGCGCGAGTTGGCTTTATGGCTGTCCAGATGCTTCGGTCGATGGTGGCTGTCGGTGTGCTTTCGCAGGACGATTATGACGCGTTCATCGGGAGCGTATCCACCGTCAGCGGGCAGTTGGCGCGTGACAGATGCGTGCTTGATCGCACTTCCTTTCTGGCACGCTACGGGCACTTGCGCCCCGGCACCTACGACATCCTGTCGCCCCGTTACGACGAGGCACCCGACATGTATTTCGATTGGGAGAGGCGTCTCTGCGAACCTGAGCCGCCAAGTCCGTTCTCCATGACGCTTCCGCAGATGCGGAAGCTGTCCGGTTTGCTTGAGACGCACGGGCTACATTCCGATCCCATAGGCCTTTTCGATTTCCTTCAGGCGGGCATAGAACTTCGCGAGCTTTCGAAGTTCCACTTCACTCGCAATCTTTCGGACGCGTTGGCGTTGATGGCGAGATGCGGCGAGATGTGGGGCTTCTCTCGTGAGGATATGGCCTATTGCGATGTGGAGGCGTTCCGGGAATTGCATATCGCGGCAACAGATCCCCGGGATGTGCTCACGAGGAGTATCGAGCGGGGTAGGGCGCGCTACGCCGAGACGCTGTCGCTCGCCCTGCCTCCGCTCGTGACCAGCCCGGAGGACGTGTGGGGCTTCGAGTGGCCCGAGACCACCCCCAATTTCATTTCTCAGAAGCGAGTGACTGCGCCCGTAACGACCAGTGATCACCGCGAGGCGCTCGCTGGGGCTGTGGTGTGCATTCCGAGTGCCGACCCTGGCTTCGATTGGCTTTTCTCCTATCCCATTGCCGGACTCATTACCGCGTGGGGCGGGGCAAATTCGCACATGGCCATTCGTGCGGGAGAGCTTGGGGTGCCTGCGGTTATTGGTGCAGGGGAGATGCTGTACCGGCGGTGGGCCAGCGCGCATCGGCTGCACGTAGATTGCGCAGGGCGCAGGGTGGAGGTGCTGGCGTGATGAAGGTGGCTGTGAGCCAGCGTGTGGATGTTCATCCGAATCGTGATGAGCGACGGGATGCCCTTGATCAGCGTATGGTCCAGTGGCTCTGCCATGCCGGGTGCATGTCTGTTCCCGTGCCGAATGGTCTGGTCAGCGTTGGGCATGACGCGGGATGCGCACGGCTTGTCGAATGGTTGGATGCCATCGAGCCAGAGGCAATTTTGCTGTCCGGCGGGAACGATCTCGGCGAGGCTGCGGAAAGGGATGTCACGGAGCGCTTCCTGCTTGACTTCGCTCGGGAACGCCATTTGCCTGTTCTAGGAATCTGTCGGGGCATGCAGATGATGGGCGTGTGGGGCGGTGCCGGAATCAGTCCGATTTCGGGGCATGTACGAATCCGGCATCTCCTGTGTGGTGCTGTGGACGGCGAAGCGAACAGCTTCCACACCATGGCGCTGCGGGAGTGCCCACAAGGCTTTTCCGTATTGGCCCGGAGCGAAGATGGCGTCATTGAGGCCATGCGGCACGACGAACTGCCATGGGAAGGCTGGATGTGGCACCCGGAGCGGGAGCTGAACTTTTCCGCGCGGGACATCGCGCGGGTGCGGACCCTTTTCGGGTTGTGAAACCATGGGCAGGGATGCCCAGGAATCTGGAGAGTCATGAGAGCCATTATTCTGGCTGCCGGGCGTGGTAGCCGTATGAAGAATCTGACGGATGATCGGCCCAAATGCCTTGTGGAACTGCACGGGCGTGCGCTTCTCGATTGGCAGCTGCATGCCCTGCGGGGGGGCGGAATCGACGATATCGCGATAGTCACGGGCTACCGGCGCGAGATGCTGGCAAACAGGGGGCTTGTCGAGTTCCACAACTCGCGATGGGCGCAGACCAACATGGTGACCTCGCTGTCCTGCGCGCGGGAGTGGCTGGAGGCTGCCCCATGCGTTGTCAGCTATTCCGACATATTCTATGACGCTACGGCTGTGCGGGCGCTTATGACGTGCCGCGCGGCGCTAGCCGTCACCTTCGATCCCCAGTGGCAGCGGTTGTGGACAAAGCGCTTCGGCGATCCGCTGCTGGATGCCGAAACGTTCCGTCTTGCCCCGGATGCTGCTCATTTAGCGGAAATCGGCAACAAGCCGAAGACCGTCGATGAGGTTCAGGGGCAGTATATGGGGCTTCTGCGCTTTACGCCCGAGGGGTGGCACGAGGTTGAGATGCTGCGGGAAGCGATGCCGCAGGGTGTGCGGGATGCGATGCACATGACCGGCACGTTGCAGAAGATCATCGAAACCGGTCGGGTGTCCGTCGCCGCGTTGCCGTATTCCGGCATGTGGGGTGAGGTGGACTCCGGCGAGGATCTTGCTGTGTATGCCGCAGGAATTGGGCACGATTTTGCAATGTGACCTGTCGCGTCAAAATTACTGCATTCGGATGGCTGTCCGGGTGATGAATCAGCCTGCAAAGGGCTTTCGCATAGCGAACTGATGGAGCTTGAAGATGGTAGGACTTGAAGAGCGCCTTGACGCGCTGCTGGACGAGGAGTGGAAGGTTTGCGCTATTTTGTATTACGGGAGATCGGGTTCCTTTCTTCTGCATTCGCTTCTTGATTCGCATCCGTCATTGATAAGCCTGCCTTTTGAGACTCCTGGTGTGCATCATTATTTTGGTGATTGGTCGTCGTTTCGAACCAATGCGTTCGAGAAGATGAAGAATGCGATCACGGGTATAGTTGATAAGAGCACGAAGGATGCATTTCACAAGATAGACGAAAAGCGCTTTCTCGATATCATGAGTGGCTTCTTCGTCCGGGACAGGATGGTTTCGAAGAGGTCGTTCTTCATCGCTCTGCATGTGGCATATGCCCTTGCGCATGGGGAGAGCCTCGATGAGATCGAACGTAGCCGATACATCCTGTACCAACATCACGATCCAGAGGCCTTCTCGATGCGGGAATTGGCTAAAGATTTTCCCGAAGTGAAGTTTCTCCAGACCGTTCGCAATCCGGTGCAGACTTTCGGCTCGAACATTTCGGTCACCATTTGCAATTTTAAGCCGTATCCCGTTCAGCCTAGTTTGATGCTGCATATCATCCGCGATCACGTATATGCCGGTGGCGGCGATGATGACATGCGGCGCAGAACGCGGGCCGTGCGGCTTGAAGACATGCACCTGAATACGTATCCGCTCATGAGAGGCATTGCCGAGTGGCTTGGCATTGCGTGGGATGATGTGCTCATGAGGTCGACCAAAAACGGTTTGGTCTATGAAGAAGATTTCAGGCGTCCGTGGGTTCTTGATAAGAAGCATGAGGACCTGTTGAGGGCGTTCGATGTGAAGCGTCTCAAGGCGTTATTTCACCGCAACGCCGAAGCATGGGGTTACGACTGCGAAGGTGTGATGAGTTGTGAACAGCTTTGTGAGACGATTCGCAGCAGCTTCAAATTCTACAAGCATCTCGATTTCGCCATTCACCTTCCTATGCACGAGGAACCACGGCGAGAGTTCGACATAATGATGCATGCATATGCTGCTGATGTTCGTGATGGGAACATGGCTCCGCGTTTTGATGTCGTTCCCTTTGCATAGGGGACGGGCGCTAGATTGACATGCTTTGCGCCGAAGTGCGCATGTTTTGCGTCGATAAGTATTTATAATAATAGGAGGATTTCTCGTGATGGAAACTCGAAATGACGAAGTCGTTCGTGACGCGGGAACGTCCTGCGCAGAGACGACGCTCAAGAGCGCCGTCTGGTTTTTGACCTTCAATTGCAACTATCGCTGCCCGTACTGCTGGGAAGTGCAGCGCATGGAACGCGGCGAATTCAAGCCGGAACCATATGTGGACTCCGCCCGCTGGGTCGAGGCGTGGAATCGGCTGTGCCCGGACGTGCTCGATATCTCCGGCGGCGAGCCGTGGCTCCAGCCGGGCTTCATCGACATGCTTGAAGCCTTTGACGACAGGATCAGGATCGCCATCACGACCAACGCTTCGCACGATCTGACCGAGTTCGTGCAGCGCATCAGCCCGGAGAAGGTGTTCAGCATGACGCTGAGCTATCATCCCTCCCAGCGGATGAATCCCGAATTCTTTCTCGGCAAGTGTCTGCTTCTCAAGAAGCGAGGCTTTCACATCACGGTCAATTTTGTGACGTGGCCCGAGCAGATGTGGCTGCTGCCGCGCGTGAAGAAGATGTTCGAGTCCAACGGCGTGCGCTTCCATGTCGATCCCTACGCGGCCACGCCTTACAAGAAGTATGAGTTCTTTCAGCGGGAGATGGATTTCATTCGCTATTACGTTGGTGATGACCGTGCACATTGGTTCGGTGGCGTGGATACGACTCCCGTATTGTGCAGTGGCGGAATGACGCATTTGAATGTTCAGCCCAATGGCGATGCCTTCCGTTGCATCAATGACAAGATCCTCGACAAGCCGATGGTCGGCAACATTCTCGACGAGAATTTCCGGCTAAACGATAGGTGGACCCATTGCGCCGAGTTCCACCGTTGCCCCGGCTGTGACAAGGACAAGGTACAGGTGCGCAAGCTGGAATCCCCAGAGCAGGAAAAAACGTCAGAACCGTTGTCCTATACGCTTTGATCGGGGGAGGCATGAAACTCAACGTCGGCTGTGGGCCAGACATTCGTCCCGGCTACATCAACATCGACTGGAATCCCGCCTCGGGTGTCAATATTGTCAGTGACGCCCGGGCGTTGCCTTTTGCCGATTGTTCTGTGGACGAGGTGCTTGCCTCGGATATCCTGGAGCACTTTCCCTGGGCCGAGGTTCGTGATGTGTTGCGTGAATGGAAGCGGGTGCTCAAGGGCGGCGGGCGGCTGGAACTGCGTACGCCGGACCTTGGCGGGCTTGTCCGGCTGTACAATGCGCGGCGTCCGGGATGGCGGCGCGAGGATGGCGTGACCAAGGGCGTGGACCCGATAGTCGAACGGCTTTATGGCGGACAGGATTTCCACGGAAATTTCCACTACGTGATCTTCGACCAGCAGTCCCTGCGTGAACTGTTGGAGGAGGAAGGATTTCTTGTCGTCAACATCTCGCCGGACGTGAACGATATTTCGAACCTCATCGCCACTGCCGTGCGTAGGCTATGCGGCGAGGAGGCGTATGTGGCGGAGTCGGACTGCCCGGCCTTCGCCACGTGCCCCATCGTTCGGGATTTCATGCGCCGCGCCGATCAGATCGAAATAGTGGATGATGTGCCCATCCGCTTCTGCTCGGACGACATCCGCTTCTACGAGCCGAAGCATTTGACGAGTAGATCGCTTTCGAAGCTGTGCCCGAGGCTGGCCGAACTGCGTGCCGAATTGGAGGAGGGGAGCCTGACGTGGCAGGGCCCGACCTTCGGGCCAAGCGGATACGCTTTCGCTGCACGGGGATACCTGATCGGTTTGGACGAGCTTGGATGCCCTGCACGGTGTCAGCCCCTTTGGGGCGATTGCAAGTTGAGCTTCAAGGATGTGAGCGATGAGTGAGGCGACGCCCCCCGCATTCAGCGGATATGTGGATGGCTATTTTCGGGAGTTCGACATGCGGACTCCTTTGGATCGGCATACCGCCCAGAGGCTGATTGATCTCGGTAGGCTCAAGTCGGGCGGTGTGTATGTGATTCATCACCCGCCGACCAATCTCTCTCGCGATTTCTATCAGGAATTCCGGTGCGTAAATCCGGGGATGCGGGCCTATGTCGGCTATACGGCCTTTGAGACGGATGGGTTGCCGCCGGGCTGGGCCGAGTCCTGCAACCGGATGGACGAGATATGGGTTCCTTCGCGTTTCAATCTCGAAACGTTTGCCCGCGCCGGAGTGGATAGGGAGCTGCTTCATGTGGTGCCGCACGGTTTCCGTCCGCGCGATTACAGACCAAGCATGACGACACCGCTTACCGTCGGTGAGGCCAAGGGCTTCAACTTTTTGTCTATTTTCGAATGGACGCCGCGCAAGGGATGGGATGCGCTCATCCGCGCGTATGTCGAGGAGTTCTCGCGAGACGAGGATGTCCGGCTCATCATCCGGTCGTATCAGGGAGGAGGCGTCATCGGTGACGTACCCCCTGTGCACGTTCAGTTGGCGCAGTTCCTGCGCGACATCGGGCACGACCCGGATGAGATTCCACGCATTGACTTCATTGATGCCATGGTTCCCTCGGACCTGATGCCGAGCCTGTACAAGGCTGCGGATTGTTTCGTCCTGCCTACGCGTGGCGAGGGCTGGGGAATTCCGTTCACTGAGTCCATGCTTATGGAATTGCCGGTCATCGCCACCCGTTGGAGTGGACACCTGGAATTCATGAACGATTCCAATTCGTATTTGGTGGATGTGGATGGAATCGTGCCTGTCGGCGAGGATCAGGTTCGGACGAACCCCCTTTATGGTGGGCAGAATTGGGCGGAGCCGTCCGTTGGACATCTGCGTGAACTGATGCGTCATGTTTTCGAACATCGGGACGAAGCGGCGCAGGTCGGTAAGCGGGCTCGTACACATATCCTTAATAATTTTACCCATGTGCATGCGGCGGCGATCATCCTTGAACGCAAGCGGGCCTTGCTGTCGCGGCGGGTGCATGCCGTGCCTCGGCAGGATGCGCCGCATCGTGTGCTGTTTCGTTCGAATGTCGCCGGGTTGGGCGGCGCGGGGGATGCTTCCGTGATTTTGGCGCGGCTCAAGGAGGGGCTGGAGGCCAAAGGAATTGCAGTCGATCTCGCGTTCTCTCCGCAGGAGGACATCTCTGCGTACGATCTGGTGCACTATTTCACCATGGACTGGCAGTGGGTACCCGAGGTCGCAGCCCAGAAGGTTCCTGTGGTGTTGACCCCCGTGTGCGGCGATTGCGGTGCGCATGTCGGAATGGCCATGCAGACCGTGGCCGCGTTTCAGGCGGCTGAGTCCGAAGGCGGTAAGGCTGGGCTGGATGATGCGCTTCGTGAGACAGCCGCCCGCCGCTGCCCGGAAGGCGTTCCGTGGGCAATGCGTTTCTGCTTCGACTGCATGGATGCTGTTCTCTCCTTTGGAGATGGCGAGGGACGCATGATTCGGTCGGTCGTTGGTGCGCCGAGTACCGTACATGTCGCACGGATGGGCGGTGATTCTGCCGATTCGGAAGGTAAAGACACGGACGCGAGCCTCTTTGTGCGGACGCATGGGGTGAAGGATTTCGTCTTGTGCGTTACTCCCGTCGGGATGATGCATAATCAGTTGATGCTTTTGCACGCCTTGCGGGATGACGACATTTCGGTGGTTGTGTTGACTGAGCGCGGGCTACAGACGTTTTATGGCGATCTGTGCATGAAGATCAGGCGCGTTGGACCTACTTTTTTTGTTGAGAATGCATCCCCGGAGATGTTGGAATCCGCACGCATGGCTGCCAAAGTGTGCGTCATGCCGGGGTGGGGAGGTTCAGCGTTGCATTCAGTCATTGAGGCGGCGCGTTGCGGATGCAACATTGTCGTTTCCGATGGTGATGACGCCAGAGGATACTTCGCCGACAATGCATGGTATTGCCATCCGGATGATGCACAAGCGATAAGACGTGTCGTGCTGGATGCCTATTCTGCGCCGCGTGATGCTCGGCGAGCAGGGGAATGCGTGTTGAGTGGATGGAATGAGGCTATCGACACCACCATCGCGGTCTACGAAAATCTGTTGCGGCAGTGGTCATCCATGGATGTGGAGACGCATGTGCGCAAACGTGAGGCCCGCGTGGCGGAGGTCCGTTCGTATTTCCTCGTCAAAAATTCGCTACGCAGGCTGACCAGAAACGATCCGCCCCGCGCGGTGCAGGTTGCGCGGGAGATGATACGGAAGTATCCGCAGGACGCTGAACTTCATGAACTGCTGGGTTCCGCACTTTTGCAGACTCGCAATTTCGATGAGGCTGCCGATGCACTGCGTCGGACCATGGAGGTTGGCGGCGTGGATAGGTTGGATTTGCACCTGATGCTCTGTCTTTCGCTGATAGGACAGGAGCGCTTCGAGGACGCCGGGGACGCCTTGCGCGAAGGTTTGCGCCGGGTGCCCGTCACGAGTGATACGGAGCGTAGCATCGTGGCCGAATATCAGGATAGGATAGCCCGGCGTGAAAAGCTCGCTGCGCAGGAGCTTGTCGGGTCCATTCCAGCATCTTGCTGATTGGCACAGAATGATCGGATGAAGAAAATCGAAGGCCCCCGGGGATATTTCCCCGGGGGCCTTCGTCATTATCGCGTTGCGGGCGCTGGAGCTAGGCCGTGGCTTCGGCCAGTTCTTCGGTGTTCAGCACACCGGATTCCAGCATCACCTTCTCCAGAGCGGCCCGGGTGTCGGGCTGCATGGGGACGAGGGGGAGGCGGAATTCTTCGGTGCACATGCCCATCATGGACACGGCGGTCTTGACGGGGATGGGGTTGGTCTCGCTGAACAGGGCGCGGCACAGCGGCGCCATGTGGTAGTGCAGCTTGCGTGCGGTGGCGATGTCGCCCTCGGCGAAGGCCTTGCACATGCCGGACATGGCGGCGGGCATCACGTTGGAGACCACGGAGATGACGCCGCAGCCGCCGAGCGCGAGCAGGGGCAGCACGGTGAAATCGTCGCCGGAGAGCATACAGAAGTCTTCTCCGCACAGCTCGATCATCTCGGAAACCTGCTTCAGGTTGCCGGTGGCTTCCTTCACGCCCACCACTTCGGGCACGGCGTCCTTGATGGCCTTGAGCGTTGCGGGCTGGACGTTCAGGGCCGTGCGGCCGGGAACGTTGTACACCACGATGGGAATGGAGACTTCGGTGGCGATGGCCTTGAAGTGCGCCACAAGCCCGGCGGGCGTCGGCTTGTTGTAGTAGGGAGTGATGAGCAGCGCGCCATCGGCCCCCGCTTCCTTGGCGTAGCGGGTCAGCTCGATGGCTTCGAGCGTATTGTTGGACCCGGAACCGGCCAGAACCGGAACGCGGCCCTTGACCTGATCCACGCAAATCTTGATGACCCGGCCGTGCTCGGCGTGAGTCAGCGTGGCCGATTCACCGGTGGTGCCGCAGGGCACGAGACCGTCGATGCCCTGTTCGATCTGCCATTCGATGAATGCGCGAAAGGCTTCCTCGTCGATTTCGCCGTTTCTGAACGGCGTAACAAGAGCGCTGAACGCTCCCTTGAATTGCATGCTGCTCCTCCTCATCTGGCGCGTAGCGCGGAGATGGCTATTCCAATGGGGCAATGCCCATCGATTCGGGATACATTTCGCCATGGTAGGTCATCAGGGCCTTGCCCTGGAGAAAGACCGTACCGTTTTCAATGGATATTTGCAAAACCTCACCGCCGGAGGTGGTCAGTTCCACCTCGGGGCCGACGAGGCCAAGCGTGTGCGCGATGAGCGCCGACGCCGCGGCACCCGTGCCACATGCGAAGGTTTCGCCCTCCACGCCACGCTCGTATGTGCGCAGGAAAAGGCGCTTGTCGTCGCGAACCTGAATGAAATTGGCGTTGGTGCCTGCGGGCGCGAAGTGCTCGTGCATGCGGATGGCGCGGCCAACGGTCATGATGTCAACGGCCTTGACGTCCTCGCAGACGACCACGGCGTGAGGCACGCCCGTGTTCACGAAATGGACGGTCGTTTCGTGGCCAGCCACATTGAGCTTCGCACCGAGTGCAAGCCCTGTGGGCGGGGTGAGTTCGACCTTCACGAGGTCCGTTCCCTCAAGAACATGGGCATGGATGGGACCGGCGTCCGTGCCGAAAACGTGGGTTGCCCCGGCCAGACCGATGCGGTGGGCGAGGCTGGCCGCGCAGCGCGAACCGTTGCCACACATCTCGGCGCGCGAGCCGTCCGCGTTGTAGAAATGCCAGACGTAGTCCACGTCGGGGCGCTCGGGGGTGTCCTGAAGGAAGATGAGCCCGTCCGCTCCGACGCCGAATCCGCGAGGGCAGACGCGCGAGGCCCATTCGGACATCTCGCTCTGGGGAAGACACAGTTCCCGGTTGTCGATGAGAACGAAATCATTGCCGCTGCCGTGCATTTTGAAGAATGGCACGCCAGCGCTTCGGGGTGTGGTCATGTAAGCCTTCCGGAAAAGTTGTGGATGGGAACGAAGCGGCAGTTTCGCGCTTTTTGTAATGAAGCGCAAGCCCTAGCGGGCGTCGGGGAAGTGTTCGCGCACGAACTGCGCCATGTCCGCATCGGCATCGACGGTCTCGCGCAGGGGGCGGAAATCGAGGACGAGATTGGCCTCGCGCTCCCAGTGCCAGTCCTTGCGGGCGCGATCGGGCCATTCGTTGATGCGCAGAATATGGACGGCGCGGCCCTTGGAGTAGGCGCGGACCCAGAAGGTCTTTGCTTCGGCCTCGAAGCGGCCGGCAAGGCCGGGGCCGGGACCGGCACCGAGCATGATGTCCACGGCGGGCGGATTTTCGGTGAGGAAGGCCAATTCCCCCGTGTAGCCCCACGGGCTGACGGCGACGACGAGCTTCGTGCGCTCGCGCAGTTTGGCGGCCTTGTCGAGGATGCTTCGGACCATGTAGCGGGGGGCTTTTTCCTGCCCGGCGGGGAGCATGGGCAGGAAAAGCACGCCAATGTCGTCCTGCCCCACGCGGATGGTGGTCATCTTGACATTGGCGGATGCCGTGCGCCAGCCGTCGAGGCTGGTTACGCCGGACTTGGTGAGCCAGTTGGCCTCGCGCGGGGCGAGGTAGCCCATGTCGTAGCCCAGCCGGGCGTAGGCATCGGCGAGGGAAATGGCGAGATTCGCGGGACCGTCCGGTTGGGATTCGTCGTGGTCGACGAATTCGAACGGTCCCGCGATGAAGAGCAGACGATCACCCTTTGCATCTTCCTCCCGGAGCGAGGCGAAAACGGAGGCGCGCCGATCCAGGCCGCCCAGTGTTTTCCCGCCTCAGGTGGGGCAGGGGGCGTAATGTCCAAGGCTGTTCGATGTGAATACGAGCCGCAGCAGTTCGTCTTGAGCAGTCGCGGTCGCGGTTCCGGTACAGAGCGCAGCCAAGAGGAGTATGAGGGAGAGCAGTTGGGGCATCGCGTCAGCTGTTGACGAATTCCTTCAGTTCCTTGCCGGGACGGAAGAAGGGCAGCTTTTTGGGGCTGACCTTGACGATTTCGCCGGTTTTCGGATTGCGGCCGGTGTACCCGCCGTAGTCCTTGATCTTGAAGCTTCCGAATCCACGGATCTCCACACGTTCCTCGTGAATGAGGGAGCGCTTGATGGAGTCGAAGAAGGTGTTGACGACGATCGCCGCCTCGTCCACGTGAAGATTCTTCTTTTCTGCCAGAGTCTTGATGAGTTCGCTTTTGTTCATGTTCTCCTCCCGGTTGCGAAAAAACGTGTTCCCCGGACACGCACCGCCGGAAAAAAAGGCGGTTTCTTGCTTATGCAACTATGCCGAATTCCGGGGAATTTCGTCAAGCTTAATCGGCATCATTTCGCGAAAAATTTTGCAATACGCCCTGCTCGGTCAGCGAGGGGAGCAATCTTTCGCGCATGCGCTTGAGCTTGACGGCCAGGGTGAGAATATCGCGCCCCGCAATGGAGCCTGGGGCATGCTTGAGTAGCGGCACCTGACGGATGACGGCCTCGGAGACGGCTGGGTCCGAACGCACAGAGCCTGCGTAGCTGAGACTGATACCGAGGAAGCGCTTGCACGCGGCGTCGAGCCGCTGGAAGCTCTTGCGGCCTTCCTCAAGGGAGGCGACCTGGTTGACCACCACGTTGAAGCTGTCCACGCCATATTCGGAGTGCAGCACCTTGATGAGGGCGTATCCGTCCGTGAGGGAGGTCGGCTCCGGGGTGATGACCACCACGCGCTCCTGCGACATGGCGGCGAAGCGAAGCACGGTCTTGCTGATGCCCGCACCGATGTCCATGAGCAGGAAATCGTAGCGGCTGATGACCGAATTGAGCTTGTCGAAAATCATGCCCTGCAGGTCCTCGTCGAGGTCGATGAGTTCCGGCACGCCGGAGGCCGAGGGCAGGAAGTCGAAGCCGTTCGGCTCGATGGGCACGACGATGTTGCGGACGTCCTCGCCAGTGGTCAGGAGGTCCTGAAGGTTCTTGTCCGGCGCGAGGCCGAGCAACACGTCGAGGTTGGCCAGCCCGAGGTCGCAGTCCATGAGCATGACCGGGTGGTTGGCCCGGTAGAGTGCGTAGCCGATGTTCAGGGCGAGGTTGGTCTTGCCCACGCCGCCCTTGCCGCTGACTATGGAAAAGCTAATGGCCTTGTTTCGAATGGTTTGCATGCCGTGTCCTTGACTCAGCTTCCCGTGAACAGGAATTTCTTTTCGTTGGATTCGACGAGAGTCGCCCGCGAGGGAGTCGCCACGTCCTGAAGCGGCGCGGTGACGACCCGGTCCTTGCCTTCGGCCTTGGCCTGATAGAGGGCCTTGTCCGCAAGGGAGAGGAGGTCCGGCGGGGTGCTGTCGGCCATGCCCTTGTAGGTCACAAGGCCCGCGGAGCAGGTCACGCTGAGCGTTCTGCCGGAGTCGGGACAGACGATGTCCGTATCACGCAGTGCGGCAAGCAGTCGTTCGACCATGGCGCGGGCCTTGATGAGTCCGGTCCCGGGAAGGATGATGGCGAACTCCTCGCCACCCAGTCGCGCCGCCACGTCGTAGCGGCGGGTCTGCGTCAGCATGATGCGGGCCAGCGAGACGAGTGTCTCGTCGCCGCAGGCATGCCCGTAGGTATCGTTGACCTGCTTGAAGTTGTCGAGGTCGAGCATGGCCACGGACAGGGAGGAACCGGATCGGCGTGCCCGTTCCAGCTCCTGATCGAGGCTGCGCTCAAAGGCGCGGCGATTGAAGAGGCTCGTCAGCGGATCGTGCTCCGTCTGGTAGGCGAGGTCTTCAAGGGTGCGCTGCAACTGCCGCAGGAAGGGGTATTCCCCGTTCTCCATCGGCAGGGCGAGCCATTCCCGCAGGCCGTATTCCTCGGCGAGCTCCGGCCACTGCTCTAGCGACAGGCCGGGGCATAGGCGCAGGATTCCGAGGATTCCGGCGTCGTCTTCGCACCCATTGAGGTCGCTGTGCGATTCGAGCACGAGCTTGCGCAGGGAGTTCAATTCCCGAACGAGGGGATCGTGCTCGATGTGGGGCGTCTGGTCCGTGTTATTTTTGGGCATGAGCGTAAAGGAGGTAGTTTCTGATGAGCGTGTCCAGATCGCCGTCCAGCACTGCGTCCACGTTGGTGATTTCCGTGTTGGTGCGGTGGTCCTTCACGAGCCGGTAAGGCTGGAGGACGTAGGAACGGATCTGGCTGCCCCAGGCGATGGCGTCCTTGTCCGCGTACTGGGCCTGCTTCTCGTCTGCGAGCTTGCGCATTTCGAGTTCGTACAGGCGAGCCTTCAGCACCTTGAAGGCGGTGTCCTTGTTGCGCTGCTGGGAGCGCTCGTTCTGGCACGATACCACGATGCCTGTGGGAAGGTGCGTAAGGCGGATGGCGGAGCTTGTCTTGTTGACGTGCTGGCCGCCTGCGCCGCTGGAGCGGAAAATGTCGATGCGCACGTCCTCGTCGCGGATTTCGATCTCGATGTCCTGCGTGATGTCGGGGTAGACGTCCACGGAGGTGAAGGAGGTGTGCCGCCTGCCGGATGAGTCGAAGGGCGAGATGCGCACCAGCCGGTGGATGCCCTTCTCGGCCTTGAGCAGACCGTAGGCATTGGGGCCTTCGATGAGCAGAGTGACGGACTTGATGCCCGCTTCGTCTCCGGGGAGCTTGTCGAGCACATCCACCTTGAATTCGCGGCGTTCCGCCCAGCGGATGTACATGCGCAGGAGGATCTCTGCCCAGTCCTGGGCCTCGGTGCCGCCCGCTCCGGGGTGGATTTCGAGGATGGCGGGCGAGTTGTCGGCGGGGTCGGCCAGCAGCGTGCGCAGCTCGGCTTCCTGTAATCTGTCGGCGAGAAGCTCCACCTGATCCTGCAGGGCCTCAAGGACTTCCTGGCTCTGGTCGTCGTGCGCCAGAAGCAGCCATTCGTCGAGGTCTTCCTTGGCGCAGTGCAGTGCGTCCCACTGCTCCACGAGATCGGCGAGGTGGCTCTTTTCGCGCAGGAGCGGCGTCAACTGTTCGGGCTTGTCCCACGCGCCGGGGCGCGAAAGCTCCATCTCGATGTCGGCGAGACGATCCTTGCTCCGATCGCGGTCAAAGACGCCCCCAGAGGCTTTGGAATTCCCTGAGCAGCGTCGTGCCCTGCGTCTTGAGATCGTGATATTGCAGCATGACTCGAAATATTTCCTTTGGAAGATTTGTTTTTGGAGAACCTGAAATGATAGGGAAATCGGCGTCGCTAATCAAGTACCTGCACTCGGCGGTAGAACGGCGACAGATGTGCCGCCAGACCGAACAGGAGGAGTAGAACGGCGCAGCCGGCTCGCAGGGCATCCCTGTGGCGGTGGTAGGGCGTAAGGGTCGAAACGATGCCGACTTCTCCGAAGCTGACGGATTCGGCGCGGAAGAGGCCGCCCTGTGCCCGGATTTCCCCAAGCGGATCGATGATGGCGGAGATGCCCGTATTCGTTCCGCGCACCAGCCAGCGGCCCTGCTCCACGGCACGCAGCACGGACATGTGCAGGTGCTGGAGCGGCGCGGACGAGTCGCCGAACCATGCGTCATTGGAAATGTTTACCAGCAGGTTGGCACCCGCGTCCACTCGCGCCTGTGCGAGTTCCGGAAAGATCGTCTCGTAGCAGATGAGCACGCCGAGATCCATCGTACCCGCAGGCAGGGGGACGGTGCTTGTTCCGGGCACGAAGTCTCCGACGCCCTGCACAAGCTTGTCGAGGAAGAACAGCAGGTTGCCGAAGGGCACATACTCGCCGAAGGGGACGAGGTGTTCCTTGTCGTAGAAGCCTGCGGTTGCGCCGTCGGGGCCGATGAGAAAGGCCCGGTTGTGCATGCGGTATCCGCTTCCGTCCGGAGCGGGGGTGTAGGCGGGCGCGCCCGTCAGCAGGTAGCTGTTTCCCTCGCGGGCGAGCTTGCGCACGCGGCTACCGAGTAGGCTGGTCTCCTGAAAGTAGAAGGGCAGCGCGGTTTCGGGCCAGACCACGAGGTTCGGGCGCTCCTGCGCCTGTGCCGCCTGCGTGAGGGTCTCGTAGCGATCGACCGTGCCGTCCTGAAAGGTCATGTCCCACTTCTGGGCCTGATCGATGTTGCCCTGCACGAGGGCCACGCGGACCGTCTCCGTCGGCGCTGTGGCCGAGCCGACCGCGTACATGCCATAACCGCCGACAAGGGCGAGGGCGGCCAGCGAGGCCACAATGGCCCGTGCCTTGCCCTGTCCGGCCAGCGGGAGCACGGCGGCCCCGGCGAGGGCGCCGGACAGCCCATTGGCCCCGACGAGGGCTGCGGCCTGAAGCATCCACGGGATGGGCGCAAAGGCTGAGGCGAGGCACAGCCACGGGAAGCCGGTGAACAGCCAGCCGCGCAGTGCCTCCAGAGCGGCCCATAGGCAGGCCGCGAAGACTCCGGTGAGCAGCCACGGCAGGCGATAGCGCACCATGCGCATGCCAAGGGCGAACAGCCCCGCATAGAGCCCGCAGTACAGGCCGAGCAGCACGGGGCAGGGTGCGGCCAGAAGCCACGGCAGGTTGCCGTAGTCATGCACGGGCAGTGCCACCCAGTACAGGCACCCGCCATAGGCGAGAGTCCCCGCGAAGAGGCCACGACGGAAGGCTCCGGCGGGCGTGGTGGCGGAGAATCCGGCCAGCGCGATTCCGGCCGGGAACAGGAGCGACAGATAGGGGGCCTGGAAGACGGGGTTCGCGAATCCCGTCCAGGCCCCGATGCATGCTATGATGAGGGCTGTTGCGTAGGTCAATTCTCTTCCGGGTCGGACGGCGTCTTGGGCCGCGGCTTGATGAGAACCCAGTGTATCTGCTTGGCGTCCGCGTCTTTTACTTCGAAGATTTTGCCATCCACGGTGAATGTCTCACCCTGCATGGGAACCCGCCCGGCGAGTTCGCAGAGGTAGCCACTCAAGGTTTCCACCTGCTCCGACGTTAGTTCCAGTCCCAGACGATCATCGATTTCCTCAAGCGGCGTGCGACCGTTGATCATGATCGTGTCGTCGCTGAGCACCTGAATTTCGTCTGGGCGTGGCAAGTCGTATTCGTCCTCGATTTCGCCGACGATTTCCTCCATGACGTCTTCGAGTGTCACGAGACCGGAGGTTCCGCCGTACTCATCGAGGGCTATGGCGAGGTGGATCTTGCTGGCGCGGAAGACCTGCAACATGTCCGTGACGTTTTTCGTCTCGGGGATGAGCAGCGGCTCGCGCATGATGTCCCTGCACGTGGGTTGCTTCTGCGGATGGCTCTGGCTGAGCCGGAGCAGATCCTTGGCATGGACGATGCCGACGATATTGTCCCTGTTTTCCTTGTAGATGGGAATGCGGGAGTGCCCGCATTCGATGATGAGCTGCGCGATCTCCTCGAGCGGATCATCGACTTCCGCACACTGGATGTCCGTGCGCGGGATCATGATTTCCCGAACCTGCTTGCGGCCCAGCCGCAGCACGTTGAGAAGCATGGCGACTTCTGTGGGGTTGATTTCCCCATCCTGTCGGGCTTCGAGGATCAGCTCTTCGAGATTGCCGTCCTTGTGCCCGAAAAGTTTACTGAACAGGGTGGCGAACAATCCTTCCGAATCGTCTTCCAACGTGGTTCCTCCTACAGAACAATGATGTGTTTGCACATGTGGAAATGTAAGGGCTTGGGGTTCTACGTCAAGCCTTTTTCCCGGTAGAGATCGAGATGTCGGCGGGCCACCCAGTTGCCGAGGCGGGCGATGCCGTCCGCAGGCACCTTCTTCCAGATGATCTTGCCGCCGTCGTCCTTTACCAGTTGGCCGATTTCGCTGAACTGCACACCGATTTCGAGCCTGCGGCTTTCGAAGTCCTCGTAGCGGTTCTGAATGCGGCACATGGTCCACAGGTTGAGCTTGGCATCCCTGTCCGGGTCGAAGAACTGGGCCATGAGCACATAGCGTTCGCCTATCTCGAAACCGAAGCCCGTTTCCTTTACCGAATCGGGGGTCAGTTCGAGGCGCATCCCACCCGACGAAACATTGACGATGCGCAGCGGGGTGTCGTTCATCTGGCGGCTATAGAAGACGGGCGGGCGGCCCCACTTGCGCAGGAGCGGCTCCGGAGAACCGTCGCGCCGCAGCTTTTCCGGCCACAGGGCCAGCCCCAGCGAGAACTGCAAGGGTGGCTCAATGCGAAGCGACAGGCGCTTCTGACTTAGCTCGATGTGCTCGGGCACAGGGACGGCGATGTGGGTGACGTCCTGCGAAATTTTGCGGATGCCCTTGATGCGCGAGGTGAACGTGTAGAAGTTCGCGTGGTCCTTTCGTCCCGGCGTGGTCACGCGGAAGAAGCACTGCACGTCCCGGTTCAGCCAGCCCTGATGCGCCTTGACGAAGCCGGAGATTTCGAGGTCCAGCAGGCCGTCCTTGACGTGTTCCAGCGAGCAGGCCGTGGAGCGCCGGGTGTTGTCCACGGCTCCGCCAGCGAAGCGCATTTCGACCTTGCTGCGTTGCGCCATGATTGCGTCGAAAAGCGACATGATGCTCGCCTGATCCGTGATCCACGACGGGGGCTTGGTGTCGCGGCGCGGCTTGAGGACGTAGTGGTTGAACAGAATGGCGCCGCCCGTGACGATGAACGCGGCGGAGAGCGTAACGAGGACGATGGTGATGCTTTCGGATGTGATGCCCCACGAGCCAAAGTTCTTCTGGACGCTGTCGAGGAACGAGCGGTCTATGGTGCCCCGCAGGGCTTCGAATGCGGGCAGGGGGGTGTCGATGGTGAATCCTGTGGTCATGCGGTTCCGGTGTCTCCTCGAAGTCGTGAGCGTGCGGGGCGTCCGACTGTGTCGCCGACGCCTCGTCCCCTCGGTGTGCTGTGCAGGCCGGGATGTGGCGCTGCCTCATGCGAAGAATGCTTGCACATGGCGTGCCTGCGTTGCGCCGTGTGCGGGTGGCGAGGGGAAGAATCGTCCATGAACGCGGACGATATGTAGCCTGCTTGCCATGCCTTTGGCACATGCGCGTGAAGGGACGTAGACTTCTATCTATCCGGAATTGCGGGAAGTGAAAAGGGGCAGGGTGGGGCGTGTCGGTTTTTCGCCGTCATGCTGGGGGCCGGGCATGCTGGTACGTAAGAAGGCGGCGGATGCTCGCCGAAAAGGAAAGGGGCGGCTCGCACGGGCCGCCCCTTTGTCGATTCAATCGGATGAGAGCCTATGCGCTAGGACGCCCGAGTTTTTTGATATGCACCTCGACACAGGCGATGGCGGCCGGCGTGATGCCGGAGATGCGGCTGGCCTGTCCGAGGGTGAGCGGGCGAACCGCCGTGAGCTTCTCCACGACCTCGCGGGTGAGACCGGCAACCTCGCGGTAGTCGATGTCCGCTGGAATTGCGGCGTCCTCCAGATGATGGAAGCGAGCCACGAGCTGTTCCTGACGCTTGAGGTAGCCCTCGTACTTGACGATGGTCTCGGCCTCGCGCAGTGCGTCGGATGGAGTTTCGTCGAGCGTGGGGAAGAAGGCCGCGAGATTTTCGATGATGACTTCCGGCTGGCGCAGAAGCTCGGCCAGCGTCACGGACCGGCTCGGTATCGCCGCGCCGATGCGTTCCAGCGTGTCGCGCGTTGCGCCGTCGGGGCGGATGCGGATGGAGTTCAATCCTTCGAGTGTCTCGTGGATGGCCTTCTGCCGATTCTGGAAGATGGTCCACTGTTCGTCGCCCACGAGGCCCAGTTCGCGGCCCGTGGCGCACAGGCGGGCGTCCGCGTTGTCCTCGCGCAGCAGCAGGCGATGCTCCGCGCGCGAGGTGAACATGCGGTACGGCTCATTGGTGCCCTTGGTTACGAGATCGTCAACGAGAACGGCCATGTAGGCCTCGTCACGTCCCGGCAGGAAGGGCGCGTGGTCGCTGAGGGCGCAGAATGCATTGAGCGCGGCCCACAGGCCCTGCGCGGCGGCTTCCTCGTAACCGGAGGTGCCGTTGATCTGTCCGGCCAGCCACAGGCCGGGCACAGCCTTGGTCTGAAGCGTGGGGTCGAGCTGCGTGGGGAAGCAGAAATCGTATTCGATGGCGTAGCCCGGACGCACGATCTGCGCATTCTCCAGACCGGGGATGGTGCGGATCATGGCCTTCTGTACGTCGAGAGGCAGGCTAGTCGGAATGCCGTTGGGGTAGACCTCGGGGCTGTTCAGGCCTTCCGGTTCCACGAATATCTGATGGCGGTCCTTCTCCGGGAAGCGGGCGACCTTGTCCTCGATGGACGGGCAGTAGCGCGCGCCGGTGCCCTTGATGACGCCGGTGAACATGGGCGAGCGGTCGAAACCGCTACGGATGGCCGCGTGCGTGGTCTCGTTGGTCCACGTGACGTGGCAGGGCAGCTGCGGCAGGGGCGCGAACGGCTCATGGAAGCTGAAAGGCTTGGGCGGATTGTCGCCGGGCTGAACGTCCATGGAATCGAAGTCGCAACTGGCCGCGAGCAGGCGGGGCGTGGTGCCGGTCTTGAGGCGGCCGAGGGAGAGGCCGAGCGATGCGAGATTGTCGGACAGGTTGGCCGAGGCCGGGTCGCCGAGGCGTCCGCCGCTGAAGTTCCGTTCCCCGACGTGGATCAGCCCGTGCAGGAAGGTGCCCGTGGTCAGGATGACCGCGCGCGAGTCGAAGCGCTCGCCCAGCATGGTGCGCACGCCTGCGGCGCGTCCGTCCTTCGTGATGACTTCCGCAGCCATGTCCTGAAATATCCACAGGTTGTCCATGGCGAACAGGTCCGCCTGTACGGCCTTCATATAGGCTGCGCGGTCGATCTGCGCACGGCTGGCGCGTACGGCCGGGCCTTTGCGCGTATTGAGCACGCGGAACTGGATGCCCGCCTTGTCGGCCCATACGCCCATGCGCCCGCCGAGGGCGTCGATCTCGCGGACCATGTGGCCCTTGGCCAGTCCGCCGATGGCGGGGTTGCACGACAGGTGACCGATGCGGTCCACGTTGATGGTCAGGAGCAGGGTCTTCAGGCCGAGGCGCGCGGTGGCATGCGCCGCCTCGCAACCGGCGTGACCGGCTCCCACCACGATGATGTCGAACAGTTCGGGGAAGGATGGCTTCTTCATTTTGGGGATCGGTTCCCGCGCGGACGGATGCGCCGTCCGCGCGGGAACTGCGTGTTTTCGTGTGTGGAGAAGGGCTATTCGCCGAAGAGCATTTCGGCGTAGACCTTGGCATCTCCCAGCTGGTGGGAGATGCGGGCATGCTCGTTGGGCTGGTGGGCGTTGCCGTCCATGGTCGACCAGACCACGGCATCGCGGCCCATGCGGCGCAGGAACGCGGCAACGGTGCCGCCGCCCACGCCGACCGGCATGCCTTCGACACCGTAGACGCGGCCGATGGCGGCCTGAAGGCGGGTTACCACCTCGGCGTCCATGGACGTGGCCGGAGCGGCCTGATCGGCCTGCACCTTCTCGAATTCGCAGCGCACGCCATATTCGTCCTCGACATCCTCGCCGATGGCGCGGATGACGGCAAACACGTCATCCAGCTCGTACTGCGGCAGCACGCGGCAGTCGATGTAGAAAACGTCCTTGCCGGGGATGGTGTTGATATTGGGGACGTTGGCTTCCTTCTTGGTCGGCTCGAAGGTGGAGACCGACGGCTCGAAGAGGTCGTCGCTGTCGGGAAATTCGTCGTAGAGGTCGTAGACGCTGGTGATGAAGGCCGCGGCCGCGACGAGCGAGTTCACGCCTTCGAGCGGCGTGGAGGCGTGGCACTGGCGGCCGATGACGGTCACCTTGACCCACATGGAGGACTTCTCCGCGATCTCGATCTGGGTGGAGTCCGGGGAGCCCATGTCCGGGACGACGAAGAGGTCGTTCTCGCCGAACAGCTCGGGGTGCTTCTCGACGAGGAAGCCGAGGCCGTGACGGCTGCTGGTTTCCTCGTCGGCCACCATCATGATGCCGAGGTTCATGGGCGGGGTGGTGCCGGTCTCGATGAGCGACTTGGCGAGCATGATCGTGGGCACGAAGCCGCAGTGGTCGTCCTCGACACCGCGTCCGTACATGACGTCGCCATCAAGGCGCAGTTCGAAGGGATCGCTGTCCCACAGGGACAGGTCGCCAGCGGGGACGATGTCGATGTGGCCGATGATCCACAGGGTGCGGGAGGTGTCGGTGCCGGGGATGCGGGCGACGAGGTTGGGGCGGTAGCCCGCTTCGGCCTGCTCGTCCGGGGCGTTGTACTCGGTGATGTCGGTAATGCCGATGCCGCGCAGGTAGTCGATGAGGAAATCTGCCTTGGCCTTCTCGCCGGGGCCGCCGTTGGCGGGGCCGAGGGCCGGGATGGCCACCAGCTTGCGCTGGAGATCGACGAGGCTGTCACGCTGGGTGTCGATGTGGTTCAGAACGCTCTGAAGCATGGTGTTCTCCGTAGTGGATCGGTGTGATGGCGCGCTTAAGCGGCTACCGCTCTGCGACCGTTGCCCGATGAGACCAAACAGAAAAGGGCGGACCTTGCGGACCGCCCTTCTGAATCCTCGTGAAGTGCCGTTTAGCGGCCGCGAGCGGCACGCTTGGAGGCCTTGAGGGGGTTGATTTTGACCTTGCCGCCCTTGTCCAGCTCCGCGCGGACGTGGGTAGCGAAGTTGCAGACACCGTGGGCCCAGCGGCCAGCGGGATCTGCATAGGTGGAGCAATACTTGCCGGACTCGTGTGCGCCAATGCGGTCACACCCTTCGCACTTCTCGACAACCGGCTGAAGCACGACACCGTTGTAGGTAAGCCCCTCTGCGGTCATGACAGCATCGTCGATGATGGTCTTGCGATGATTCTTGGCCATGAAAATTTTCTCCTCTCTGAATACGACCCGGAAACGGAAAGTGTTTCCTTGGCTGTCTCTCGAAAGCGGGTGAGTATTTATTGATACGGCCGTTTTTGTCAACCCCTAGTTCTGGGTTTTCGATTTTCCGTCCGTGCCGACCCACTCCGCAAGCTTTCGCGCATGGTCGCGAAGTTCTTCGATTTCGATGTTGGTGAACGATCCCCGTTCGTAGATGACGCGGCCTGCCACCATGTTCAGGCAGACCTCGTGCCCCCCAGCGGCGTACACGGCGTGGGAGAACGGGGTGTATACAGGACAAAGGCCCGGTTCGTCGAGAGGCATTGCGATAATGTCTGCGGCGGAACCGGGGGTAATGACGCCGATGCCGTCCCAGCCGAGCGCTCTGGCCGCGTTTGCGGTCGTCATGTCGAGCACGGCGGGGGCGGGCATGGCGGTGGGATCGCCGTGCGCGACCTTGTGCAGCAGCGCACAGGCGTTCATTTCCCGGAACAAGTTGAGGGTGTTGTTGCTCGCCGCGCCGTCCGTGCCGAGGCACACATTGACGCCAGCGCGCTGGAGCGCAGGGACCGGCGCGATGCCGCTGGCGAGCTTCATGTTGCTGCGCGGATTGTGCACGACGTGCGCGCCAGATGCCGCGATGAGCGAGATGTCGTCTTCCGTCAGGTCCACGCAGTGGACGAGGACGCTTCGCGGCGACAGGCAGCCGAGGTCATGCAGGTAGGCGACGGGGCGCTTGCCGGTCGCTTCCATGCAGCGGGCTGTCTCTTCCGCGTTTTCGGCGAGGTGGATCATCCACGGCACGTTGAGGCGCTTGGCGAGGGCGAAGCTCTCACGTAGCGTCTCTGGCGAATTGGTATAGACCGCGTGAGGAGCGATGCCCGTGCGCACGAGGGCGCTTCCCGCCGTGACCTCCGTCAGTTCCCCGGCAATGGCGAGTGCGCGTGATGCGTCCGTGTAGGCCGGGGTGGGAAAGCCGAGAATTCCCTCGCCAAGCACGGCCCGCATGCCCATGCGCTCCACGGCCTGCGCCGTTTCAGTTTCGAAGAGGTACATATCCGTGAAGCAGGTGGTGCCCGTGCGGATCATCTCCGCGCAGGCCACGAGCGACCCCGAGTGGACGATCTCCGGCGAAAGTCGTGATTCCACGGGCCATATGCTCCCTTCCAGCCAGCGCATGAGCGGCAGATCGTCCGCAAGCCCCCGGAAGGCGGTCATGGCGGCGTGGGTGTGGCAGTTCACGAGGCCCGGCAGGACCATGCAGTCTGCCAGGTCCATGGTGCTGGCGGGGCGAAATGCGGATTTCACATCCGCCCAAGGGCCGATGGCGGCGATGCGGCCATCGGCGATGGCTATGCCCGCGTCGTGGAGGATTCGGCGTTCGGCATCCTGCGTGACGAGGATTCCCGCGCGGATCAGGGTGTCGCAGGATGGGGCGCTGGTCATTTGCCGTTGCCCTCGAACTGCTTGCGTACCCAGGCTGCGGCGGAGCGGACTTCGGCGAGCAGGGCCGGGTAGTCCACCTTGGGGAATGCGCCGTCGCGGTAGACGACTTCGCCGCCGACCATGGTCATGCGCACGTCACCGCCACTGGCCGCGTACACGGCGTGCGAGGCGGGATTGTACATGGGCATGAGGCCCGGCTGATCAAGGTCGAGCGCCGTGATGTCCGCGAGGTTGCCGGGTTCGATGCTGCCGATGCCGGGCCAGTTCAGGCAGGCCGCGCCGCCACGGGTGGCCATGTCCAGCACCTGCTGCGCCGGGGCCACGGTGGGGTCCATGGTGGCCACCTTCTGGAGCAGGGCGCAGGTGGACATTTCCGCGAACATGTCGAGGTTGTTGTTGCTGCATGCGCCGTCCGTGCCGAGGCCGAGCACGACGCCCGCATCAGCCATGTCGCGCACGCGGGCGATGCCCGAGGCGAGCTTCATGTTACTTTCGGGATTGTGGGCCACGCGGGTGCCGGTTTCGGCGAGGCGACGGATTTCGTCGTCCGTGAGGTCCACGCAGTGGGCGGCCAGCGTGCGGGGGGACAGAAGTCCCAGACTGTCGAGGTACGCCACGGGGCGTTTGCCGAATTTTTCCATGCACTGCGCGGTTTCAGTCGTCGTCTCGGCAAGGTGGATATGCAGCGGGATGTCCAGTTCCTCGGCGAGCTTTGCCGTGCGGGTCAGCAGTTCCGGCGTGGTGGTGTAGACCGCGTGGGGCATGACGGCCGTGCGGATTCTGTCGTTGTTTCGGTAGGTATCGTGCATGGCGCGGACCACGTCGCACGCGGCGTCGAGGTTCGCATAGGCCGGGGTGGGGAAGGAGAAGATCACTTCGCCAACGACGGCGCGCATGCCCGTGGCGTCGGCGGCCTCGGCCACGGCCTGCTCCATGAGGTACATGTCATAGAAGGCGGTGGTGCCAGTGCGGGCCATCTCGCAGCAGGCGAGCGTCGCCCCGAGGCGCACGAGTTCCGGCGTCAGCTTCTGTTCCACTGGGAAGATGTGCTGGGTGATCCACTCCATGAGCGGCAGATCGTCCGCCAGACCTCGCATGAGCGTCATGGAGGCGTGGGTATGGGCATTGACGAGGCCGGGAAGCACCATGCTCCGGCCAAGATTCATGACCGTTTCACCCTGCCATGCCGCGTCGATTTCCATCCACGGCCCCACGGCCGCGATGCGTCCTGCGGCGATGGCGATGCCGCCGTCCTCGATGATGGTCCGCTCGTCGTTCTGCGTCACGATTCGATCCGCTCGGATGAGCGTGTCGCATGCCCTTCTGCTCATGTTGTCTCCTTTGTCGGCTCTGGACCGCAATGATACGTCCGATCGGCATGTTGTATCGAAAGCTGGCGGCAGCGGCAAGGCACGCGATGGGCTTGCCGCCTCGTCACGGGCGGAGTATGACGGCACTCATGACTGGAAACGCAATGCATGGGGACGTCGGAGTTCTGCTGCTGCACGGCTTCGGCGGTGAACCCTTCGAGATGCTCGGGCTGGCGGATGCGCTGGCCTCGGCGGGCTTCGCCGTTTCTGCGCCACTTCTTCCCGGACACGGGCAGGATGTCACGGCGTGGAGCAGAACCGGCTTCGGCGACTGGTACGGCGCGGCGCGCGAGGCCTATCTCGATATGCAATCGCGCTTCGGACGGGTGTTCGTGATGGGGCTGTCCATGGGCGGCACGCTGTCCCTGCGTCTTGCGCAGGAGTTTTCGCCCGCAGGAGTGCTGACCGTGGCTGCGCCCGTTTTCCTGTATCGCCTGTATCCGCTGGAATTTTCGGACTGGCGGCTTCCGTTCGTTCGGCTGCTGCGCCATGTGCGACCGCTGTGGCCCGTGTCGCCGCCAAAGCCCCGATCGCGCGAGATAGCGCCGTGGAAGGGCTATGAGGGCGTGACCGCGCTCGCTCCGCTTGAAAGTCTGCTACGCGGCATGCGCGAGGTACGCGGGCGGCTGGCGGACATTTCCGCGCCGCTTCTCGCACTGCACGCCCGTGGCGACAGAACCGTGCCCGATTCCAATGCGTGGGAGATCGTGCGCCGCGTCTCCTCGGACGATCGCAACCTCGTGCTGTTCAATGTCGCCGAAACGGTCACCAGCCGCCATGTGCTGACCACCCATCGCGAAACGCGTGACGGCGTTGCCCGGCTGGCCGTGGATTTCGTATCGCGACTTGTGGGGAATGGGACTGCTTGCCCGTGATGTTGGGCAGGTGGCATGACTGTGGCGGGATGGCGGGGCGATAGGTTGGCGTGGCGTGAATCCACGCGTATCGGACATTCCGGTGCGCAACGCCCCAAGTGAGAGAACGCTGCGGAGTTTTGGCGTGCGGCGTCGGCGTCAGATGAAGAGCATGTCGATGTCGAACGTGATTTCCTTCTTCTCTTCTCTGTAGTGGGCCATCTGCCTCTCCTGCGCCGCGAGGAGAATCTTGCCGAGGTGTTCTTCCTGTTCGGTGGTCAGTTGGTCGAGTGTGCAGCCGACCTTTTCTTCATCGATGCGGCTGACCGTTGACGAAAGTCCCTTGAGTTCCGGCTTTACGCCGTCCTCGGTGAGCTTGAGGATGTGCAGGCCGAAGCTTTGGCCGACCTCAAAGGTCTTCTCCTGCGGGGAGAAGGCCACGGAGTGCAGGCTTAACTCCACGATGGCGAAATGCTCGTCGTATCCGTTTGGGGCGACCAGCAGGTCTGGCACCCAGAAGCGTACGGCTTCGCGCTTTTCTTCCTTTTCCGCCTTTTTCGCCTTGGCCTTTTCGTTTTCGTCGGATTTCGTCCATGACTCTCCGGTCACGGCCTTCCAGAGTTTCCTCGCTTCGCCGAGGTCGTCGCTAATGGCGAGGGCCGCCTTGAGCTTGTCCTTTGCTGCGTCGGGCTTGCCTAGCCGGATGAGCGCCTGTGCGCCGCCGAGGAAATGGGCGGCGTTGTCCGGCTCCACAACACCCGCGCGTTCGAACAGGTGAGCCGCCTTTTCGAAATCCTCCTTTTCCGCGAGGGCCTTGGCCGATTCCGAATAGGGGTTGGGGGCTGTCGCGTCGTGGCGCTTGTGCTCCAGAAACACCTTGTCGGCCTCGGCGTACTCGCCGTTGGCCACTTGCGCCTTGCCTGCCGCCAGCATGAACTGCGAGAAGCGGGGGATGTCCTTTCGCGCCTTGAAGGCGTACGCCAAGCCCCGCAACGCCTCTGCATTGTGCGGGTTCTGCTTCACGGCCTTCGTGAAGAGCGCGATGGCCTTCTCTTCGTCGAAATCGTCAAGACAGCGGAACCCCGCCTCGACGAGGTCGCGGTCTGCCCCCTTCTTCTGCTTGTCCTGCGCCGGTGTGGCGGATTTGATCAGCGCCTTGTCCAGCGCGGCGAGCATGGTCTCCTCTGTGAACGGCTTGACCAGAAAGCCCGAAGCCCCGGCTCGCGCGGCGGCGACGATGATCGCCTGCTCCTTCTTGGCGGACATGATGACGAAGGGCAGGGCGTGGAAGCGTGGCGTGGCGCGGAGTTTTTGAAGCAGGGCGATGCCGCTGTGCTTGCCCACAACGAGGTCGCACAGGACGAGGTAGCGTTTATCCTCGCCAAGCAGGCGTAGCGCATCGGGCACGGAGTCAGTCACGGCCGCCCCGGCGAAGCCGCCTTTGTTCAGATATGTGGCCAGAATCTTCCTGAGCGACGGATTCGTTTCCAGTGCCAGAACGAAAAATTCCTTTCGGGCGGTCATTGCATCCTCTGATGGTGGCGGCTCATAGCTAGATGACCCCATTGCCGCCGGTGGGGTGGGTGAGCATGGTGTTGAGGACTGGCTTCTGCAAGCGGGACAGGGCTATGGTCCGTTCCTGACGCAGGCGCTGGATGAGCGGGCGAAGCTGCTCCGGGTGGCATTTGTTGCGCACTCGGGCCTCGCGCTCGCGGAATATCTCCACGACCAGCGCTCGGTGGTATTCCGATGCCGGGCGCATTCTGGCGCGCTGTTCGGCGCGCTCGAAGATGCCGGCGCTGCCGAGGGGGCCGTGCTGCACGGCGGTGCTCCACAGCACCTCGCGCAGGACCACGGGGTGGGCGTCGAGGTCTATGCCCGTGCGCGAGCGGATTTCGCGAAGCGTCGGCGAGTAGTAGGTATTGTGGACGAAGTCGTCCTGCAGGCGTTCGAAGAGGCGGGGAAATTCGCCCGCAATTCTGCGCCATTCGTCCGGCATGACGCCATCGGTGGTGCCGGTGTTGGCCGGGCCGCATCGCTTCAGCCGCCGCGCCAGCGAAGGCGCGCGCGTGTCGAGATAGCTCACGAAGCGGCGCATGGTGCCCTTGCGCGAGGACATCTGGTACTTGCCGTAGGACGTGCCGCCCTTGTGGTCGTAGCCGATGGCGTACACGCCGCGAACGCCGGATTCGAACATGGCGCACAGCCCGCCAAGCGAGCGGCGATGCGCGATCTTCTCGCGGATTCTGTCCAGCCGCGTCACAGGTGGGGCAATGGCCGTCTCGGCCGTGTTCTCCAGCGCGGCCAGTGGCGGCATCTGCGTCTCGACCATGGCGAACAGCCGCCGCAGCTTTTCGGGGTTGCTCGCGATTTCGAGGAAGCGCTCCTTGTCCAGCGGATGGAAAGCGTCCTTGTCCACGGGCAGGCGCACGATGTGCCGCGAGACGCTGCCGTGGGCCACGCGGGCCGAGCGCGGAAGCGCCGGAAGCATGCGCGATGTGGTGCACAGCAGCGGATGCGGGGAGTTCGAGAGCATGGCCAGACACGGTTCCGCGTCGTCAGTTTCCCATGGCACGGGAAATTCGAGGGGCAGGCGGGTCGTGAAGTGTTCCGGGCCGGGCAGCGGATCGAGGGCGGCCGGATAGACCGCGCCGATCAGGTCGCGCATGGCTTCGGCCTCGGGGCTGACGTCGTGCGCGGCGATGCGGGCCGGAAGGTTCGGGGCCGGGGCGAGTGAAGCGATCAGCGCGTATTCGAGGGAAAAGACGCCAAGGACATAGCCGAGGATGACGGCAGGGTAGAGAACTCCCTTGCCATGTATGGTGCCGTTCATGACTGCCCGGATGGGCGAGACGAAGGCGCTGGCCGTCCCGCGCAGGGCGCTGCGCGCGGCGTCCGCGATCAGGCCGGTCATGCCGCGTTGGCGCAAAAGGCGCACCACGGCGGCGGATTCCTCTTCGGAGAGTGGGCGAAGGATGCAACGGACGAATCGCCCTGACGCGCATGCGACATGGCGTGCGCACGCGACAAGGCGCGTCCGGGTGGTACTGGACGGGAAATGTGTCTGCATCATGCCCATTTATCGTCACTTTCCCCGAAACGTTAAGGGCCGGAAGCAGAAGGCCTCACCGAAATGTCCGGTTCGACCTCAATTCTTCAATGGTGCACCAACGGCGGGGCTTCTGTCGAGAAGCTCGCCGAAGCATGTGCGCGGCTAGAATTCGAGCCGCAGGCCGCTGCCAGCGGCGTGGACGCGTCCGGGCAGCAGCTCGGAAAGTCCCTTGAGTCCCCTTTCGCCTGAGCAGTGGGCGGGGTAGACATGCTCCACGTGGAAGGCCTCCAGCGCGTTTGCGGATTCGCGGATGGCGTCCTGCGTGGCGTCCATGAGGTGCGTGCCGCCGACGACCGTATGCAGGCGGTCGATGCCGCGCGTTTCGCGAAGATGATTCAGCGTGTTCGCGACGCCGCTGTGGCAGCAGCCCAGCAGCAGCACCATGCCGCTTGCCGTGTCGAGAACGAGACAGGCGTCATCGGGCACGTGGTCCTGCTCCTTTCCCTGCGGGTCGCGGTAGAAGCCGTCGATGGCCTCGAACAATCCGGGAGTGCGGACGATGTCGGTGATGGCCGTTAGTCCGTGGTCCAGCGTTTGGCCGTCGGTCAGGCTGCGCATGTCCGGGGTGGGGGTGCCAGCGGGGAGTTCGGGAATGCCGATGAAGCGCGGAGCCTTGCCCTCTTCGAGGTCGTAGCGGTCGCGGCGGTATTCTGGATGGGCGTGGATGGGCGCGGTGAAGCCGTAGCGGAGCAGAGGGGCGATGCCCCCCGCGTGGTCCCAGTGACCGTGGGAGAGTGCCATGCCCGTGGCCCGGACCGGATTCACGCCCATGATTGCGGCATTGTCCAGAAAAGCGCTGGTCGCGCCGGAATCCCACAGCCACAGGTTGCCGTTGGCGAGGCCCACGGCACAGGAAAAGCCGTGTTCGTGCTTCAGAGTGGGATTAAGCGAGGTGTTGTCTACGAGAATGGAGATGGAGATGCTCATTTCGGCTCCGACTGCGGAAAGTGCTTGCCCCCCACGGGGAATTTCTTGGGATCGTCCTTGAAGAGCTTGTAGTTGATGGAGTCCACGAGGGCCTGCCAACTGGCGTGGATGACGTCGTAATGCACGCCAACGGTGGTCCAGCGGTCCGTGGCGTCGGCGGATTCGATGAGAACGCGCACGACGGAGGCCGTGCCGCCGGAGTCGCGCATGACGCCGTGCAGCACGCGGACCTTGAAGTCTTCCAGTCGCATCTCACCAAGGGTGGGGTAGAACGGCGTGAGCGCCTTGCGCAGGGCGACGTCGAGAGCGTTGACCTGGCCCTGACCCGTGGCCGCCGTGTGCTCCACCATTCCACCGACCTTCAGCATGACTGTGGCCTCGGCGTATGGCTCGGTGAAGCCTTCGCGCATGGAATCGACCACGTTGAAGTTGATGAGGTGGAAATAGCGCTTGGACCAGCCCATGGCCTTGAAAAACATGAGTTCGAAAGAGGCCTCGGCCGTGGAGTATTCGTAGCCCTGACTTTCGCGCGTTTTGACCTCGTCGAGCAGGTCGAGGACGGCGGAGTCGTTCTTATCCAGCGCATAGCCGTACTTCTTGGCCATGAACAGGATGTTGCTGCGGCCGGAGAGGTCAGAAAGCAGCACGCGCTGCTCGTTGCCGACGAGTTCCGGTCGGACGTGCTCGTAGGTCTCGGGATTGCGCAGCACGGCGCTGACGTGCACGCCGCCCTTATGCGCGAAGGCGGATTTGCCCACGTAGGGCTGGCGCATGAAGGGCCGCAGGTTGCAGAGTTCCGAGACGAATTGGCTGGTGGACGTGAGCAGCTTGAGTCTGCCCTCGGGCAGGCAGCGGAAGCGCCCCCCGCTTTTCAGCTCCAGATTGGGGATGATGGAGCAGAGGTTGGCGTTGCCGCAGCGTTCGCCGAAGCCGTTGATGGTGCCCTGCACCTGCACCGCGCCTGCGAAGACCGCTTCCACGGCGTTGGCCACGGCGGTTTCGGAGTCGTTGTGCGTGTGGATGCCGAGCTGTGCCTCGGGCAGCGCCGCGCGCACCGTCTGCACGATCTCGCGGACCTCGAAGGGCAGCGAGCCGCCGTTGGTGTCGCACAGCACAAGGACCTTCGCCCCGGCCTCGTGGGCGTGGCGCAGGCAGGCAAGCGCGTAGTCCGGGTTCTTTCGGTAGCCATCGAAGAAGTGTTCGGCGTCGAAGAAGACCTCGGGCGCGTGGGCGCACATGTGGGAGATGGAATCGGAGATGATGTCGAGGTTGCGCTCCAGACTGACGCGCAAGGCCTCGGTGACGTGCAGATCCCACGTCTTGCCGAAGAGGGTGACGGCGTCCGGTTCGGCCTCGACGAGGGCGCGGAGGTTCGCATCATCCGCGGCGCGGCCTTTGGGATTGCATGTGCTTCCAAAGGCCGCGATCCGCGAATGCGAAAGGTCGTATTGCCTGATCTCCTGAAAGAAGGAGCGGTCCGTTTCGTTGGAACCGGGCCAACCGCCTTCGATGTAATCTACGCCCAGCGCGTCGAGCTTTCCGGCGATGCGGATCTTGTCTGCGGTGGAGAGGCTGATTTCCTCGGCCTGGGTCCCGTCTCTTAGCGTGGTGTCGTAGATGGAGATTTGTTTCATGGCATCAACACTTCATCCTGTCTTTCTCCAGTTCGAAAGCTTCGTGCAGGGTGCGCACGGCCAACTCGGTGTATTTCTCCTCGATGAGGCAGGTGACCTTGATCTCGGAGGTGGAGATCATGAGGATGTTGATGCCCTCGTCCTTCAGGGCACGGAACATCCGGGAAGCGACGCCGGAGTGGCTGCGCATGCCCACGCCGATGACCGAGACCTTGGAGACCTGCTCGTCGTAGAGCACCTCGTTCGCACCAAGGGTATCCTTGATGTCATTGATGATTTTCATCGTGAGGTCAAGGTCGGCACGGGGCACGGTGAAGGTCATGTCGGTCTTGTGACCGTCGCGGCTGGTATTCTGGATGATCATGTCCACGACGATGCCCGAGTCGGCAAGGGGGGTGAACAGCGAGGAGGCCACGCCGGGGCGGTCATAGACGTCGAGCAGCGTCACGCGGGCCTGATCCTTATCATATGCGATGCCAGAAACCAGAACGGCTTCCATGCTTTGATCCTCCTGGGTTACGATCGTGCCGGGACAGTCGGAGAATGTGGAGCGCACGTGCACGGTCATATTGTATTTCTTTGCGAATTCAACGGACCTGATCTGGAGCACCTTGGCGCCCATGGATGCCATTTCGAGCATCTCGTCGTAGCTGATCTTGGGGATCTTGCGGGCGCGGGACTCGATGTTGGGGTCCGTGGTGTAGACGCCATCGACATCCGTATAGATTTCGCAGAAGTCGGCACCAACGGCGACGGCCAGCGCCACCGCGGAGGTGTCGGAACCGCCGCGTCCCAGCGTGGTGATGCGCCTGTCCTCATCGCAGCCCTGAAAGCCCGCGATGACGAGGACGTCATGGTCCTCAAGCAAGGCCTTCAGCTTGTCGCTGTTGATGTTCAGGATGCGTGCGCGGCCGTATTTCTTGTCGGTGGTGATTTCGGCCTGGAAGCCCAGAAGGGATCGGGCGTGGATGCCCGCGTCCTTCAGCAGCATGGTGAAAAGGGAAACCGAGACCTGCTCGCCCGTGGAAACGAGGGAGTCCATCTCGGCGGCGTCGGGGGTCGAGGACCATTCCCTTGCCAGAGCAAGGAGGCGGTTGGTCTCTCCGGACATGGCAGAGAGCACAACGACGACCTTGTGTCCATCGGCGAGGGCTTGCTCGACCTTGCTCTGCACTTTGCGCATGCAGTCGAGATTGGCGACGGACGTGCCGCCGAACTTCTGAACAATGATGCCCATCGAAGCTTCGCTCCTCACGAAATGTTGGGGTGTATCCGGGCGCGCCCGCAATGATTGCCAGTGCGTAGACCTAGAATGCGGCGCGAAGGGTTTTAATGGCGTTCTTTCCGGTTGCAGTCAACTCGATTGTGCGTCCCGCCGTTGCCGGACGCCATTCGAGCAGTAGAAAATCGTCGGGCCAGAAGCTCTTGTCGAGGTACTGCACCCACTCCACGATGACGAGGGTGTCGTCGTCCTGGAGAAATTCGAGCAGGGACTCGTCCGGTTCCTGATATTCCAGACGATAGAGGTCGAAATGGGCGGCCTCCGGCGTGGTGGGGTAGAGATTCATGATGTTGAAACTCGGGCTGGATACGCGCGCGTCCGCCCCGCCGGGCAGCGCGGCGGCCAGCCCTCTCACCAGAGTGGTCTTTCCCGCGCCGAGGTCGCCGTTTAGAAGAATGTTGATGCCCACCCCGATTTCCGCCACGGCTCGCGCAAGGCGTTGGCCCAGCGCGAGCGTGGCGGCTTCGTCGTCAAGGTGAAGTTCCAGACGGAAGGATTCCGGTTCGGTCACGGGGGCTAGTCCTTGGGCAGCAGGGTGCGCAGGATGTCTTCCTTGCCGATGATGCCGACCAGATGGCCGTTCTCCACCACTGGCAGGGTGTGGAACTTGCGCTCCACGATCAGGGAGGCCACCTCGTCCAGCGGCGTCTCGGGCGAGACGGTGGCCGGATTGGGGGTCATGGCCTGCGCGACGGTCATGGCCGTCATCTTCTGCAATTCACGCTCGAAGTCCCGCGTGGAGGAAAAGGGAATCATGCCGTCCAGCAGGGTGAACACCGACGGCAGCTTGAGCTTCTTCTGCTGGGCGACGAGGTCGCTCTGGCAGAGGATGCCCACCACGCTGCCGCCCTCGTCCAGCACGGGAATTCCGTTGATGCGCTTCTCAAGCATGGTCTGCGCGGCGGAAACGATGTCGTCGTCCGGGTAGAGGGTGATGGGGTTCGGAGTCATGATGTCCTTGGCCTTAAGCATCGACAGTCTCCTTCAGCGCCCGAGGCAGGGCGTGTGCGATTTCGCTGGCCGTGTTGCCCCGCGCGGGGAAGTCCGCAGAGAGCAGATCACCGGCGAGACCATGCCAGTAAACGCCAAGACAGGCCGCGTCCTCGGGTTCGAGTCCGCGGGCGAGCAGGCTGGCGATCAGTCCCGCCAGCACGTCGCCGGAACCGGCAACGGCCAGATTGGATACTGCAAAGGGAGAGACGAAGGCCCTGCTGTCCGGCAGGGCGATGACCGTGCCCGCGCCCTTCAGTACGGCGGTGCCGTCCACTGCGGCGGCCAGCGCCTGTGCCGAGGCGAGACGGACAGACTGGATGTCCTCCCCGGTCTTCCCGAGCAGGCGTGCGGCCTCGCCGGGATGGGGAGTGACGATCTTCGCGCACTGGAAGAGCTTGGCAAGCTCGGGCTTTTTGGCCAGCCAGAACAGGGCGTCCGCGTCGAGGACGACGGGGGGCAGATCCAGGCCCGCCAGTGCGGTGAGAAATTCGAGAACTCTTTCGTCGCGTCCCATGCCGGGGCCGACGAGCACTGCGGTGTAGCGCTCCATGTGCGGGGCCAGATCCTGCGCCATGCCCTCGTTCCAGTTCGTGCCGCTGCCGAGGGGCAGGGTCATGATGTCCGGGTTGCAGGCCTTGACCTCGTGGGCGAGTCCTGCCGGGCAGCCCACTGTGACCATGCCCGCACCGGCGCGCAGCGCGCCAAGGGCGGCCAGATGCGGCGCACCGGTCAGGCCCGTGGAGCCGCCAAGGACGAGCACGTGCCCAGCGGTGCCCTTGTGCATCTCCGGATGCGGCGAGGGCAGCAGCTCCAGCACGCCGTCGGTGAGCATGGCCGAGGTGGCCGGGGTGGAGTGCTTGATGAATTCGGGAATGCCGATGCCGCAGACGTGCACGTCTCCGGTGTATTCCGCCGCGCCGGGCATGGCGAGGCCGAGCTTGGCCGCCTCGAAGGTCACTGTGGTATCGGCCATGATGGCCACGGGGCAGGGTTCGCCGGTCAGGCCGGACAGGCCGGAGGGAATGTCCAGCGCGAGGACGAAGGCCGAGCCGCTGAAGGCGTTCAGCTCCTCGATCCATTCCTGCGCGTAGTCGCGCAGTGCGCCGGAAAGGCCGGTGCCGAACAGACCGTCCACCACGATGTCCGGCTCGCCGTATTCGTGGGTCAGTTCGAGGATGGAATGCCCCGGTGCGAGGTATTCGAGCAGGATGTCCATCTTTTGGGCAAGGCGCAGGTTGGCAGCGGCCGCGCCACGGTATTCCTTCTTGCGGGCGGTGTGGAGCACCAGCACCTGCGCGCCTGCGTTGGCGAGGTGGCGTGCCACGCAGAAGGCGTCGCCGCCGTTGTTGCCGGGACCGGCCACGACGAGGGCCGTAAGCCCGTCCACGGAGCCGATGGTTTCCTCAAGCACGCCGAACGCGCCGAGACCGGCGTTTTCCATGAGCACTTCCTGACGGAGGCCGAAATCCTCGATGGTGGCGTGGTCCCACGTCGCCATTTCCTCGGGCGTGGGCAGCGGAACGGAATGGTACATTTCCATATGCTAATTCTTCTCCAGGACGACCACGGCCGATGCGATGTCGCGACCGTGGGTCAGGCTGATATGTGTGGTGTTGACGCCGAGGCTTTCGGCCAGTTCGCGAGCGGCCCCAAGCAGTTCCAGCTGCGGCTGGCCCGAGGGCAGCCGACGGATTTCGATGGTCTGGAAGCCTACGCCCTTCGCTATGCCCGTGCCAAGCGCCTTGGCTGCCGCTTCCTTGGCGGCGAAGCGGGCGGCGAGGTAGGGGGTTGCGACGGCGGGCATGGCGCTGCGTTCGTTCGGCGTGAGTATGCGGTCGATGAAATGATCGCCATGCCGGGCGACGGCCTGCTCTATGCGGGCGAGTTCAACGACGTCGAGGCCGAGGCCGATGATCATCGATATCGGCCCCTAGTCCACAAACGAGTGCACGAGTTCGCACATCTCGCGCACGGCCTGCGAAATGCCCACATAGGCCGCGCGGGTGATGATGCTGTGGCCGATGGAGTATTCGTTGATGCCGGGAACCTTTGCGAAGGGGCGGATGTTCACGTAGTCCAGCCCGTGGCCGAGGTTCACTTTCAGGCCGAGGTTCTGCGCGTGGCGGATTCCGGCGAGGATCTTTTCCAGCTCGGCCTTGGCCGAAGCGGGAGTGTCCGCGTCGGAGTAGTGGCCGGTGTGGATTTCGATGAATTCGGTGCCGATGGTGGCCGCGGCCTCGATCTGCTCGGGATCCGCGTCGATGAACAGGCTGGAGCGGATGCCCGCCTCGTGGATGGGCTTCAGGAAGGCGCGCAGTTCCTCCACGCGGGAGGCCACGTCCAGACCGCCCTCCGTGGTCAGCTCTTCGCGCTTTTCGGGAACGAGGCAGGTCATGTCGGGGCGCACGCGCAGGCAGATGCTCTGCATCTCCGGGGTGGCGGCCATTTCGAGGCTCAGCGTCGTCTTGATGGTGGCCCGCAGCAGGTCGACGTCGCGATCCTGAATGTGGCGGCGATCTTCACGCAGATGGCAGATTATGCATTCGGCACCGGCCAGTTCGGCCAGATGCGCGGCGGTGACGGGATCGGGTTCCTTGCCCAGACGTGCCTGCCTGAGCGTGGCGATATGATCGACATTGACTGCAAGTGAAGGCATTTCCTGTGGTCCTTTTCGAAAAGTTTCGAGCGCGGGATACGCCGGAAGCCCGGCGACAGGACCCGCTTTGACGAAATTGTCGCCAACACCCGCCGAAAGTCAAGGGAAAGCTTGTGATTTCGGGGTAAAGTGGTAGAACAGGCAGGATCGGAGGTCTTCCGGTTCGGCTTGACTTGAAGTGGCTCTGGCTGTAGCTTCCCGCCTTTGTTCAGCATTTTTTGATGAATCGAGAATCGTCCTCAAGAGGTCTAGATAATGAATGTATGCATAGTCGGTACCGGATATGTCGGTTTGGTGAGCGCCGCGTGTTTCGCCGAGATGGGCAACAACGTGGTGTGCGTCGACGTGAATCCCAAGGTCGTCGAGACGCTGCGTAGCGGCAAGGTTCACATCTACGAGCCGGGCCTTGAGGATATGGTCCGCCGCAACGCCGCGCAGGGGCGGCTTGTGTTCACCACCAGCCTTGCCGACGGTCTGGAGAAGGCGCGTGTCGTGTTCATTACCGTGGGCACTCCCTGCCGCGAGGACGGAAGCTGCGATTTGCGCTTCGTGCATCAGGTTGCGCGCGAGATCGGCCAGCACATGAAGGACCCCAAGATCGTCGTGGACAAGTCCACCGTTCCGGTCGGCACCGCCGATCAGGTGCGGGCCATCGTGGCCGAGGAGCTTGCGAAGCGCGGCATGGACATCGACTTCGACGTGGTCTCCAACCCCGAGTTCCTCAAGGAAGGCGACGCCGTCAATGACTTCATGAAGCCCGACCGCGTGGTGCTCGGTACGGACAACGCCGAGTCCGCCGAGGTGATGCGCTCCCTGTACGCGCCCTTCGCGCGTAGCCGCGAGAAGCTCATCGTCATGGGCGTGCGCAGCGCGGAGATGACCAAGTACGCCGCCAACTGCATGCTGGCCACCAAGATTTCCTTCATCAACGAAATTTCCAACATCTGCGAGAAGGTCGGCGCGGACGTGCGTGACGTGCGCCTCGGCATCGGTTCCGATCACCGCATCGGCTACCACTTCATCTACCCCGGCGTCGGCTACGGCGGCTCCTGCTTCCCCAAGGACGTGAAGGCGCTCATCACCACCGCCCTCGAAAGCGGCCACACCCCGAGTCTGCTTCAGTCCGTGGACGCGGTGAACGACGCCCAGAAGTTCACCGTGGCCCGCAAGATCGAGAACTACTTCGCCGATCAGGGTGGCGTGGAAGGCAAGACGCTGGCCCTGTGGGGTCTGGCCTTCAAGGCCAACACCGACGACATTCGCGAAGCCCCCTCGCTGGTGACCATCCGTCACCTGACCGAGCGCGGCATGCGCGTGAAGGCCTTCGACCCGGTCGCCGGTCCCAACACCCGCAAGGCTCTTGAGGGCAACGACCTTGTGGAGATCGTCGACGAGCAGTATGCCGCCCTTGAAGGCGCCAACGCGCTTGCCGTGGTCACCGAGTGGAACCAGTTCCGCAAGCCCGATTTCGACCGCATCAAGGCCACGTTGAGCGCGCCCATCGTTTTCGACGGACGCAATCTGTACTCCCCCGAGGAGATGGCGGCCTCCGGCTTCGCCTACTTCAGCGTGGGGCGGCAGGCGAAGAAGGCCTGATTCCCGGCGCGAGAGGCGTCTGACCCGTTTTTGAAATGACAAGGCCCCGGCATATGCCGGGGCCTTTTGCGTTTGGGCGCTGAAGTGTGCGGAGACTTTTGTGGAGAGAGCGGGGTGAGTGCAGGGTCGC